>JAFZVY010000048.1 GCA_017617575.1 Bacteroidaceae bacterium | reverse complement strand
CTGAGAGCTCCACGGAGCGCAAGCGACCTCTGTGAGCTCTAAATAAATCAGAGGATTAAGAATAAAAACTCTGTGTGCTCTGTGAGCTCTGTGGGAGATTAAAAAACACTAATATTTCTGTGTTCTCAACCGTACAGTTCGATATTTTTTTGATAATTTATGGCAAATTAATGGTAATTCGTGTTTTCAAAAAAATTACCTCCTCCGTGCTCTCCGTGTTTCAAAAAGATCAACCGTACAAGCCTAAATTATTGGATAAGATTACTTGCTCCAATACTTCTTGAGGCGTTCAAGTTCTTCCTTCGTGATGTAGGTTACGGCACCATGCTTCTGCTCGGCGAAGTTGGTACGCTTCATCTTGCAACCCTTGCCGTCAAAATAGCCGATAGGCTTGTATGTGAAGAAGTCCTTTGTCTCAACAAATCCGAAGTTCATCGGACGTATGTGGTAGTTGTCGAACATAACGACATAAGTAGGCTCTGAGGCATCCTTATCGAGTCTTTTCCAACAGTTAGGTGCCTCATGTCCCTGTCTTTCGCCGTCAAAGTAATAATCATCTAACCTGTATGGGCCTGTAATCTTCTGAGACGTAGCATGTCTTGGTGTTGCTCCGCGTTCGTGACTCACATAGAACATGTGGTATGTGTCGGCTACCTTGATGATGTCTGAGTCAATAATGTTATACTTCAACTTTGGTGCAGAGAGCAGGAAATGCGGTTCGCCGATTACCTTGTCAAATGCGTCGTTCATATAGACATACCATATTGTGTTCATTCCTACACCTTCTCTTGTGGTGAAGTGAACCATCATCTTTCCTGCTTCCTCATCGAATACGGTTTCTGGTGCCCATACACAACCCACCTCACTCCAGTTCATGGTGAGAGTGTCTCCGTCAACGACATACTGCTGTTTTGGGAACTTGGTAAAGTCAATAACATGGTGTGTCCAGTGGATGAGGTCGTATGACTTCATGAACACCATACCACGGTTATTGCCCCATCCATACTTCTTGCCGTCACGCTCCCACTCCGTCTTGCGGAAGCCGTCACGTACTCCAAACACATGGAGGTCGGTCATGGCAAGGAAATAAGCGCCGTCCTTTCCACGATAGATATGAGGGTCGCGTATTCCGTGCTGCTCGGCAATAGTGTCTCCTGCTATGATAGGCTTGTCGTCATTAAAGGCTGTCCAAGTATATCCGTCCTCCGAATATGCCATGTGCAAGCCGTGGTCCTGGTCTTTGTGATACACCATGAGGTAAGCCTCCATCTTCTCTTCTTGTGCTATTACCTTTATCTTGTCGCCTGAGTCGTTCACATGAAAAAGGTGTGGTACGCGGCGTGTCCTGCCATTCACCTTTTCGTGGCTATGTACCGACATCATCAGACGTCCGTCAAAAGTACGGAAAAGCATACCATGGCCATAGTTTGGAGGAGTGATAGGTTCCTTCTCCTGAATCCAAGGTCCGTCAAGAGTACCACTCTCGCTATATGCCACTCCCTGAGTGTAGTCGCCGAACACCCAGCTTGTCCACAACATTCCGAGCTTACCTGTCTGAGTGCGGAAGAGCCAAGGACCGTCTGTCACCTTGTTAGGTATGTTGTTACCCTTTATATCCTTCTCACGACTCCAAGGTGAGTCGAATGCACGAAACAGCACCTTACTCTTGCCCACAGGAGCACTAAGGTCTTTCTTGAGACGAATCTTCTCGATAGTACCGTTCCAGTTCTCCAACCACTCGCCACAGAATATCATATATGGATTATTGTCCTTATCAACCCAGAAAGTACCGTCGAGTGTTGGGCGGTCTGCCGGGAGGTAATCACTCTTGCCCACAGGACGGTAAGGACCTTCAGCCTTATCGCTCACAAGGATATGACTTGCACGACGAGGAATGACATTGCCCTTGAACTCGCCTATACGGATGCTGTTGTTAGTGAATGTGGCAAAGTAATAATATTTGCCATTATACTTGTGCAGTTCGGCTGCCCATATCTCAGGACGCTCTCCTGCCCATTTGATGCCATCTGTAACGGCTACACGGTAAGGACCAGTCCACATCCTGAGGTCAGGACTCTTCCACAACATTCCGCCTGTACCTGTCATGTAGTACATCTGTGTTGCATCATCTGCAAGGATACATGGGTCACTCATCACCATACTGTCAATGGGTATGGTGCGCAATCTCATATTGCGCTGTGCGTATGTCGTCCCTGGTACGCATAACAACATGGCAACAGCCAACGCAAATAGTCTGGTTAATTTCATTTGTTTATATTGGTTAAGTTAGTAATTAGTATTAAGGCATGTTCTATTAATTACAATTTCTTTTGAAATTACCTTTGTTGCCTTTTGTCTTCTTTTCTGCATTTTGCCATTCATAATCTTGAACCATAGCTCGCTATGCTTCTTCAATTATTCAAGACAACCTGCACGGAAATAAGGCAAAATCCATTCAAAGCTAATTTATAGAACCTGCCTAAAGCATCTTTACTTGACTTTATCCTTTGATTTGCGAAGTTAAGAAGTTAAGTAGTTAAGACGTCTCATAATTAGGAATGAGAAATTAGGAATTAGGAATGGCAAGCACCACCGTTGGATATTCTGTCCCTAATGGCTATTACTCATTACTAATAGCTAATTACTCATTGATTGACATTCGTCATAACTTATAGAACTCCTTGACGCAAAACTTCTTCAAATGCTAAAGTCAAAATATTTATTAATTCTGTTGGCAAAGATAGAAAATAATCTGCAATTATACCACCTGTCCTTTCATTTTTCACTTCATCCACACGTTATTAATTTAAGTTTCGCAAGTTTTCAACTTGCTCATTTATGGGAGTAAAATGGAGTAAAAAGGAGTAAAAAGACGATAGTCTGTTCGCCAAAATGTACTGACATGGTAATGTCTTTTTACTCCTTCTTACTTCTCTTTACTACAAGAGAATTACTTCCGAAACTTGAAAATTTAATTAAAAAAAATGATTAGTAATTAAAATTTTATTATATTTGCCGATGTAAGTAGGTGTGCATAATTATTGTTACAATTTCAATAGATTTAATTATTAATTTTTTAGCATTATATATTATGAATAAATTCAGATTACAATTTCCTGGAAATGTTAAATGCTGGGTATTAACTTTCATACTCATTTGTGGAACAAGCATGTTTACAGCATGTAGCGACGATGATGACGCTACTGTGATTGAACCAGAAGAAACACAGCAACTGGCAGACTATACCATTATCTATTATGGTCATGGCGGTGGTAATCTTGACGCCTGCCTCGTCAGTGATATGATTGAGTTTTACGGTGCCGATGATGACTGCTACAAAAACGTCAATGTATGTGCGCTCTACAAATACTCGGCTGCTAACAACATAACTGAGGATCTGGAAACCTATTCCAATATTACTGACTACACGGATTTCCTCAAGAAACTTTTGCCTTACGCTGGTAAAAGTGTGCGCTATGTTATCGACGACAAGATAGACAAGTCATTCTTGGAATCAGATGATGAAGATATCGCTATTGTTCCTGGTATTACAGATGTATATGGCGATGACAATGCTGATATCACCAACCCAGACTCGCTTACAAACTTCATCAACTGGGCAGCTTCTGTACGTCCGGCAAAGAAGTACATCCTCATACTTAGCGACCATGGTGGTGGCTATCAGCCAGATGGCGAATTGTCAGAAAATGTCAGCGCAGCAAGAACTCGTGGCGTGATATACGATTGTGGAAATAACGACAAACACTTCACTGCCAAGACACTCGCACAGGCTATCAGAGCTGCCAAAGTACGTCCAGCCTGCATATATCTGGATGCCTGCCTGATGAATTGTATAGAGTATCAGTTCGAACTGGCTCCGTTCTGCGACTATCTTGCCCTGTCAACCTTCCTTGTACCAGGTCAAGGAGGCGACTACTCTGCTCTTATTAACATCCTCAGCCAGAACCCTGACAATCTGGAGAATGCTCTGAGCACGTATGTCAAGACTGTTATAGACAATTGGGACAAGGAAGCAGAAGAATACCAAAAAGAGGAAGTGTATCATGATATGACCATCACATGCACTGCCAACCTTGATGCCTTTGGACGTGAGTTAAGGGCATTTACCGACCGTCTCATTGCTGCATACCAAAGCGGTGATGCCGAGGTGAAAGCTAAGATAGACAAGTGTACCGCCGGAGCATACAAGGTCGAAATGCAACGTCCAAACTATGATTTGTTTCAATACATGCTGTCGTTATGTGAGCAATTGCCAGAGTTGTCAACAGAAGCTCTTTGGGAAGCTTCCTACAAGTCTGTTGTCTATGAGCAGTCAAGTAAATGGCTTCATGAGAACGGCCTGCCTGTAGGTTACAGCATACTGCTTGGCTGTCAGGGACATTATTGCTACAATTCAGGAAAATTGCAAGTTTTCTATAATGCAGACGGAACCTGTGAATATATGTCAAACGGAACACTAAAGCCAGACTCTCCATGGGGCTCTACCCTCGATGATACCTATGGACAACTCCGCTTTGACCAGATAACAGGCTGGAGTCGCTGGATTAAGCTGAATGAGCAGCAACCTAATCTTGATTGTTTCAGCGGCTACAATCCATTCGCTACATTTATAACAAGCGAAAAATAATCAGTTGATGATTATTCCGCAAGTTTTTAACTTGCTCATTTATGGTAGTAAAATGGAGTAAAAAGAAGTAAAAGGAAGTAAAAAGACGATAGTCTGTTCGCTGTTTCTTTTCAACACAGAGACCTCAGAGAATACTTTAACACGAATTACCATTAATTTGCCATAAATTATCAAAAAAACATTTATGATAATTGGCTACGCCGAGCTAAAGGTTCGTGGTCAATTACATGATAATTCGTGCAAAAAAATGGTTTGAACAACTCTGTTCCCTCTGTGCACTCTGTGTTGAACATCTCCACCGCGAGACAGGTATCAAACCTGAAAGCGTAGCTACCTGATAACCTTAAACCTACAAGAGAATTACTTCCGAAACTTGAGTTTCCCAATTTAATATACTCCTTTTCGATAGAAGTCAAGTATCTTCTGGCGGAAGAGGAATGTGTAACGGTTCTGGATTGCTGTTGATTCAGCCTTCATGAGGTTGGTCTTTGCTTCCTGGAACTCGGTTGGGGTAGCCTTGCCATTCTCGTACTTGCTCTTCATGAGTGCAAAGGACTCCTGTGAGGCAGAGAGGGCAGTCGCAGAACTTGAACACTGGCGCTGTGCTCCGAGAGCATTGTAGTAAGCCTGCTGAATCTCCTTGTAGAGGGTCTTGCGTGTCTGCTCAAGCTGTATCTCCTGTGTGTGTACCTGAAGCTTTGCTGCACGTATGTTGTTGCGTGTCTGGAAACGATTGAAGATAGGAATGGAGAGGTTGAGCGCGATGTACTTGTTGAAGTGGTTCTTCAACTGTGTGCCGAAGGCTACACGGTCGCCGGGTACCATTGTCACCTGCTTCTTGCCGTTGGCATCGGTATATTCACGTGGTACGTAGTTGTACTCGCTTGAGTAGTAGCCGCTGCTAAGTCCTGCTGAGAGACTGAGTGAAGGATAGAGGGCACTGCGTGCGATGGTCACGTTCTTCTGTGCACTCTTGAGGCGTAGCTCTTCGGCTGCTATCTGTGGCTTGATGCCGAGTGCCTCGCTATATACGATGTCGGGAACTGGAAGCACGATACCAGATATGCTTGTCTCTGTAGGCTTGCTGAGGGTCATACCTTCTGCCTTATCAAGTTCGAGCAACTGGCTGAGATTAAGGAGCGCAAGCTGATAGTTGTTCTCCTGACTGACGAGTGATGACTCGTCATTAGCCTTCTGTGCCTTTATCTGTGCAAGGTCGGCTGCCGATGTCTTGTTGTTATCGTAGAGCAACTGCGAACGGCGCACCTGTGCCTCTGACAGTTCCACCTGTCGGCGTGCCACCTCCACAAGTTCCTGCTGGTAGATGGCTTCGAGATAGGCAGAGATGACCTGTAGGGCTACGCTCTCGCGTGCCTTGGAGAGGTCGGCAAGTGCTGCTTCGAGTCCGAGTGAGCGCACCTTTATCTCGGCAGGAATACGTCCACCAGTGATGAGGGGAACGCTCGTATTGAGTCCGAAGTTGGTTGACTGTACATTACCGCTGATAGTCACGTTGTCCGAACTGTTACCACGACCGAAGTTGAAGTTCTGTCCTATCGAACCATTGAGGTCAGGCAGACGACTGTTCTTGGCAGTACTGAGTGATATGCGTTGTTGTTCCACATTGTCTTCCTGCTGCTTGATGGTCAGGTTGTGTTCAACCGCATAGTTGACGCATGACTCGAGTGTCCAAGTCTTGCTTTCCTGTGCCTTGGCAGGCATTATGCTGAGAGTCAGGAACACGACTCCGATATATTTTGTTGTCATGTGAGTTTTAAGTTTTTGAGTTATCGCGGAATTATTTAAGAACGAAAATTAAAAAAATTAAAGAAAATATTTTTCTTTTAATTTCGTTTCTAAATCTTAACTCATAACTCTTAATTCATAATTCTTAATTCTTTGCTCCCTTCTCCTCTTCCTCTACCTTGAGGATTCCGCGTACCTTCTCGCCTACCTTGAGGCCTGACTTAATCTCGATGTTGATACCATCGCTGAGACCTGTCTTAACCTGTCGGCGTGTGAACTTCTGAACTGGTACGGAATCGGTGAGGATATATGCAAAGATAGAGTCACCGCTGAACTCGAGGGCTGCCTCCGGGATGCTGACTGCCTTCTTCACCTTGTCGAGCACGATGGATGCGTTAGCTCCATAGCCTGAACGCAGGGTACTCTTCTCAGGTACCTTGAAGGATGCCTTTATCTCAAACTGGTTTGCTCCGTTTGACTCCACTGCCTTTGGTGAGATGTATTCCAACTGACCGTCAATCTTGAGGTCTTGGATAGCTCCCACGGTGATGGTCACAGGCATTCCCTCTACGATGCGTCCTACCTCCGTCTCGTCTATGTTTCCACGGAAGATGAGCTTGGTCATGTCTGCCACGGTGGCGATGGTAGTACCGTCATTGAATGAGTTACTGAGGATAACGGAGTTACCCACCTTGACAGGCACGTTAAGGATAAGACCGTCAACAGTTGAACGGATAAGAGTAGTACTCATCTGTGCATTGGAGAGTGACACACCCTCGCGCACGATGTTGAGGGCATCCTTGGCTGTTGCCATCTCTGCCTTAGCCTCCTTGAGCGTGTTGCTTGACTTCTCATAGTCCTCGGCTGAGATGACCTTCTCCTTGTAGAGACGCTCGATGCGCTCATGGTCAGTCTGTGCCTGCTTGAGCTTTATCTCTGCAAGGCGCACGCGGTTCTCTGCACTACTGAGGCTGCTCATGTCTGGTATGACCTTGATTTTGGCAATGACCTCGTCCTTCTTGACTGTCTGTCCTGCCTCCTTGTATAGTTCGGCAATGATACCAGATATCTGTGGCTTGATGTTTACCTCGTCGCGTGGTTCAATCTTACCTGTGACGATGGTTGACTTCTCAATGTCCTTGAGCGATACGGTGCAAATCTCGTACTCGTCAATCTTTGGCTGTGACTTCTGGTAGAGGAACACGAATGTTCCGATGAATATGAGTGCAACGATTGCGATGCATACCCATTTGAATACTTTCTTCATATTGTGGTTCTGTTTTTGTTTCGTTATTTATGATGGGATAGCGCCGGGCTCGACACTATCGGATTGTTATTCTTCGCGCATGGCATCAACTGGCTTGATGTTCATTGCCCTCAGTGCTGGGGCAAGTCCTGCCGCAACACCCAGAAGGGTGAGGAGCGATGCTGCTCCCATGGCAAGGCTGAAGTCAATCTGGAAGTGGGCTTCAAGCGTTGGGTCTGCCATAGCTGTCTCCATGACTTGCAGTATCAGAACCGCAAGCACGATGCCGCTCATACCTGCAAGGAGAGTGAGGACGATGCTCTCCGTGAGTATCATGCTGAGTATGTTGCGTGGAGTAGCACCTATGGCACGACGGATGCCTATCTCCGTGGTGCGCTCCTTGACCGTTACAATCATGATGTTGCTCACGCCTATAGCACCTGAGAGGAGCGTTCCAAGTCCAATCATCCACACAAGGATGCTGATGCCCGTGAAGAGGTTGTCAATCATACTGTAGATTGCCTCGGTATTGATTTTCATTAGTGCCTGAGTGTCGTCAGGGGCAACGTCATGCACTCTCTTCAGGTAGCTCTCAACCTTGTACTGGACATCCGACATCTTATAATTGCCTTTTGCCGTGAGGCACAGGATATCGACGTCATCGCCCTTGTTGTAAAGGTTCTGCATGGTTGTGTATGGCAGGTGAACCGTGGATTCAGGGTTTGAACCGATGTTGATACCGCCCTTCTTGCCACTCACGCCCACTATCTGATAGTAGATGTCATTAACGTCGATGAACTTGCCACAAGGGTTTTCACCATTTGGGAAAAGCTCGTTCATTATCTTCGTTCCGATGACGCACACCTTGCGTGACTGTAGCACGTCAACATCGTTCAGCGCCCTTCCCTTTAAGATTCTTGGGTTGTCCACCTTTGCGTAGTCGGTGTATTCGCCTATGAGTCCCACGCGGCTCGACTTGTTGTTGTACTTCGCCGTAGCTCCCCAGTAACGGATGGTAGGCGTGGCAATGTCAACCTCTGGTATGTTGTTCTTGAGCGAAACGGCATCCTTCTGCTTTATGTTCCAATATCTTCCCTTGCTGAAGCCGTGGTAGGCAACCGTGGTCTGGTTGGAAATCATGAAGCCTGAGTTGGAGGCAGAGCCTGCGAAGTTGCTGCTCAGCATGGTCTCCAGTCCCTTGCCGCCTCCCATGAGGAGGATGAGCATGAACACGCCCCAGAAGATTCCGAATGCAGTAAGGAATGTGCGTGCCTTATTGCGTGTCAGCGAGTCGAATATCTCCTCCCACTGATCTGAGTCCAGTAGTCTTATCATCCTCTTAATGCATCTATTGGTTTTACCTTAACAGCCTTGCGTGCAGGGAAGAATCCTGCAAGCGCACCTGCAATGATTATCACTATGGTTGCGCTGACGCACGTGGAGATGTCAACGGTTGGGTCAACGAACACACGTTGCTGCGTAATTCCGACATCAATGGTGGTGTTGCCCACCGTGGCGTCCATCCACTCGCAGAAGAGAACGCCTATCGTCATGCCTATGTAACCAAACACAGCCGTGATGATTATGCTCTCAAGCATGACCATGCTGATGATGTTCCATGGGCGTGCTCCTATGGCACGGCGAATGCCGAACTCACGTATTCGCTCCTTCACGGATATGAGCATGATGTTGCTCACACCCACTATTCCGCTGATGAGGGTGAGGAGACCGAGAATCCAGAATGCGTTGTGCAGAATGTTTTCTGCCATTTGCATCTGTATGTTGTCGCGTGCCTGATTCCATACCCACAAGGCACTCTTGTCCTCTGGGTTGAAGCTGTGGATACGACTGCTCACACGGGTGTATTCGTCGATGAAGGTCTCCATGTCTGCCTCCGTAGGTATGTTCTTTATCCTCATGGTCAACTCGTCGATGAACTCGCCTTTCTGGTAAATGGTGCTGATGGTGGAGTATGGCGCATAAATGGTATTGCTGTTGCGCATTTCGTCCGCCTTGTAGATTCCTATCACCTTGTAGCACACGTTACCTATGTTGATTATCGAGTTTATCGGTTCCTCTTTTTTCGTGTACAGGTCGGCTTGCTGGCGGTCGCTGAGAACAATAACCTTGCGCTCCTCTGCAATGTCGATGTTGTTGATGAAGCGGCCCTTGGTTATCTTGATTGCACCTGTGATGCTGTAGTCGGGCATTACGCCCGAGATGGTGCCGCTGGAGTACTTACCATCGCGTGAAGCCATTCCTCCGCTCACCTCGGCTACAGGCATGATGTCCTTAACCTTGTGAGGAAATGCGCTCTTGACCATATCTACGTCACGATTGTCTAGTCTGATTTCCCTGCCTTCCTTGATACCTTCGTATGGCATGGTGGTACGACCTCCATACACATTGATGGCATCGAAGGCAAAGTTGCCCATGCTCTCCTCAAAGGTGTTGATGATTCCGTTGCCTGCTCCCTGAAGCACAATGAGCAGGAACAAGCCGCTTGCCACGGCAAATCCCGTAGCAATGGTCCTCATCTTGCTCTGCATCAGCGAGTGGTATATTTCTTGTAATGTGTCAAACATGTTCCTAATGGAATTTCAAATCGATAATCTCAAATTTATGCCTTCAGAACTTTAGAATGTCAAGTCTATGATGTCAAATTTATGCCTTCGGGACTTTTGGATGTCAAGTCTATAATGTCAAATTTATGCCTTCGGAACAAGTGTTCGGGACGCATAGATTATCGATTTGAAATTTGACATTCTCAATAGAACGCATAGATTATAAATTTGAAATTTGAGATTTCACTTGATTCTACTTCGTCTTTCCGTTCTCTTGGTATTCGCTCTTACCAGTGAATACCTGTCCATCAATGATGTTGATGATGCGGTCGGCACGCTTACCTACGTCAAGTTCGTGGGTAACAACGATGATTGTCATGCCTTGACGGTGAAGTTCGTCGAGCAAGTCGAGAACCTCTATGGTCGTCTTACTGTCAAGTGCTCCGGTAGGCTCGTCGGCAAGGATAATCTTTGGCTGGGTTATAAGTGCACGAGCGATGGCAACACGCTGTTTCTGTCCTCCTGACAACTCATTAGGATAGTGATGCGCCCAATCCTTCAGTCCCACCTTGTCCAGATACTCCAAGGCAAGTGCATTGCGCTTGCGGCGGCTCACACCTTGATAGAAAAGTGGAAGTGCGACGTTCTCCACGGCATCCTTGAACGGGATGAGGTTGAAGGACTGGAAAATAAATCCGATGAGTCGGTTGCGGTAGTCAGCCGCCTTTGTCTCGCTAAGGTTCTTGATGAGTGTGTCAGCAAGGATGTACTCTCCCTCGTCATAGTTGTCGAGTATGCCGAGGATGTTAAGCAACGTCGATTTGCCAGAGCCTGATGCGCCCATGATGGCAACAAACTCCCCCTTCTTGATGTCGAGGTCGATGCCCTTGAGCACATGAAGCGGCGTACCGTTGTTATAGGTTTTGTTTATATTTCTCAGATGAATCATATATGTTAGTTGTGTATCTTGTTTTATTCTGTTAGTTTGGCCCCCCTACCCCCAAAGGGGGCGGCCTCCGGTTTAGGGAGGATGGAGACTTTGAGTTTTGGTTTTTAAGTTTTTAGGTTTCTGAGTTTTTTAGTTCTCGCGGAAGAGATTTCCAACACAGAGGGCACAGAGTTGTTCAAAACATTTTTTGGCACGAATTATCATGCAATTGACCACGAACCTTTAGCTCGGCGTAGCCAATAATCATAAATGTTTTTTTGATAATTTATGGCAAATTAATGGTAATTCGTGTTAAAGTATTCTCTGAGGTCTCTGTGCCCTCTGTGTTGAAAAGAAACAGCAAACAGAGTAAAATATATTTTTCACTCTTCACTTTTCACTTATCACTCCGCCCTTTAGGGTCATTTAAACTCCAGCACGAATGTGGTAGGCCAACCATTTGTGCCTGCTGCCAAGAGGTTTATCGTTCCTCCTGAGAGTTGCATAATCTTGCGGCAGAGAGAAAGACCGATACCGCTACCAGTCTTCTTGGTCGTAAAGAAAGGTACGAAGATGTCCGCTGCCACGATAGGAGGAATGACTGCACCATTGTTTGAAATAGCTATTCGCAAAGGAGTGCCCGGATAGTGGTAGGCAAATACCTGTATGGTGCGTTCCCTGTGCTTTGCCACGGGGTGTTCTGGTATCTTGTTGAAACTCTCGACAGCATTCTTGATGATATTGATAATCACCTGTCTTATCAGAGTCTTATCTGCATGGACGGTGTCGTCTTCAAGGTCGTACTTGACGTATAATGTCACATCATCTGGTACAAGACCAAGGTTCTGGATGCCCTCCATCATCTCGCGCAAAGAGAAGTCCTCAGGTTGTGGCTTCTGAAGCGTCGTGTATTTCCTGTAGCTATCGACAAACTCCATGAGTCCTGTGGACGTGTCGTGTATGGCTTTTATTCCATTGTAGATAGGTGACTCCTGCACGTCCTTGCGGCGCAGGAACACACTGCTTAGCGATGTTATTGGCGCAATAGAGTTCATAATCTCGTGGGTGAGTATGCGTGTGAGCTTCTCCCATGAGTGTACTTCTATGTTCTGGCGCTCAGACGATAGTCTCTCGACAAGTGAGTTGAGAGCCTCCATGAGAGCCTTGTCTCCTGATGAGCATCCCTTGGTGGAAAGGCGGAAAGAATAGTCCTTGTTGTCAAGTGCCTCCAACAGCATCTTGCATGACCTTTTCAACCTTTTCTCATGTTGGATGTGTTTCCACAGTAGGAAGACTATCACCAATGACAATACTATTACAATGGCTTGTGTCATTTCTTCTTCATTTTGTTGTATAATGTCTGTCTGGAGATTCCGAGCAGTTCGGCTGCGGAAGTAAGATTGCCATGACACTTGTCTATGGCCTTCTGCATGTGTTCCTCGGTAACCTCCTCGAGAGTCTTCATTTTACGTTCCTTCTCCATGATAGCTCTGAGCTTGTCGAGCAGGATGTCATTGTCCCAAGGCTTAGTCACGAAGTCGGCAGCACCCATCTTGAGTCCTCTGACGGCAATATCGATGTCGCCGTATGCCGTAAAGAGTACGACAGGAATATCCGGATGCACCTTCTTGATTTGTTCCAGCCAGAACAATCCTTCGGAACCGGTATTGACTCCGAGGTGGAAATTCATGTCGAGGAGAATCATGTTTATCTCCTGTTGCATAAGAACCTGGAGTGCTGTTTCTGGAGATTCGAGAGTGACAACCTTGTCAAATACTTCTGTGAGTAAGTACTCAAGCGAAGTAAGAATCTCTTTTTTGTCGTCGATAACTAATATAGTACTCATTGGGTTCTGTTATTTATTTTGTGATACAAAGAAACAAATTTATTCTCGTTGGCACAAGGCAAAAAAGTATTATTTTTTGCCTTATGCTTAATATTTGACAAAAAATGTAAAAATATTTTACAGTAATAAGAGGAAGTTGTTTAGCGGAGTAAAAAAGGAGTATAGCCTATCAGATAGGCCTTGTCACGCTAAACAACCATGCTTTGTGTTCCTCGTCAAGTCGTGGGGAAAGACGGTCGTACACGGTTTGCTGGTAATCGTTGAACCAAGCCTTTTCCTCGTCCGTGAGCATTTCCGTAAGAATAGGACTCGTGAGGATAGGACAAAGCGTGAGGTGCTCAAAGGTGTAATATGGGCCGTATGTTATTCCATTAGCCTCTGTCACATCTTGAGTAAGCGCGCCACGGTTCTTGCACTTTCCATCCTTGCCAGTGAAGTCTGCATTGACAACGAGCATGGTGTCCTCGTGACGAACGCCATGACTACCTTCGATATAGATACCCGGCTCGTCCGTGATAATCATTCCTGGCAACAATAGAGTAGGTCGCCACTGCATACGGAACTGATGAAGGTCGATAGCTTCGTGAACTGACATGAACTGTCCCACGCCGTGACCTGTTCCGTGGAGATAGTTGATTCCGTATTTCCACATAGGAGCGCGTGCAAGTGCGTCAAGCTGTGTTCCGTTAGTACCCTTAGGGAACACAGCGCTACCAAGGTTTATCCATCCACGAAGCACGAGTGTGTAGTCACGCTTCATCTCCCATGTGAGAGGGCCGAGCGGAATAGTACGTGTAATATCTGTGGTACCGTCAAGGAACTGCGCACCAGAATCGATGAGAAGCAAGCCCTCTGGCTTCACTGGGATGTCTGTCTCTGGTGTTGGGTCGTAGTGGACGATTGCGCCATGATGGGCGTAACCCATTATGCTTTCAAAGCTTATGCCCTTGAAGTCTGGTTGCTCAGCACGGAACGCCTCAAGCTTGGCAGAGAGCGACAACTCAGTCTGTCCACCCTTAGGCACGTTCTCAAGCGTCCATTTAATCCATTTGACCATAGCCACGCCATCTTTCTCCATGGCGTTGCGATAGCCATTTATCTCCGTCTCATTCTTGAATATGAGCATCTCGCCTATAGGAGACTTGCCTGCAAGCGGCTTGCGCATTGCCCTTCTTGCACTATGGTTGGTCTTGTCTGTCTGATAAAGCACAGGGCATTCATACCTGCCAAGTTCGGCAAACACGTTGGCATAAGGCTTAGTACCCACGCCATTGTCCCTGAGGTAGTCGGTTACCTCTGGAGTAAGCTTATTGTTATTTATGAATAATGTTGCGTCGTCTGGTGAGATGATAAGGTAAGACACGAAGAATGGCGTGTAGAGAATATCATCTGCACGAAGGTTAAGCGTCCATGCTATTTCCTCAAGCGAACTAACGAGGATAGTCTTTCCGTTAAGCTTCTGACGTATGCGGTCAAGCTTGCTCTTTGCACTCTCGCCAGCATACTTCATATCGTGAATGAACACCTTGCTGTCTGGCACAGAAGGACGATTTGTCCAAATCTCATTGAATGGGTCAGTTACAGACTTCAGACAGAGTCCATAACCCTCCAAGTCGTTCTTCAAGGCATCATACTCCGAAACAGTAAACACCTCGCCATCAACGCCCACCTTGTCGCCAGCGGAGAGGATGCTGCCGAGCCATTCAGAGATGGATGGCGTTCCTTCTATCTTCTCCTTCTGAAGGATGATTCCTGTATCGTCAAGTTGCTCCTTTGCTTGTATGAAATAGCGAGAGTCCGTCCATAGTGCCGCCTTGTCAAGTGTCACCACAGCCGTTCCTGCACTACCAGTAAAACCTGTGAGCCATCGTCTTGACTTCCATCGCTCAGGCACGTATTCGCCTGAGTGAGGGTCGGTACTCGGAACTATGAATGCGCTTATGCCCTCCCTCTTCATGAAGGAGCGGAGGTTGAGTAATCGGTAGGATATTATCTTGTTCATTGGTATTGGTATGTAACTAATAAAGAGTGCTTGCCAAAGTATGGCAAGCACATTATATATTATTTTCCCGCATCAAGCTTACGGCTAAATGCAAGGATGATGATGAAGCTTATAAGTGGAATGATGAATGGAATGACATATGAATCTGTCACGTCTGCAAGGTAAGCCATTACGAGGAATCCACATCCACCGACAGGCGTCATCATGAGAACGGATGATGCCGACTTGGTAAGGTTGCCAAGACCGCGAAGCGAAAGGGCAAAGATGGTTGGGAACATAATTGCCTCAAAGAAATAGTTGCCCATCAGGAAGACGATAGGAAGATGACGTGTCCATGATGTCTGTTCGCCATTTTCTGCAACCGAAGTGAGAATGAGCAACAACATACAACTCACACTTCCTGTAGCGCACCACTTGAGGAATCTTTCGGCAGGAACGCTTTTCATTATCCAGCTACCGAGGAATCGTCCACCCATGAAGATGAAGAGGGAGAACGAGAGTGTGTATGAAGCGCCGTTTACATCAAGCAATCCGATGCCGTAGGCGAAGTTTACAAAATAGCTGTTGATGCTTATCTCGCCCACCTCGTAGGCAAGGAGTGCGATAAGTCCGAACAAGAAAGTCTTGTTCTTGAATAGTCTCTTGAGTTTGTCTATGCCAGTCTCGTCGTCGTCTTCCACATTTGTGTTCTCCTCTTCGTGCGAAATGTCTGGGAGTTCGCTGAAAAGGAAGATGATTGCCACGATGACTACGATTGCTCCCATGATTGTGTAAGGCAAGGCTACGTCGTCAATATCGGAAGAATTGTCGCCAAAGAGGAACACACCTATAATAAATGGTGCAAGGCTGCTGCCAAGTCCGTTGAATGACTGTGAGAGGTTAAGTCGTGACGTAGCCGTCTCCTGAGGACCGAGTTCCGTTACATAAGGATTGGCAGATGTCTCGAGAAAAGCCAATCCACATGCTATAATGAACAGGCATGCAAGGAATGCACCAAGCGTTCCTGTGTAGGCTCCAGGGATAAAGAGAAATGAGCCAAGGGCAAAGAGCGCAAGACCGAACACCACGCCGTAGCGATAGCCAAAGCGGTTGATGAACAATCCAGCAGGTATTGCCATAATGAAATAGCCCAAGTATGTCACTACCTGAATAAGTGCCGATTCAGTTATACTGATATGGAGAGAGTCCTGAAAGTGCTTGTTGAGCACGTCAAGTATTGCTCGTGCAAATCCCCACATAAAGAAGAGTGAGGTGATAAGCACGAAAGGTATTATGTATTTCTTGTCGGTTATTGTCTTGCTTGTCGCCATTGTTATAATGTATTTTGGTTTGTTTGTATATGGCTTCACGCCATTCTATTCTATTTATTCATCCTTTTCCTTATTGCTCATTTCCTTTGCCCTCTCCTTTGCCTCGCGTCTTGCCTTCTTGCGGAGGTTGTTACGAGCAGTAATGGAAAGACGCTTCTTAGGAGCCTCCTCAATGATACTTCGGCTGTCCCTACGCACGAGCACGAGTCGCTCGCGTGGACGGAACTTGTCAGTCATGCCACGGTTTGTGATGATGGCATTGCTCATGTCAAGGTTGCTAAGGTCGAAGTCTGTCTCCGAGTCATACTTTGAAGGGTCATACGATGCAAGATCCATCTCTGGCATTACAGGTATGGCTGTCTGGTATGTGTTATTGATGAGACTTCTGACGTCAAGGTTGCGACACACATCCTTGCCGTCGTATGTTCCTGTAGCAGGTTCGCTCTCGTTGCCAAAACGGTCAACGGCAGTTACGGCAAAGTATTTCTTTGTTGCGGAAATGTTCTCAATATTGAAAGCACGTGACATAACGCGTGAACAAAGGAGGTTCTCAGCCTTACGAGTGTCAACTGGGAACTTGTCAGAGCCGTAGATATTGTACGTCACGTAGTTGTCCTTTGACGCAGGGATAACCACTGACGATGGACAGTAATCCGTAGAAGCATCCCAACTGAGTCGGCTTGCCGTGAAGTGCATGTTCTGTGGCTTTGAAGGGGCAATGGTGTCACCCTCCCACGTCATTCTCGTTGTGAGTGAAGGGTACATGAACAACTCCTCATAGCAACAGTTGAAGAGTCCTCCACAGTCACGCGTGAGAAAGTCGCTACGATAGAGTGCCACTCCTCCCATCTCCCTGTTTCTTGCGGCAAACATCTCCGCGCGAACGTCGTTGATGTCCCAAGGATTGTTGTTTGACTCCCTTGGGTCGAGGAAATAGATTCCAAGTCCCGGACACACTGGTCTCTTATACGAGTTCTCTGCCCAGTCATACATGCTGCGGTAGAAGTTCTCGCCCTTCCAGTACATCATAGGGAAAATCATATCCTGAATGCCTTCCTTGAGCCATGCCACAGGATTCTGGTAACCACCATCCATGCAGTTCCAACCCGGTGTAGGGTTACTCTTGAGGTTACGATAGCGACCAATAGGACTACTACTAAGCTTCACCCAAGGCTTTACTGCCTTAACCTTATTGTGGACGGCACGCACGATGCGTGTTATGTTGTCACGTCTCCAAGCAGAAGTGCTCTTTGTTGTCTCTCCCTTGAGGTCGTCATCAGAGAACTTGTAAAGGCTCTCTGGATAACGGATGTAATCAAGGCTTATTCCGTCGATGTCATACTTCTCAGTTATCTCGCGGCAGATGTTGGCAATGTAGTCTGCCGTGGCAGGATTGCCAGGTAGCATGAACATCTCCTCGCCAGCAGTACGGCAAAGCTCTGGATGCTTGCTTGCCACGGAAGCGTCACCGTATGAGTTCTGTACATTCTGCTTGTCAAGAGGGATGGAAACCACCCAAGCGTGGCACTCCATACCACGTGCATGACACTCGTCTATGCAGAACTGGAGTGGGTCGTAACCAGGGTCTTTGCCCGGAGTACCTGTGAGGCACGCATCCCAAGGCTCGTACTTTGATGGGTAAATTACGCTTCCCCTTATACGTGTCTGAAGTATGACCGTATTGATGTGAACGTAGTTAAGATCGTCAAGGATATCTCTAAGTTCCTGTTTCTGACGCTGGATGCTTCTTGCTTCCGTGGCCTTTGTCTTTGGCCAGTCGAGGCTTTGCTTTGTCGTAAGCCATACAGCACGGACTTCGTGAAGCGGCTGTGGGTTGTTATACGAAAATATCGTTTTCTGTGCGTTTGCCAATGCCATCTGCATTATTGCAAATGTAAGCAAAAGGATTCTGTTGCTATTATATTTCATTACTAATATCTATATTTGCTTGCAAAGATAACATATATTTACTAATTTTGCGCCAACAATTAACATATTTCATAAAAGTATATGTTAAAACAACAATACGAAACACATTAAAACACTAAAAAGTCAACAATCATGTACACATTTATCATTTCGGTACTTTTACTGATGATGGGGTACGCATTTTACGGAGCGCTCGTAAATAAAGTGTTCGAAAGCGACCCAAACAGAAAAACTCCATGTTACACGTCGAACGATGGAGTAGATTACATCCCAATGCCAACATGGAAGGTTTTCCTGATTCAATTTCTTAACATAGCAGGCACGGGACCTATTTTTGGAGCAATACAGGGTATCCTATTCGGACCCTCAGCATATATTTGGATTGTATTGGGTTGTGTATTCGGCGGAGCGGTACACGACTACATGAGCGGAATGATTAGCATCCGTAGGAACGGAGCGAGTCTTCCTGAGATAGTAGGTGATGAACTTGGAGTGCAGGTACGTTTTGTGATGCGTGTCCTCTCGCTCATTCTCATGGTTCTTGTGGGAGCCGTGTTTGTGACGACTCCAGCAGGCTTGCTTGCCAACATCTGTGGAGGCAGCAACTATTTCAGCCAGAGTGTAATCTGGGTTGTCATAATATTTACATACTACATACTCGCCACGCTTCTTCCTATCGACAAACTTATAGGAAAGATTTACCCAGTATTCGGAGTGGCACTCCTTATCATGGCAGTAGGCGTAGGTATGGGTATCTTTACCCAGAGCGGTTCGATGCCTGAGATTACGGAAGCATTCACCAACCACCACCCTCACAGCACCATTCCCCTGTTCCCAGGCATCTGCATCACCATTGCCTGCGGTGCAGTAAGTGGTTTCCACGCCACACAAAGCCCAATGATGGCTCGTTGTCTCAAGAACGAGAAGTATGGTCGCCCAATATTCTATGGAGCGATGATAACAGAGGGACTTGTGGCTCTTATATGGGCTGCGGCAGCCATTAAGTTTGCCGACTCATTTGACGTGAGTAAGTTTGGCATGGGCGAAGGTGCAACACCTTACGAGAAGCTATGGGCAATCATGACAAACGGAGGAGAGACAGGACCTAACCCAGCCGTCCTTGTCAACACCATATGCTCTTCATGGCTCGGAACTGTAGGAGCAATACTTGCCGTGCTTGGCGTCGTGGCAGCACCTATTACAAGTGGAGACACGGCTTTCCGTTGCGCCCGACTTATTGCAGCCGACTTCATGCACTACAAGCAGAACAAGATTTACAAGCGTCTCATACTCTCCGTGCCAATCTTCGTCGTAGCAGGAGTGCTTATGTGCATCGACTTCTCAATCTTGTGGCGTTACTTCGCTTGGTTCAACCAGACATTATCCGTATTCACTCTATGGGCAGTGACAATATGGCTCGTAAACAACTGCAAGGCGCATACAGGCTTGCTTAGATACGGATGGCTGTGTACGCTCATACCAGCTTGCTGGATGACGCTTATCTGCACATCCTACATCATCATTGCGCCAGAAGGATTCAGCCTCGACTCTACAGTAGGAGTAATTGGCGGCCTTGTACTCACGGTAGCAATATTATGTGTATTTTCATATAAAATCATAAAAGTGACTAAGGAGAACTAACTCCTTGGGAAAAGAACAAAAACAAGAAAGGAGAACAAGCAAAATGAAAAGATACATTTGGATGCCAATAGCCTTCTTCTGTGTTGGCTTGGCGTTCTATTTATACTACGGATTGACTTGGAACGCATGGACGGACAACCTTCCAAACATGGGATTGTACGTCATTATCTGTTGCGGTCTCTATGCCGCGCTGAAAAAGAAGGATGCGCTTGCCAAGGAAAGAGAACAATTAAATGATAAAGAAAAATGAGAAAGCTATTAACAATCTTTGCGCTTGCATTTGCATGCACCACAGCGTCATTTGCCCAATTTGAGAAGGGAACGAAGTATCTCGGAGCTGACATCAACGGATTTGGTGTGTCGTACAGCCAAGAGTCCGACTTTACAATGAAGATTGGTGGCAACGCCGGCTATTGCGTGGCAGACAACCTCCTCATCATCGGTCACCTTGGTTTCGATTACACATACAATGACCTAAGGACACTTAGCGTAGGAGCAAAGTTGCGCTATTTCGTTGCCGACAGCGGAGTATTCATTGGTGCAGGAACACGTTTCCTCCGCGAGTTCAGCGACAACAACGACTTCCAGGCTACTCCAGAGGTTGGCTACTGCTACTTCCTCAATGGTAATCTCACCTTGCAACCAAGCATCTACTACGACCTCAGCTTCTCCGACTTCAAGGAAAAGAGCCGCATCGGCTTCTCCTTAGGTCTCGGCTGGTACTTCTAACGGCAGGCTTGTTTAGTCAAATATGGCTAAACAGTATTACACTTATAGCGACGTGCTTTCCAATGCGAGAGCGCGTCGCTTTTTGTATTTATTTATTAACAAAGCGCACCCTTGTGATAGATTTAACCTATCGTGTCATAAACACAATCGTTTGTTCGTCTATTATAAAACACGTATCTTTGCATCGAAATCAAAAAGGAACGATATGAATAGCAGAAAAGAAATAGCAGCTGAGATGAAGCGATGTGGCTCTCATAATTGCGCACAAGCCGTCATGTGTACCTATTGCGACTACACGGGACTTGATGCAGAGACAATAAAGAATGTGGGCAACAGCTTCGCGGCTGGCATGGGCAACATGGAAGGAACATGTGGCGCAATAGTGGGGGCAGGTGTCGTTCTCGGACTTGCCACCAAGGACAAGGCAAAATCCGTCAAGGGAATGAAGTATATTATGGAGGAGTTTCAGAAGCGTAACGGCTCAACACAATGCAAATGCCTCAAGGGCGTGGGCACGGGCAAGGTTCTTCGTGAGTGTCCGCTATGTGTGGCTGACGCAAGTGAGTTCCTCGAAGACGTATTAGAAAAGGAGGTATAAACATGGCATCAAAATATATTGCAGAGAATGAGCGTGAGCGTTGCGTAGCTTGTGGCGTTTGCATGAATGTGTGTCCCCGCGATGCGATAAGCATTTACAAGGGTTGCTATGCGGTAGTTGACGAAAATGCATGCATCGGTTGCGGAATATGTGAAAAGAACTGCCCGGCAGGAGTGATGCACAGAAAGGACAGAGTATAAAGGTTCACGCATTCAAAAGTTCAATGGTTCAATGGTTCAATGGTTCAAGAGTTCAAGTTTTCCACAACAACTAAAAAACTTATAAACTCAAGAACTTAAAAACTCAAAACAAACTTATGGCAAAAAAGAAAGCAAAGAAATGGAGTGACTATCTCTGGATAGTATCGGCAACATACTTCACACTTGGATTCTTCAACATCGTATTTGCATGGCTGGGCGTAATCTGTTTCATGATTCCGCTGCTCATGGCAATATTCGGGGGCGGCAAAGGCTATTGCAACACCTATTGCGGTCGTGGGCAACTGTTCCTACAGATTGGCAACACGCTTGGATGGTCACGCAAGAAGGTAGCACCACGTTGGTTGTCGTCCAAGTGGTTCAGAAACGGTTTCCTTGTGTTCTTCCTCTTCTTCTTCATTCAGATGATATGGCTGACCGTTCAGGTTGCAAACGGAGTGGAGACGCTACACGAGACGATTCATCTGTTATGGACGTTCGACGTACCATGGCATTGGGCTTATCCAGTGGAGATTGACCCATGGAAGGCACAGTTTGCCTTCGGACTCTACGGCATCATGCTCACCTCACTCATCGTGGGAGTAATACTCACCGTAATCTATCGTCCACGTACATGGTGCGTTTTCTGCCCAATGGGAAACATGACGCAGATGATTTGCAAAGCAAAGACTAGCACAACACCCACCCTCACAGAGGGAAAGAAATAAATGAAACAAGTATTAACCAATAACGACCCGATGTCTTCATCTCCCACAAAAGGAGAAAGAAGGAAAGAGGGCTTCAAGAGCTTATGGAAAAATTTAATGAAATCATAAACGGAAACCAGCTTGTGTTGGTTGACTTCTTCGCCACATGGTGTGGCCCTTGCAAGCACATGCACCCTATACTTGAGCAACTCAAGGAGGATATGGGTGACAAGGTAAGAATACTCAAGCTTGACGTTGACAAGAACGCAGAGCTGTCGGATGTCTATCGCATCCAATCCGTTCCAACGTTGATGCTCTTCCGTGGCGGTCAGGTACTCTGGCGTCAAAGTGGAGCAATGCCACTCGAAGAGTTGAAGAGAGTGATAGAGGGATTTTAGGACGGTTATACGGTAGGACGAGTAGAACTGGGATACGGTAAGACGTAGTTACGGTAGATTGCAGAAAGGTGAGACATAGCCACAACACAAACAATTATGCGAAACAAACGCATATCAGAAACCAATCAGCGACTTACCGTAAAAACGCATAACCTAACAGCCATTAAAATAACGTCCTACCGCATAACCGCACAACCGCAACAACCTATGAACCTACAGCAATTACATTACATAGTAGCGATAGACCGCTTTCGCAATTTTGCGAGGGCGGCCGAATCGTGCAACATATCACAGCCAACACTGAGCGCAATGCTCGCCAAGCTGGAGGAAGAGCTGGACGTACGCATCTTTGAGCGCACAAACAAGTCCGTCTCGCCTACCACAGCAGGAGAGAAGATAATACGTCAGGCAGAAAAAACATTGATGGAGGCAAGTCGCATAGGCGAGATAGTGGCAGAGGACAAAGGACAGATAGGAGGAGCGTTAACCCTGTCCGTGGGTCCAACCATAGCGCCATACATCCTGCCTAAGTTCATCAAGAAATACAGGGAGAAATACGACTTTGTTGACCTCACCATACACGAGACGAAGGCAGACGCCATGCTCGGTGCCTTGCTACGTGGCGAGATAGATGCAGGCATTGCCATCTCAGGCAACGTATGTCCGGGCGTGTTGGAGATTCCACTCTACACGGAGAAATTCTACGTCTATCTTGCCGAGAGCTGTTGGCGCAAGCTACCCGTCTTCAAGCCAGAGAACCTCGAGCACGAGAACATGTGGATAATGAAGGAGGCACAATGCCTGCGCGACAGTGCCTTCTCATTCTGCAAGGCACGTGCCAAGGGGCATCGCATATACGAGGCAGGAAGCATCGACACACTCATACGCATCGTGGATGAGAACGGCGGATTCACAATCATACCTGAGATGCACCTCCCATTCCTCACAGACAAGCAACGCGACAACGTGCGACGCATAGATGGCGACTACCTTTCCCAGCGTCGCATATCACTATACGTCAAGGAAGACTATGTGCGCCAGCGAATGCTCAACACCATCACAGATACCCTCAAGGAATTCATGCCAGAAGGAATGCTGACAGAAGGTATCATTAAATACGGAATCCGATTGTAAGGGATAACAAAAGAACAAGCACAAGCTCATTTCCTATCAGCGACATACACCAGAGTGCTGTACCTGCCAGACGACGTGATGCCAGAAGTCGCGTCGCTGGCAAACTCGCGCAATTCCGCACATGCCTTGTTTCTGGACAACTTCGTGAGCGAGACATAATCGGCAACACGCATGGCACCATGCTCGGCCACAAAGTCCTTTGCCATCTGCAGGCGTTCCTCACGGCTGTAGGGCGAACGGCTTATGCGCGATGTCCTGCCACGCTCCAGTGGACAGTCGTCGTTCAAGTAGCGCAACATTCGCTTATCCACACGCAGATTGATGCCACGCACACAGATGCTCTGCGCATTACGCTCCGTCTCGCCATCTTCAACGTTCTCCGCTGCCCTGCCTTTCTTCAGTCCGAGCGAGAGGGAGAACACGCCAACATCGTTGATACGGACGCTGTGACCACGTGCAAGGAAATACTCCAGAGCTTCGGCAAAGTGCGTAAGCACAGACATTGCCTCGCCCTTGCTAATGCCATACCTGCCAGGGCGGCAGATATAATCAATAACCTTGTCCTGAGTGATGCATTCACGACTTTCAAGGCGATAGTAGCACCTCTTTTTTGAACGGTCCTTAACGTCCAAGATTTCCTGTTTAATGTAACGTGCCATAGTCTTTTTGTAGTTAAATGGGAGTTAAAATGGAGTCATATTAGAAGTTAAAATGACGAATGTTTTTTGAGTGGGGAGTATCCGTGAAAGATACTGTCCACCACACGCATACGCTTCGTTCATTCCTGCCACACGCTTAACTTCATCATGCAATGGTGATTAAAAGAACCAACAGCCGGTAGAGATTCTTACGTCTATCGAAATAAATTCTTAAAACCACGAGGTGGTCTATATATACCGCCTCGTAGTTTATATATACCACCAGGCGGTATATATAGACCACGAGGCAAAATAAAGAATTTTCCGTGATAGACAAAAATTTTTACCGAGTAAAAACGCTTTTGTTATCGGTAACGACTCATTTTGTTACGCTTAACCCCACATTTGCCAACCACGATTAGCATTGTGAGCCATCAGAGCAACGGGCAAAGGAAAAGCGTTGAAAGTGCAACTGACAGAAATATCCGTCACACTTTCAACGCTTATAATCCTTTTGAAGGGGGCAATATATCCCCTACCCCTTGTGCTGTTGTTTCTTCATCTGGCTCCATTGAGCCTTGGCAAGCTCCTGCATATCGACCACCTCGTCTTTCTCGTCAACAATCTCGAAGCCAAGCATGGTCTCGATTACGTCTTCCATAGTCACGATACCACGGAGACAGCCGTACTCGTCGATGATAATGGAGATATGCTCCTTCTTCTCCAAGAGCTTTTCCCAGATTACTGCCACATCCTCGTCCTCAGAGAAAGAAAGAATTGGGCGTGCAATGTCGCCAAGCTTGATGTCAAACTTGTCCTCGGCAAGGCTCTCAAGGATTGTCTGGCGAAGGACATAGCCTGTTATGTAGTCGCTCTCATCACCCTTATATACGGGAATGCGAGAGTATTTCTTGAACTCATCATCCTGATAGAACTCACGGAGAGTCATGTCCTCGCCAGCCATGGTGACGACAACGCTCGGAGTCATAATCTCGTGAGCAGTAACGCTGTCAAGCTTCAGCAGGTTCTGAATCATCTTGTTCTCCTTCTTCTCAAGAACGCCTTCCTCAGCACCCACGTTAACCATAGCAGCTACCTCCTCGCGGCTCACGGCAGCCTGTTCCTTGCTACCCTTTGACACGACATGAGTGAGTCCCTCAAGGAGCAATACAAGCGGATAAGTGATGACAATGAGTACATGGATGACATTGACAGCAGGAATAGCCAATATCCTCCAGTATGTGGAACCGATTGTCTTTGGGACAATCTCAGAAAATACAAGTATAAGGAATGTGAATACACCAGAGATAATACCTACGAATGTAGCGGCAAAGCTATCTGCAAGTTGAGTCTGAGCATACAAGGCAGCCTGCGAGCCAACAAGAGACGCGCCTATAGTATTAGCAATCGTATTGACAATAAGGATTGCTGATATAGGTCTATCAATGTTTTGTTTGTATTCTTTAAGCCTTTGCCAGCCTCTTGTAGCATTATTCTCAAGAGTCTGTACGAAGGACAATGGCGTTGAGAGTATTGTCGCCTCCAACACGGAACAGAGTGCCGATATGACAAGCGACAATAACATGTAAGTTATTATCAGTGTCATAGAAGCCTCCTTTGTTTTTTAGAATTATTTACCTCAATTATGAATGTCGCGCCACACGAGGCCGCGGGACATCCGTCCGAATCAGGAATCATAATATGCTTTATGTTTTTTAAGTTTGTAAGTTTCTTGGTTCTTGCGGCTTTTAGCCGAACTCGACTAAAAGGGAGAATGCATGATAGCTACTTATTTTGCCGTCAGCGAGACCACCGCGCTTAGCCATCTTTCTTCGGATAGAAGTCTGTGAGACAACTGCGCTTAGTCACTTTTGCTTGCTGGTTACGTCCTTGAAGCAAGCGAGACCGCTGCACTTAGTCATCATCTTTCTTCGACTATAAATAAGCGAAAACGCTACGCTTAGTCATTAATTGTCAAATGTTAATTGTTAATTATTAATTGTTAATTGCCAATTGACAATCATCTCCTACCGCGGTTAGATTTCCAGAACATCCACTTTGGAGTAGGTGGCTCAAGTTCGCCCATCTCTTCCTTGATGCGCTGACGAAGAATCTGCTGGTAGGTCCTACCCTTTGTTATAATATTGTAGATAGTACCCCAGTCTGGGATACCACCTACATTTCTGTCATCAATAAATACATCGGCATTGAGCTTGCGCGAATTGTTGGCATTTATATCGCCAATGAACTCCTCTGGGGAATCACTATTGACGGCATAGAACTCCACGCCACGCTCCTTGCACCAATTCAAGGCATCGTCAAGAAGCTGACCCTCACGTACTGTCCAAAGAATAATCTTGTGACGCTCATCAATCAACTTACGCAAAGTCTCTGTTGCGAAAGGACGTTCCTCTCCTATTTCAGGATAACGATGCTCAACGATTGTACCGTCAAAGTCAACTGCTATAACCATTGCCTATATATTATTTAGTGAATATTTAACATTATACCTCCTCAAGCTTCTGGTTACCCTCAGTGTTACCATAGCCATAACCGTAGCCGTAGCCATATCCGTAACCATAACCGTAGCCGTAACCATAACCCTTTCCATAGCCGTAGCTCTTACCGTAACCGTAGCTCTTACCGTAACCGTAACCACCGTAACGCTTGTAGCTATAGCTGTTGTGAGTGTAAACAAGACCGTTGAGGATTACGTTCATATTAGGCAAACGCTTGTCAACATGAAGCTCATTTACGAAGTCAAGGTCAGCCTTGAGAGTATAGTTACAACGAACAACGAACATTGTTGCGTCAGCATACTTGGCAATAGTGAGCGTATCAGATACAAGTCCCACAGGTGCAGTATCCATAAGGATGTAGTCATACTTAGTCTTGAGGTGGTCAAGAGCTATACCCAAGTTAGACTTCTCAAGAAGCTCTGATGGGTTTGGAGGAATAGAACCCGCTGGGAGAATATCAAGATTATCGCTGATACCAGAGTTCTGGATAAGCTTGTCGAGATAATCGAAGTCACGTGGGTCTCTTGCGAAGTAGTTAGAGATACCTATCTCTGTCTCTGCAAGGTTAAAGAGTGTTGCGAGACGCGGCTTACGGATATCAAGACCGATAAGAAGAACCTTCTTGCCAGCGAAAGCCACACAAGTACCGAAGTTTGCCGCGATAACGGTCTTACCTTCTCCTGATGTACATGAAGTAAAGAGAAGCACCTTCTGTTCCTTCGAGATGACAAACGGCAAGTTAGAACGGAGGGATCGATAGCACTCCATCATCACACTATTGTGGTTCTCCTGAAGGACGATTGTACGGTTACCCTTAGCCAAAGCCTTAACATAAGGAATGCTACCAAACAATGGTACGGAAGTATACTTTGCAATATCCTCCTTGCCCTCAACACGGTAACGGAACATATTACGTATGAAGTATATTGCGTATGGAAGACCAATACCAATACCCAAAGCAATCAAGAGAATCATCTGACGCTTTGGAGAAACAGGACCAGCAACTGATGGTTCCTCAATCTGCTTAGCCTTGTAAGCCTGTGAATGAAGTGTGATAAGGTTTTCCTCATTCTTCTGGAGAAGCATGACATAAAGGTCAGACTTTACGCTCTGGTTACGACCCATGCTTGTGAGTTCACGCTCTTTCTTTGGAGCATCCGTAACAAGGCTTTCATACTTGTTCTGCTGCTTGATGATATCACTCTTCTGAATAGTCAATCCACGCTTTGCACTTGCAAGAGAAGACTTGATACTACCAAGATAGCTCTCTGCCAACTCAGTCTTCTGAGTTACCGCAGGGCTATTCTCATTAGCTGTACGGAGAAGACGCTTCCTGTCAAAGATAATCTTGTTGAACTCTGTAATCATAGAGTTCAGAGCAGGGTCAGTAATATTGATGTTATTTGGAATAGCATCAAGATCTTTCATATTGTTCACATACTCAATAAGGAAGTCCAAAAGATTGATTTGTGTTCCAATCTCAGACAACTTATTTGTATATTGCAAATTCTGGTTTGCGTCCATTGAAGCATCCTGACCATTGTTCACGATTCTCTTAGATGCCTTGTAACGCTCAAGCTCTGTCTCTGACAAATTAAGCTCATGACCTATCTCAGTGAGGCGCTGTTCAATGAACTTCTGAGTGTTTCTTGCCTCCTCTTGACTATCATCATTAGCATCGTCATTATATGCCTTAACGAGAGCATTAAGGTAATCAACGGAACGGTCTGGGATATTATCCATACGAGTCACAAGTGCGACAGTAGTTGTCTTAGATGTAGGAGTAACACTAAGACCGCCAGCGTAGCCACCTGCCACAGCATCGATTGGATAAATACTTGCATGAAGAATCTGTCCATTAAGAGAAGCGCCCTTAACGCGTGAGTTCTTGTCAACCACAACTGAGCCACAAGGAGTAGGAATAATTGTTGGGAAAGACTTGATTTCCCTTACGAACTCCTCGCCCTCTGCCTTAAGAGTAATCTTAATGCCTTTGTCAACCTCTACAATCTCGGCAGAAACACCAGACTTGAGAGAGTCGAGTTCCTCCCCCTCAATGTCGATAGTATATGGAGAATACTTACCATATATTTCATGATCTTTCAACTTACCCTCCATAACATATGAAGTGTAAAGTTTCAACTCACGAACTACACGCTTGTTGAGAGACTTAGTTCCAATAATCTCCAACTCGTTATCAAAACCGTTAGAGCTATTGGTAAAACCAAGTTCTGAGAAAGTATTATTAATAGATGAAGCATATCCTCCTTGCTGCTTATCTTTGATAAGAATCTTAGAAGACACACTGTAAATTGGAGTTGTGTAGCGCAAATAAATCATTGCGGATGTAACGCAAACTATAACAGAAGCAAGGAACCAGTATTTATACTCCATAAATACGGCCCAAATCATACGAATATCAAAACTTGATTCTTCTTCCTCAATTGCGCTAACTTTAGCGTCAGTACTGTTCACCTGCATATATTAGATATGTTATTTATTTTCAAGAATGAAGCATTTTCTTTGCCAAAAATATCGGCAAATATACAGCGTTTTTTTCATATTAGCAAAACAAATGGCACAAAATTCACCCAAACGAACTTTTTTTTAGCATTCACAAAAAAAACAAAATGGAATGTCCGTTTTATCGGAATAATTAGCTATCTTTGCACATCAAGTTTACAAAATTCATTTGAACATTCAGAAACAAAATACAGATAATGGCAACATATATGGGCAAAGAAAGCACCCTAAAGGGATGCATTATGCTTATAGACATCGCACTCTTAATTACAGTCATCCTTGGTGTTTATTACGTTGAAGGATTGTACTACACTCCCAAAATTGCATCAGTCGGCAGTTTGCCAGCATTGATAGCA
This sequence comes from Bacteroidaceae bacterium, assembly GCA_017617575.1. Classification (GTDB taxonomy): domain Bacteria; phylum Bacteroidota; class Bacteroidia; order Bacteroidales; family Bacteroidaceae; genus Minthosoma. The sequence goes on along the minus strand of JAFZVY010000048.1, from coordinate 47,391 downwards.
ATCTTTGTGGCAAGTTTCTTGGCAAGTTACAGCATATATCCATCATTGATTCAGAAAAGAATCGTAAAGTCAGAAGATGTAGCAAAACGTGTAACAACGACTTGCTTGCTGATGTTCCTTTTCGTATCAATGCTTTTACAGTTTACAAGGGGTAACTCTTCCTTCCCAAGGTCATTTCTATTGACTGTAATCATCATTTACACTCCACTTCTTTTTGCAGAGAGACTTTCCGTAAGAAAGATCTTTGTGTTGCTACGTTCCAAGAAGAGAAACGTAAAGAACATCATACTTATTGGAAGCGAGATGTCTGTATATGATGTTTACAAGACTCTTTCCAATCCAGAGTACGGTTATAATATAAAAGGTATCTTCTACGATGGAGATTCCGAGTTCGAGGAATTCAAGAGCATGAAACTCGGAGAGACTTCGGATATATACATGTGGCTTATGGAGAACAACGACATTAACGAAATCTACGGCTACATTCCAGCAGAGAAGCAAGACACAATCAACATGATTGGAAAGTTTGCAGACAATCATCTCATCCGTTTCTACTATATCCCTGTCATAAATGTATTCGGGCAGAAGATATCAATGGAGTTCGTTGACAGTACTCCAATAATAGCAAAGCGTGAAGAGCCACTTGCAAAGCCTTTAAACAAGGCAATGAAGAGAGCGTTTGACATCCTTGTGTCTTCTATGGTGCTCATACTTATCTTCCCATGGCTTTTCGTCTTTGTAGCAATAATGATTAAGATAAAGTCACCAGGTCCAATCTTCTTCAAGCAAGAGAGAACAGGACTTGACGGAAAGATATTCTTCTGCTACAAGTTCCGTTCAATGAAGGTGAACAAGGATGCAGACAAGATACAGGCAACTAAGGACGATCCACGCAAGTTCCCATTCGGAGACTTCATGCGTAAGACAAACATTGACGAGTTCCCACAATTCATCAACGTGTTCAAGGGAGACATGTCACTTGTAGGCCCACGTCCACACATGTTGCTTCACACAGAGGAATACTCTAAGCTTATCAACCGTTTCATGGTTCGCCACCTTGCAAAACCGGGTATCACAGGACTTGCACAGGTAACAGGCTTCAGAGGAGAGACAAAGTACATCGACCAGATGGAAGGTCGTGTAAAGAAGGATATTGAATACATAGAGAACTGGACTTTTTTCCTTGACATAAAGATTATGGTTAAGACCGTAACCAATATGTTCTGCGGAGAAAAGAACGCATATTAACAAATAATAGTACAACATGAGTTTTATATCTAATATTTTCAAAAAAAAGGAGAAAGAAAATGTAGGTGGTATGGAAGACTTCATGACACTCATACGTGTTTACTTCCAATGCACACTTGCATCTAATTTCGGAATAACAAACCTTGCAATGCTCCCTGACTTGGCAGCATTCAAGCGTTCGTTGCACATAGCAACCGTAAACAACAAGCTCGGTCTCAACGAGAAGAAGGTATGCGGCAAGATGCTTATGGACATCTACGGATTGAACGACAACTTCTTCAAGGAGATTGACAAGAGCATCAAGAAGAACTGCAAGAATCCTAACGACATCCGCAACTATATGATTGCATTCCAAGGATTCAGTCAGGAAATTATCATGTTCATGAGCAACCGTCTCAACCTCAAGATGCGTATTCCAAGTTTCTTCAAGAAACTTATCAAGAGCATGGTAAGCAAGGAGGTTCACGAGGTGCTTACAAGCAACAACTGGTCTGACGACGTTAATCGTCGCACAGCAGCATCAATCAAGAGATACCAGCAGATGCTCGGATTCTCAGAAGAGTGGATAAGGGACTACGTGCTTAATATCATCATCCTCGCAAAGAAAGCGCCAAAGCCAAGCGACGAAGAGATACAAAAAGCCGAGCAAAAGTTAAAAAAGTAAGCAAATAGTTTGTCAAATAAGACAAAATACATATATTTGCACAGATTTGTTATAGAAACACGCACATGACAGAAGAAGAAAAACTAACAATAAAAAGTTTTGAAGCGAAGATCCAACAACTCATCGCCTCTTATTGTGCGCTCAAAAAAGAGAACGACGCCCTGCTAACTACTATAGTGGAGAAAGATAAGGAAATCTTAAATCTCAAGACTATTGCAGAACAAAGCAAGGCAGATTATGACAATCTGAAAATCGCCAAGATTATTAGCGTTAGCGACAAGGACAAAAAGGAAGCAAAGCTAAGAATCACGAACATGGTGCGTACTGTAAACAAGTGCATCAGCATACTCACGTCTGACAGTGAGGCTATGATAGATGACGAAGACGCATCAGCAGAAGACAATGAGTAATTATGCCTACAAACGAACGACTTAATATTACTATCAACGTAGAGGACATGCAGTTTCCTATGACTGTCAGCAATGCTGAGGAAGAGAAACTGTGGCGTAAGGCAGCTGCTGACATACAGAAGCGCTTACAGTTCCTACGTGGCAAGTATTCATCAGTTCCAAACGAGAAATATTACTATGTTATGGCCATGCTCACTGTCTTTGTTGATTGTGTCAAGATTGAGAACAAAGCAGACAACGCACCTTACACGGAAATGATGAAGGGTATCGAGGATAAGTTGGCTGAACTCGGTATCTAAGTAATATAACCTAAAAACATTTTAAATTAAGACATGGATATCATATTGGCAATATGTATAGCAGTTGCATGTCTCGTAGTCGGTTTCGGCTTGGGATATGCCGTGTTCAATAAGATTATCACCCAAAAGAAGGAGCAGATTATAGAAGATGCAAAGATTGAGGGTGAAGCAATCAAGAAGACTAAACTGCTTGAAGTAAAAGAGAAGTTCCTCAACAAGAAGGCTGAAATGGAGAAGGAAGCAGCACAGCGCAACCAGAGAATTCAGCAGATTGAAAACAAACTCAAGCAACGTGAGCTTGCGCTTAACCAGCGCCACGAAGATCTTCAGCGCAAGAACGCTGAGAGTGACAAGATGAAGGCTGCACTCGACAAGCAGCAAGAAGTACTCACACGAAAGAAGGAAGAAGTTGATGCTCTCCACGACGAAGAACTCAAGAAGCTCGAAGCTATCAGCGGCCTTTCTGCTGAGGAAGCAAAGGAGCATCTCATTGAGGGACTCAAGGACGAGGCTAAGACTCAGGCACAGCAGTACATCAACGAAATCATTGACGATGCAAAGATGACTGCTTCAAAGGAGGCAAAGAAGATTGTTATCCAGACAATCCAGCGAGTAGCAACTGAAACTGCTATTGAGAACTCAGTAACAGTATTCCATATTGATTCTGACGAGGTAAAGGGACGTGTTATCGGTCGTGAAGGACGTAACATCCGCGCTCTTGAGGCAGCTACTGGTGTTGAAATCGTAGTTGATGACACTCCAGAGGCAATCGTAATCAGCGCATTCGACCCTGTTCGTCGTGAAATCTGTCGTCTTGCTCTCCACCAGCTTGTTGCCGACGGTCGTATCCACCCAGCACGTATCGAGGAGGTAGTTGCAAAGGTTAAGAAGCAGGTTGAGGAAGAGATTATCGAGACAGGTAAACGTACAACTATCGACCTCGGTGTTCACGGTCTCCACCCAGAGCTTATCCGTATCGTAGGTAAGATGAAGTACCGTTCTTCTTACGGTCAGAACCTTCTCCAGCACGCACGTGAGACAGCTAACCTCTGTGCCGTCATGGCGGCAGAACTCGGTCTCAATCCTAAGAAGGCCCGCCGTGCAGGTCTCCTCCACGATATAGGTAAGGTACCTGACGAGCAGCTTGAGATTCCACACGCACTCTATGGTGCTCAGATTGCTGAGAAGTACAAGGAGAAGCCAGATATCTGCAATGCTATCGGTGCTCACCACGACGAGATGGAGATGACTTCACTCCTCGCTCCAATAGTTCAGGTTTGTGATGCCATTAGTGGTGCACGTCCTGGAGCACGCCGTGAGATTGTAGAGGCTTACATCAAGCGACTCAATGACCTTGAGAACCTTGCAAGCAGCTACCCAGGAGTTACAAAGACATACGCTATTCAGGCAGGTCGCGAGCTCCGAGTAATTGTAGGTGCAGACAAGATTTCGGACAAGGAGATTGATACTCTAAGTGCAGACATCGCAAAGAAGATACAGGACGAGATGACTTACCCTGGACAGGTTAAGATTACGGTTATCCGTGAAACTCGTGCCGTTGCATTTGCTAAGTAAAAAGTAGGCTAACAGCTATTGGAAAGTGCGCACAAAACTGATATTGAAAGTGCACAATAACTATGGTATAGAGTTAATAACAACTATAGTTTAGGACAAACAATAACTATAGTTTAGAACAAGCAATAACTATGGTTAGGATAAACAACGACTATAGTTTAGAGCAAACGATAACCAACGTTGCAAGTGCACAACAATTCACGCTGCAAGTGTATAACAATACATGTTGCAATTGCATGACAATACATTATGCAAGCACTCAATAACTACGAGCTGAAGCGAAAATAATGAAGAATCTGATAACAACGCTATTGATAGCAATTTCCATAGATACCTTTGCCCAGAATCTGGGCAAAGGTATTACTTATTGTACCGAGCTGGGCACAACGCTTAGCACGGGCAATAGCGCACCGTTCTGGCTCACAGCTAATAAGCGGGGTATGGCATCCATAGCAAACAACTCGCAGTATATACGCGCGAGGCTAGGCAGAAGCTTGGATGCTGACTCACTACGTACTTGGAGGCTGGGCTATGGTGCGGACATTGCCGTCTGCAAGCACTACGATTCACGATTCTTCGTTCAACAGCTTTACGGCGAGGTTCAGTATAGGAAAGGAACGCTCACCATAGGTGCAAAGGAGATGCCTCTCATGTTCAAGAACGAGGAACTGAGTACTGGCGATATGACGTACGGAATAAACGCCCACCCTATCCCGCAAGTACGACTGGCACTCAACGACTACTGGGACTTACCCTTGACTAATGGTTGGTTCGGCTTCAAGGGACATATTGCCTACGGATGGTTCACGGACGGAAAGTGGCAGGAGGAGTTTACTGAAGGCAATAGCATCCACTGCAAGGACGTACTCTTCCACAGCAAGTCAGGCTACATCCGCATCGGTAGGGAGGACATACTGCCTGTCACGTTCACTGCCGGGGTGGAGTTCTGCGCACAGTTCGGCGGCGAGAGCTGGAACATCGGAAGGCGTGCGGACGACACGAGCGACTTCAAAGGAGGTCATGTCGTGATGGGCAATGGACTGAAGAGCTACTGGCATGCGTTCTTCCCGGGAGGTCGCGATGCTACTGACGGTGCATACGACAATGCGGAGGGCAACCAAGTGGGAAGCTACCAAGCGTGCATCGACTATAAAGGTAAGAGGTGGAGCGGTAAACTATACGCCGAGCACTTCTTTGAAGACCATTCGCAGATGTTCTTCCAGTACGACTGGAGGGACTTCATGTGGGGACTGGAGGTGAACGTGCCACGCAATCCTGCAGTGACAGCCATTGTCCTTGAGCATCTCGGCACAGAGGACCAGAGCGGATGTGTGTACCACGACCACACCGACCTCCTAACTACGCAGTTAAGTGGTATGGACAACTACTACAACCACAGCATCTACGGAGCGTGGCATCACTGGGGACAGGCTATTGGAAACCCAGCCCTTGTATCCCCTATATATAATAAAGGTGTAATCTCGTTTCGCAACAACCGCATAAAGGCCTACCACATAGGTGTGAGCGGAGACCCAATGCAGTGCCTCCACTACAGACTAATGTACACCCACGTGCGTTCGCTCGGTACTTACGCTCAGCCTACCACCGACCCGCTATCTGCCCACTTCTTCATAGCAGAGGCGACTTACTCTCCGTCCCGACTCAAGGGCTGGAGCGTTACAGGGGCAATGGCAACCAACCGCGGTTCGCTTCTTGGTCGCAGTGACGGAGGCATGCTAACAATAAGGAAGAAAGGAGTACTGACACAATGAGAAAGTCTTTAATCGCATTACTGACCCTCTGCCTGGCTATCACTTCGTGCGAGGACAAGCACAACCATCTCGGCAATCTTAACGGCAACTGGCAACTGACGTCATGGGTAAGAACCAATGACGGCACTCTCCTTGCAGACAAACAGAGCGGCATCTACTATTCGGTGAGCATCAGCCTCATGAAGATATGGAAGGTGAACGACCACGGCAAGTACTACATGACAACTTTCCGAAACGCTAACGACAGCCTCATCATCACTCAGGTTCACGCCTCACCGTTCGACTCCATCGTACCTGTCAGCTCACTTGCCGACTACGGCGTACCCGACAACGGAGGCTTCCGCATCGTTCAACTGAACAGTACCAACATGACCCTCATGGGTGGGGACAACACGCTCACGTTCCGCAGGTACTGAGCTGGAGACAATTAACAATTAATAATTAACAATTAACATGCTTTTGCAACACCATTAACCACAAAACCAAGGTGGTCAACAGTGACACGGAAATGCAACAATTAACATGTTTCAGCAACACCATTAACCACCAAACCACTCCTTCCAAAAGGAGCAAAGGGAGACGGTCAACAACAGCACCGACACTCACTCCCCTACTCGCCCCTAAATAATCATATAATAAAAAAAGGTGCGACAGCACAATAAAATGTAAACCTCCACGTTAATATCTAAAATTAGCTTATAATAATGACTCTACCAGAGCAAGACATATTATACATCATCATAGCCTTCTGCACAAGTCTCGGTTTCTCACTAATCGGGACGCCTTTCATTATCATGATGTGCAAGAAGAAAGGACTCTACGACATGCCGGATGCGCGCAAAGTACACAAGTTCGCCATTCCGCGACTTGGCGGTGCACTCTTCATGCCTTCCATGTGCATTGGCATCGTAGCTGCACTCGCAGTCATTCACCGCGGACTGAGCCATGAGTTCACAGTTACACTCTCAACCGTTGCCATGGCATCGGGAGGCATCGTGATATACCTCATCGGCATACTCGACGACTTGAAGGGCATGAAGGCGATGCACAAGTTCATCATCCAGGCAGTTGTCGCCTCATTCTTCCCTCTGTGCAACCTTATGATAAACGACCTCCACGGACTCTTCGGGCTTCATATTATCCCGTGCTTCCTCGCCTACCCACTGACGGTCTTCGTCATACTTCTCATAGTAAACGCCATGAACCTAATCGACGGCATCGACGGACTTGCTTCGAGCCTGTCCATCTGCATACTGTGCACCTTCTCATGGCTTTACAGCGACCTCGGTTCACAACTGTTCTGCCTCCTCTCCATAGCACTCGCCGGAGCAGTCGCTGGTTTCTTCTGCTACAACTACTACGGTAAGATAGGAGGCAACAAGATATTCATGGGTGACTCAGGAAGCCTTTTCCTCGGGTACGTCATCTCGTACCTTGCCATCAAGTACCAAATGACGAACTGGCAGGTGTTCGAGTACCGAGAGAACTCATTCCTCATCTCTTTCACCCTCGTCATGTTACCTTGCTTCGATGTGATCAGGGTAGCCATAGGTCGCCGTCTTCGCGGTAAGAAGATGTTTGACCCTGATAAGACTCACATACACCACATCATAATGGCAACCGGACTCGGTATGCACCAGACGCTCCTTGTGATTCTCCTTACCTTCGGAGCCTTCTGTGTAATTAACTACGGCCTCTTCATCTTCGGACTCAGCCTCTCTATCATAATGCTGACCGACGTCGTATCATACCTCCTCCTCACGTACTTCACAATTACGATGAAGGAGGATTGACAACTAAGCATCATGTAACATTTCAACTGTTATATATTTGAGCCTAAAGCTACACACAAGTGTACTTTAGGCTCATTTTATTATCAGTATTTAATAGTATAGTCAAATATGGCTATACTAAAAGACTCTCATGTATGGTATTGCAAGCATATTGTTTTCTTTTGTTTTCCCATGTTTTCTTTTGTTTTTCTAACTGGCGCCTTTGGCGCACACAACTCGACTAATGAAATATAGAATAGAAAAAGGATAAGTAATAGAAGTACCGCAAAGCGGTCAATTAGAAAAACAAAAGAAAACATAGGAAAACAAAAGAAAACAGGTATTGGGATATGAAGGTGAGATAAACAATTAGCATAATTGGGAAGGTATTATGTATGTAAATCACTCTATACGAGAAGATGTTTGTAAAATCAACTATGAAAAACTTGCACGTAAATGGGAAATAGTTTACTTTTGCAACTGAGAGAAATCAGCAATAACACTATAACAAATTCGACATGCAACTATAAATAAGTTTGTTTTGCACTGATATTACGATTCCGTTAAGTTATGAGCTGTCGTTCATAACTTGCGAACAAAGACACACAACTTGCGAATATATATTCACAAGTTGTGAACGGTAGCTTACAACAAGGTTGACAACTAAAAATAACGGCAAAAATAACTTTGAATAGTGGAGCAGAGAATTAGTATTAGTGACAAAGGCAATTTATATTAATAGAGAGATAAGATTAGTGTTAGTAGCAAATGAAAAATATGATTAGTGGAAAACAGAAAAAAGGTTGAGTTGAAATAAAATTATGACATTAGTTACAACAATCAACTAGAATTAGTGAAAAAGAAGAAAAAAGACTTGTAGTAGAGAGATTAACTATTAACTGCAAGGTCTGATTAAGATTAGTGGCGATGTTCTGTTAGTATTAGCAGCGAATGAACGTAAGCATTAGTTGAAAAGGAGGTAAGCATTAAATGCAAAAGGGAATAAACGTTCGTTGCAGAGACAAATAAACATTTGCAGCAAAGACAAATAAGCGTTCGCTGCAAAAACAAATAAACATTCGCTGCAAAGATAAATAAACGTTCGCTGCAATGACAAATAAACGTTCGCTGCAATATCATTCCTATTGCAATAGAACTGTGAATAAAGAATAAACTATAATGAATGAATAAATGTAATAGACTATGATTAGATACATAAAGCAAGAGATACCTCGTCTTCATGACAGGATGAAGGCGCAGTGCTACTACAGAGTGGAGTCATTTGGTAATATGAGTCACAAGGATGTGGTGGAGCAGATGGCTCGCAATGGTATTAGCAAGGCAAGTGCTGAGATGGCTCTCAGGCAAACGGCGGAAGCTATCAAGGAGTTGCTATTGCAAGGGTTCAGTGTCACAATAGACAATATTGGATGCTTCAGCCTTGCACTGGGAATGGTTGCGGACAAGACTGTAGAGGAGCTTGACGGCAGTACGAAGAGGAATGCAAAGAGTATTAAGATTAAGAGCATCAACCTAAAGACGGATAAGAAGCTGCTCAATGAGATGAACCAACGTTGCAGACTGGAGCGTGGTGACACGGTGCGTATCAACCGCAGTCGTCTCACCATTAGTCAGCGACTGAAGAAGGCACAGGAATACATTGCGAGGAACAAGTTCATGCACATCGCCGACTACGTGAACATGACTGGTGTGTCACGTACCACGGCATCCCTTGAGCTACGCGAGTTCGCTGCACACAGCAATACCACAGGCATCACGCGCAGTGGTTTCGGTGCGGCACTCATCTACCATGCTTATGAGCCTGGGCAGTAGTGAAGAGAGAGCAAAGAGGGAGTATTTGCATGACTGTAAATAAACGGTGACATGAGGATACGTACTATGGATTCACCATTGTACGCTGTACTGCAGAGATGGCGAACGGAAGGTTATCAGGTGTAATGTCGATGCATCCTTCTGGTGACTGGGTGTGCTCTTCTTTGGTACAGTGGTATGTAACTTGAATGTTACTCACCGATGTATTGAAACGTCGAGCGAAGAGCGACTCAAAGAGGCAGGCACTGGCAGTGAAACGTGAGAGGCCGTAGCCGAGGTGAGTGCCGTCACGAGTCATATCCATGTCATTTGGGTCGGTATAGGAAGCACGTAGGTTCTGCACCGCCGTACCGTATGGCACGACAACTTGGAAGGCAGGCGCATCGTAGGTCATGCGTTGAACGGCGCTGTATATGTTAGCGAGGCGTTTGGCTGAGGAGCGTTCATTGTTGCCTTTGTACCAACTTGCATAGCTGTGAATTATGTATGTGCCAAGCGTGGCACTGGGTTGGAGCGAGTCAATAAGTGTGGTGAGCTGTGGCAGATAACCATACGGACCAACAGTGAGCCACTGGTCGTAGCTCGTGGCATACTTACTATATTGATGGATAATGATTAGGTCCCACTTCTCCGAGAGAACTTTGCGAAGAGCCCATCCGCTATACGCCTTGTACTTACCAGTCTTTACGGAAGAGGATAAGCCTCCAACTACCTTGTTGAAGTGGTATTCGCTATTGTCTGCATCGAAGTAGCAGTCAAGCCAATTCTTGTACGAAGCACTTGGGCGAACAAGCGTGTAGTAGCACATTCGGCTTGCGTCTATGTGGAGAGAGTCGAACACAAGAGGTAGCATGGCAGTGGCATCGGTGGTGTAAGAGTTACCAATGTCCAGTACACGCAGCGAGTCCTTCATAAGTACATCTGCGGTGCGTGACAAGTTAGAGTTGATGGAGCGATACGCTGCAACAATGTCGTCAGAAGTATTAGAAGGAACGTCAGCGTCCTTGTCACAAGCGACGAGTAACAAACAAGGGAGGAGAATGCTGATTAGTTTCATATTAGCAAACAAGTAAGTATTAAACTGAATTGATGGGCAAGATAATGGCTCTATGTCGGATAACTGATGAACGGTTATGGTTGACATAGAGCCAATAGTATTATATGAACTCAAATATCTTTGTGAAGTATTTGACACAGCACATCGGGAAGCAGGAGAAAAGTCCATTGGAACGGCACGCCCTGGCATCCTCGTGTGTTATTAGGAGTCGATGGGAGATGCTGGAGGTACTTATTCCACCTGTTCGCATCGTCACGAAGTCCTTCGGTATATAGCGGTAGCGCACTCCCCTACTATGGAACAGGCGCACCATCATGTCGAAGTCGGACGCTATCTTGTAATTGAGGGAGTAGTCTCCAATATCGTCATAGACGCTCTTCAGTACATAACAAGACGGGTGTGCAGGCATATAGCCCCAGCGCAATAGTGAGGGACGGAATATGCGTGAAGAGTAATAGCGAACGCTGACCTGTAGCTCGCCGTCGTTGACATAGTGGACATCACCATAGGTAAGCTCCAGCTTGTCGTCCGAGCGGAAAGCATCGGCTATGGTCTCAAGTGCATTGTCGGACGTATAGAAGTCATCGGAGTTGAGGATGCCGACGATACTGCCAGTTGCACGATGAATGCCCTTGTTCATGGCATCGTAGATGCCCTTGTCACGTTCGGAAACGTACTGAAGCCTGCCTTCGAATGCAGGTTCAAACTCATGTACTATGTCCATCGTAGCGTCGCACGATGCACCGTCTATTATCCACACTTCGTAGTCCTTGTAGGTCTGTAGGAGAATGGACGAGAGGGTGTCCCTCAACGTCAAGGCACTGTTATATGTAGGTACGATTATAGATATCTTCATTAGTCTTACTGATTTAGCAATCTACTGTACAGTTCGTAATATTCCTGTCCCATCCTATCCCATGAGAAGCTGTGAGCCTTCTCCATTCCGTGCGCTATGACGGACGCTCTCGCTGTGGAATCGAAAAGCAGCTGGAACTTTTCTTGCAGCGACTCGGCAGTTATCTCCGAGAGCAGCATACGCTTGTCGCCTATCACCTCTGGTATTGACGACGAGTCCATTGCCACCACCGGGCAGCCTGCCATCTGTGCTTCGAGCACTGGCAGTCCAAAGCCCTCGTAGAGCGAGGTGTAAAGAAGACAGAAAGCCTCGTTGTACAGACGGTTCAACTCCTCGTCAGTTACGATGCCGCAGTATTCGTACTGCAAACCGCTTTGACGCATAAGTGCTTCCTCATCAGCAGTCAGTGGCACACCGACTATCTTGATACTACGTCCAAGCTCGGCAAGAGGTGCAACCAAGGCGTTGAAATTCTTGTATCGGTCACGCTTGCCAACGAAGAGGACGAAGTCCTGTGAGCAGGAATCCTCCATCGGGAAGAACTTGTTGTCAACTCCGTTGTATATTACCGACACCTTATCCTTTGGTACGTCAGGTAAGAAGCGGAAAAGGTCTTTGCGAGTGTTCTCCGATATGCAGACCACATGGTCAGCCATACGGATAGCACGGAACATCTGACTGCAATGTATGTATCTCTTCAATGGGTTGGTGACGAACATCCTATAGGAGAAGTCATGCACTGTAGTAACGTTCACGGCATTAGGATGACCTGACAGGCGGTAGTAGCTTGAGTGGAAGATGAACTTGCCTCCACCTGCAACGTCGCTTGGCACAGAAGGGTTGAACCAACGGCGCAAAGCCATCAGGCGAGTCTTGAAAGAATGCAGAGCGATTCCATCCAGAGTTAGCTCCTTGCGCACTATGTTACTGCAAGCATCCTCACCTTCCAATGCAACGACGTCAACATCGCCGTGCGACATGATGTGATTCAACAGTTTTCCCCACACCACAGAGATACCTCCACAGCGTTGCAGGGAGAATATTATATTGTCATATACAACCTTCATAAGCAAAGTGTCATTTAGCACAGACTGCATCCACAGCCCTACGCAAAGCATGAATGAATCCCTTGCCAAACTTCATGTCCGGTTCCATATAGTTGCCTTCGCCCCACTCGTTCCATGACTTGAGGAACACCAGTGGGTTGTCCTTCTTCGCAGCAACTGAAGACAAGGCATCGAGACAATGCTTGTGGAACTCGTCAGGAGTAGCATGAGTATATAGCATTCCGTTCACACCGCTTCGAGGAGTGTGGTCCCAGTTAGGCATGATGACAGGACAATACCTCTCGTCCTTACGCTCCTTGTCTGTAAGCAGGACGTGCCAGAGCTTCCTGTAGTCGTTAGTACGCGGACGCTGTAGTATCATACTAGTCAACTTGCGCACTGCCCACTTGAAGTCATGTACCCAGTCAGGACTCATACGGCAAGCTCCGACCGAATTGCAGCCCTTGGAAAGAATAGCATCGCCCTCTTGGTCTGGCAACAAAGAGAAGCCAACGAAGTAGAACTCAGGAAGCCCGTTCTCCCTTGCAAGCCTTTGCCATTCCTGCATGAACTCAGTCACGTCAGGCATTAGGAGCGGCTTGTAGATGACATACAAGAGCTTTCCGTCAACCTTTATGTATCGAGCGTCCTTGAAGGCGGCAAGTCGGGCATAGAAGTGCTTCTCGTAGTCTTCCTTTCCAGGGTAAGTCTGTTCAGCCAGCACCTTCTTGTCTACCACAGAGCCTTCGTTGTTCCAGAACTTCTTGAACCATGACTCGTTTGCCCAGCAAAGGCAGAAAGGGAAGTCCGGCTTACCACTTTCTACAACCTCTCTGAACGGCAACTCAAGTTCCTCATGACCATTGCCAAACCAATACTCATAGTAGCAGAAGCCATCGACTCCAGCTTCACGTGCAAGCTGTGCCTGCTGCTCACGTACCTCTGGAACGCGTAGGTCATAGAATCCCAAGTCAGTAGGAATCTTAGGCTGATAGTGACCACGGAACAATGGCTTTGCCTTAACGACATTAGTCCATTCGGTAAAGCCCTTGCCCCACCATTCATCGTTGTGAGCGGTAGGATGATACTGTGGAAGATAAAACGCTATTACTTGTGGTTTCATTATTATTTTATAGTATTTTTTAAGTATTCTCTTATACCGTATGCTCGTTCCTTGTACAATGGCATCTGCTGTGCAAGGGCACTGTGAATCGCATCACCATTGTCCATAAGATACTTCAGGGAGTCAGTTAGCTCTCCCTCACGGAAACTCTTGCTCTGCACAACAAGTCTCTCGTCAAGGTTCAAGTCCTTTGCAATACCCTTTGACTTTATCGAATAGCCCAAGGCTATTGTTGGTACACACATGGAGTAAGCCGAAATGACAGAATGAGTTCGTGCCCCGATGAAGTACCTGCACTTGGAGATTACGTATCGAATCTCACAATAATTAAGTGCATCAATGTCAAGTACCGATACACGACTACTATGAAGGGTGTCACGTGCCAAGGCAGAGATGCATCTATCATCCTGGCTCTCACCTCCTGCGTTCCATACCACATGAGGAATCAGCAGGATGTGCATATCGGTGTTAGCAAGGATATACTCCAGAGCCTTTACCACCTCCTTGCCAAATCCAGTATTGAGCGTAGTTCCGCCCAACGTATAACTGCTTAGGTTCACACCTATGACATCACCCTCGAAGCACTTAGGAAGAGCGCACTCCTCAGGTTCAAGTATGAACGCCGGGTCTGGGAACAGACACACGTTCTTCAGTCCAAGACTCTTGAAGAAATCATAGGTCAGGGACTCACGAGCATATATCAACGAGTAATTGAAAAGAGTCTTTTCCTTTTCAGGTGTCAGGTTCTCCCTTCCCATGGAACAAGCCCATAGGATAGTCCTTACACCCTTGTCATGCAAGTAGTCATTAGTATAGATGATTTCGTTATTCTCGTAGCACATCATGTCGCCACCAGTAGAAAGCATAACGTCATCCTTACTAATCATCTTCAGGAATGTGCGGAAGAAGTACAGTTTTCTCCACTTTAGAGTCGTATTGGTCTTGAACAACCTGTTCAACACAGCGAATAGTTTATCCAACAGATAGTTCTCAAGTGAATATGGAACCAGTGTAACGTACCTATCCACTCCAAGCCTATGGTCAAGTGCAGTGTCACTACAATATCCGATGCAGTCACTCACAGGACTGTCAAGCAATATAGCCGTTCCTTTTGCAATGGCTTCACAACCTCTGTTACCACCATCATAATGTAAAGGGAAAAAATATCTCATACTTCAGTCTTATCTTTATGCCATACAATACTAACCTTGGCAAACAAGTACAATAGACCTGCGACCAGGTATTGAATAGCAAGTGGAGCACTATAATAACGATAATAGAAAATGCCGAATATCGGGATGGTGACAAGACAGAACAGCATCAGCACATCCGATATATCATACACTTCCCGATTGAATCGCCCTATTACTATCAAACTTATCAGTGCAAACAAGAAACTCAGGACAAAAGCTCCTATCACGCCGACATCCAACAGCCACGAACCGACATGAGAAGCAAACACGCCGACGAAGAAGCCTTCCCTTGCCGTACGCTCCGTCTTTGTGTCGGCATACTGACTATTGAACACTATCCATGAAGTAATAGGTATCTCTCTTTCTATATAATACAGATCCGAATTATGATTCTCATAGAAATAGCAATAGTTCAGGAAAGGTTGTCCTGCATATTCCAGCATACTACCAGAAGCACCTTCCTCCCTCTCTTCAAAACGGGAGATAGATACGGCCACTATATACACAGTACCTATAATCATAACAGGAACCGAAAGAATACCGAAGAAATATTTCACTCTACTTTCAAGATGTTTCTGGAACAGTATCAAACAGAAGAAGAACATCAAACCATAATATATAATCTCTGTTCTGTCCGCAGAGACCATACCTCTCAATACAGGTCCCACAGATACAAGTAATAGTGGGGAGGTAAGCCACAGCGAGCGTTTCTCAATACAAGTGAAATAGAAAAACAATGGCAAAGCAAAGAGTGTCAACGATGCAGGTAGAAGGAATATCTTGATTGCGACATGCATTGTGGCAAGTTTCACCTCAAACGGAGACATATCACCAGCATAACCCGCTTCCTTGATATAGTTAAAGTCACCTTCCAACAGACCAGAAATAGAACCCATAACTACATAAGCCATCAAGAAACCCTGCAAAGTAATTATTCCTGTAAGTACATACAGCACTATCCTATGCGCATTCTCAATCCTCTTTATCTTCTCTGGTCGAATCAATGCAAAAGGAGCAATTGTCATAGTAACAAATGCACAATACGTTATAGTCGCAAATATGCTGATATCTGGGTCATATCCATCACATAGCACACCGCTACCTTCCATATAACCGCCCTCAACCATAATAACACAGCAAAAGCTTGTTATTGTAAACAGAAGAGTCATATAAACGGCTATATCGAATACACGATTGCGCTGCCAGAAGTAATACGTCAAACTGGCAAAATATATCAATGGAATGAAATGCATACCTGACTTTGTTAGTACTAATGATAAGTATTAGTTATCGTAAAAGGTTTACGTGTTGACTGTGCAATGTTCATCTCATCATACATATAACCTGTACCCAAGATTGCAACCATTGCCTCATTCTCTGGGATACCGAACCTCTTTTGGATTCTCAGGAGTTTATATGTCAGGAAACCACATGACAATGGTATTGTTCCCAAGCCAAGATAATGCAAGGAATTCATTAAGTTCTGTGCGTACAATCCACCATCTATATAGCACTGGAACGGTTCATGATTAAGGAATCCCTTCATATCCGCAGTAACGACAATACAACAATTGATATCATGTGCAAAGCCATTACAACCTCCCTGCATATCAAGAAGGTCATGAGCATCCTTGCCAAAATAAACATGAGTGTGCCATGCCTGACGATTGCATGCAGAAGGAGTACGCGATGCAAGAGTCAAGGCTTCGTCTATTACTTCCTTGGATGGCAACTCATCCTTAAAGTATCGCACTGAATGGCGGCTATATAACAAGCTGCGGAAATCTCCCTTAGCATCCTTAATTATATCTGCACTATGATACAAAGATATACCGGAAGACACCGTCAGATCATCTGCATTATAACCTGACTGTTCACATAAAGAATCAAAGGCTTCCTTTATACGGCTAACATCAACCCCATCGTTCTCCTGATACCTGATATATTCCTTTATTGTTGATAATGGATAAAGAAGGAAACGTGAATCCTCTTTTCCATAACGTTTATTATATTTCTGAAGTCTGTTTATGAGGTTTGTCACTTTAGCCTGTCCAAAGCCCTTGCGAGGATTCTTCATAGACATACCTTTCTCTATCACGTGATTCTCACGTAATAGAGTGTACTGCATCTTATGCAAGTCATTATCTGTTCTGAACGAAGCATTATACTTGCACAACCTACACCAATACTGAAGGACTTCAACCAAAAGTGTAAACCACATTGGGAGTCTCAAATATATCCTTTCTGCAATATCCTTTATCGTCATTTTATTATATCTCTCCTTAATGAAAAAAGATATCTCCATCCAAAGAAAATGGATTCTATCTGTAGTTTGAAAATATGTCGATATGGCTTTATCAGAAGATTTGCAAAAAAGCCAGACGAAACAATAGTAACAACAGAAACAATCGCAGCACCCATAATACCATACCTACCAATCAACACATAGTTCAGTATCACACATACGATGACCGCAATTACATTACGAACGGACGCAAATTTCTGTATTCCCTCAATTATCATCAGCTGTCCGGATGTTTGTGAAAGAGCGTCTCCCACAACTCTGAACGCCATAATGTTCAAAACGCCAGCAGCATATATGTACGATTCGCCATACATGAAGTAAACCAATGGATACGATGCAAGACTAACGATACAGGCCACAAGCATACTTAACCAAAAAGTAACGCCAAAGAACTGAAGTGAAACCTGATGATAACGCTCTCGATTCTCGTTTCTTACCCTAACGAGCACAGGACTTATCGTGAGTGCTATTATTGATGGTACGTTTATCAGGACATTAGTTAGCTGAAATGCAACGGAGTATAGTCCCAGCTGTGTATCATCAAGCATCTTGGATATCATTATCTGGTCTATTCGTGAGTAAATCACAATTGCAATACAGGAAAGCAGAAGCGGAAATGCCTGTTTAAGCAGAACTAATGCCACTTCCTTGTCAAAGACACACTTTCTGATACTCTCTATCTTCTGGGAATACGACATAGTATAACCAGACGCAAGAAGCAAAGAATCAAGAAGCAATGATGCAATAAACCAGATAAGGTCTGCCTTTAACCAAAGAAGCACAATCTTAACCATTGCGCCTAAAATGGTTCTTGTAATCTCAGTCTTGACACAATATTCGTTCCATACAATAGACGTGAAATGATTACGAAATACCCAAGTAGAATTAAACACGACACTAAACGAGTAAATCATAATGTATGTTCGCACCATTTCGTCCGATTCAGATACAAATGTAGTAACGAAAACAGCAGCAAGTACAATGACAGAAAATATAAGCTTCAATCCAAACGCCGTACCAACGATAACATCCCTTCGTTCTGGCGTTCTTGCCTCTTCCCTAATCTGAATATTATCCAAGCCAAAATCAGCAAACACCTGGAATATGGCGATATAACTCATGACATAGTTCATCAAGCCATATTGTTCAGGACCTAAATATCGTGCTATGATAATACCAACAACAAGTGTACCAATAAGATTGACACACTTGCCCGATACAGCCCAAAACACATTGGTGAATATCTTTTTCCTTGTTTCACTAAGATGAAGCCTATTGGTCAATAATTTCAGATAATCCACGTCCTGATTACTTAAAGAATATTTTGCGACAGAACCACAACGATGATACAAATGCAGCAAAGAACAACATACCTGCAACAAATATCATTCGCTTAGGTCCCGCTGGTTTAATTGGGATAGTTGCACTCTTTAATGTAGTAAATGCAGGTGTCTGCTCCTGCACTTTTGCCTCCATTGCTTTCTGCTGAGCCAACATAGCAGTATAAGTGTTGTATGCAATCTGCATTTCTGACTCCAGATTATTCTGTTCAGACAGGTATGCCTGCATTATTGTATTCTTATGCTGGTCACAATACCTACTGTACTTAGCTACAGCCGAATCATAGTCAGCCTTTGCATCATTTGCCAACTTCTTGTAATGCTCCAAATCCATACGGGCTTTGCTCGTACGATAGTTTATGATAAATTCCTGCAACCTTGCCTTGACGGAATCTGCCATAAGGGCACATACCTTGGCATCCTGATCCTGAATAGTAAGAGTGACAACTTCTGTTTTCTTGTCAACACTACATTTTATCAAATCCTTCAGTTCCTCTATTAACATATAATCCCTACGATTCAGGTGAAAGGCATCAATCTTGTTCAACCCAGCACCTGGTGTCATTGAGTCACCAAACAAAGAGCTAAGCCATTGCTTTGTCTTTACAAATGGATAAGTAAGTAGGTTTACTTTCTGATGTTTCGTCAAATATGTATAATAGTCCTCCTTTATTTCTCCGTCAAGAGTCTCTATCTGTATATTTAAGAGGCTCACCATGAACTCTGGCGAATCAAACAAATCAGGATACAACATCGGATATATTGCATCTGAGCTACTTCCACCAAGACTAATGCCAAATGAAGATGCTAACGAAGACAAGCCTCCGCCTACACTCTCATTTGCAACCTCTGGAGCCAATGCAACAGTACTTGTGTAATATCTTGGCTGTGGAAATATCCATATACAAGACACTACGAAAACAACTGAAAGAATTTTCAGATATTCCTTCTTCTTGCTCGCAATAACGCTTACAATCTCTGCAAAATTTATTATTTTCTTATTTTCACTCATAACAAATATAAGACAGATGTTCCTTTTAGTCTAAATCTTCTCCATCATATCCATTGCACTTTCGATGACCTTGTGCATGTCGTAATACTTGTACTCTGCGAGACGGCCGCCAAAGATGACGTTCTTCTCGGCATCGGCAAGTGCCTTGTACTTGGCATAAAGTTCGGAGTTACGGTCGTCGTTTACTGGATAGTATGGCTCGTCACCTGGTTGCCACTCCTTGCTAAACTCCTTGGAAATGACGGTGTCAGGCTGATTACCAAATTCAAAGTGCTTATGCTCTATGATTCGTGTAAACGGAGTCTCAGAATCGGTATAATTAACCACGGCATTACCCTGATAATTGCTTACGCCTTCGAGAAGTTCCGTCTCAAATGATACGGTACGATACTGGAGGTGACCGTACTTGTAATCGTAGTAACGGTCAATCTCACCCGTGTATATCACCTTGTCGGCAAGGGCGTCAAGCTCTGCCTTGTGCTCAAAGTAATCAGTTGAGAGACGTACCTCGCAATCACCTATCATAGCCTCAACGAGCTTTGTGTATCCTCCCTCAGGAATGCCCTGATACTTATCGTTGAAGTAGTTATTGTCAAAAATAAGACGAACAGGAAGACGCTTGATGATGAATGCAGGAAGTTCCGTACACTTTCTGCCCCATTGCTTCTCCGTATAGTTCTTGATAAGCTTCTCAAAGATGTCCTTGCCTACAAGCGTGAGTGCCTGCTCCTCAAGGTTCTGCGGTTCTCTGCCATTGAGCGATGCAACAGCCTGTGCTTTCTGCTCAGCTATCTTTGCCTCAGCCTCAGCAGGAGTCTTTACCCCCCACATCTGGTAGAAGGTATTCATATTGAAAGGCAGGTTGAACAATTCACCCTTGTAGTTTGCCACAGGTGAATTGGTATAACGATTGAACTCAACAAATGAGTTTACGAAATCCCACACCTTCTTATTGCTCGTATGGAAGATATGGGCACCATACTTATGTACGTTGATACCCTTAATCTCCTCTGTATATATATTACCACCTACATGAGGACGCTTATCTATGAGAAGGCATTTCTTTCCATTCTGTGTCAAGAGATAAGCTGATACGGCTCCAAAGAGTCCTGTTCCTACTATAAGATAATCGTATTGTTTCATAAATTTCAATTATAAATGTCAAATTTCAAATCGATGATTTATGCGTTCCGAACAAGGGAATTTCAAATTTCAAATCGATAATCTATGCGTCCCGAACGCTCGTTCCGGAGGCATAAATTTGAAATCATAAATTTGACATATCACCCTACTTCAAGAGATTTGCGATCGTGATAAGCATTGTTGCAATAGATGCTGCAGAAGTACCCATAGCAGAGTATTCAGCTGTAGTCATCTTATGCTTGTTCTTCTTTGATGGTACGACAATCTGACATCCTGGTTGAATGTCCTTGCTTCCGTCAATAAGCTTAACCGAACCATTCATGTAGATGGCATACACACGATTCTTACGAGCGTTGTCGCCATAACCACCAGCACGATTGATATAATGCTTGAGCGACTTACCACTTATATAGTTCATCGTGTTAGGGTACATCACATCACCACTTACCTTAACCGTATTTGAATACTGTGGAATGATGATATGGTCACCGTCACGAAGTACGATGTCCTCTACGCCACCCGGATCAGCCATAGCTGCCTCAAGGTCGATGGCAACAGGATATACATTACCGATATCAAGCTTCATCTGGAGGAGTGTATCTGCTCGTGCAATATCAAAGTTCCTGTTCTCCGACTGCATAGCCTCCTCATAGAGTGCAATCTGCGAAGTACGGAGGGTTGCCTCAACCTGCTTCTTCTCTTCCTCGGTCATGGTACGCTCAAGACGCGCACCCTTGAGGTAGGCAAGTGAACTTGGACCTCCTGCTGCATTCACAAGGTCTGAGAGCTTGTAGCTATTGGAAGTCATGGAGTATTCACCCTCGAAGTTGATTGAACCAGAAATCTTCACGTTACGCTGCTCAACGTATGTTGGGTTCTTTCGAACAACGACCTCATCGTATGGCTGAAGCGTAAAGCCCGGCTTACCATCCACCACGAAGCCATCCTTGAGAGCAAAGCTGAATGTCTCCACACGACCGTTGTCGTCCTGAAGTGCATTAGGAGTGTGAGCCCTTCGGTACACATCCACCTTTACGGTTGATGCAGCATCCGTAAGACCTCCTGCCTGAAGTACGAGGTCTTCGATAGTTGTATTTTCAGCATAGACGTATGTACCAGGGAAATTAACCTCACCGTTTATTCTGAACGTGCGTTCACCCTGCATGTCAAGCTTGCTTGGGATAAAGAGCACATCGTTCTTGCGAAGTGGGATATCTGCCACCGTTCCGTCCATGATACCCTTGATATCTACGGAAAGAACTTCAAGCGTCTTGTCTTCTTTCTCACGGTGCATCACGGCACGACTTGTGAAGGCATCCTCACGAAGACCTTCAGAAGCCTTAACGAGTTCACGCACAGATGTAATCTTGCCATCCATCTGGTACATACCAGCATGGAACACAGCACCACGAATCTCCACCATATTAGAATAACGTGGGATAACGCTATCCACATAAAGGGAGTCGCCATCATTGAGCTTGAAGTTTGCCCAGTCGAACTCACCCACCGTATGGATGGAATACTCTGCTCCGTTCTTACGAACGAGGCGCACGTTCTTCTTGTAGGCATCTCCCGTGAAACCTCCAGAATAGCTGAGGAGTGACTTCACGCTCTCTGATGACTTCATCTCATAGAACATAGGACGCTTCACCTTACCGCGAATCTCAACAAGGGCATCATAAGTACCTACTACGATAACGTCATTATCCTGAAGACGGACGTCTCCCTTTGAATTACCATTGAGGAGATAGTCATAAACGTCTATTGTTGCAATCTTTCTTCCAGAACGGAACACCTTTATGTTACGAAGTGTACCAATATCGCTGATACCGCCAGCCGCATAGAGTGCGTTGAACGCTGTTGAAAGTGCGCTGAGAGTGTATGTACCAGGAAGGTTAACCTCTCCGACAACCTGCACCTGAACGGAACGTGTGTCACCTACGGTCAACTGTATGTTTGAACCAGCATAATACTGTCCGAGCTTACCCTTGAGGTAATTGTTTGCCTCACTCACACTCATTCCTGCAAGCTTTACAGGGCCTACACCTTCGATAGTAACCGTTCCATCTGGCGAAATCTCGCCCATGATGGTCTGCTGTGAAGCTCCCCAAACCTCGATTATCACGTTATCACCTGCACCAAGTTTGTAGTTGGCAGGAGTTGCGATACTCATACTTGGTTGGAACGAGAGGTTCTGGTTGTTGAATATATTACGACCGAACACCTGTGACTCGTCAGTAAAGAATTTCTTATAATAAATAAGGGAGTCGATGTCCATGAAACCTATCTCGCCATTCAAGGCATCAATACGTTCCTGCCTTGTACCATAGCGAGGGTCATTACGGAAATCGCCCTTTACCATATAGTTGTTTTGCTTCTGTCCCTTCTCGCCACGCTCCTGATACTGCTGGCGGCGACGGCTCGTAGTGACACCCTTCTCCTTGTCCGTAAGGTCGGATGCACCCATCGAACTCTGCTCAGCCTCGTACTTCTTACGAATACGACGAAGCTGTTCGGTTGTGACTCCCTTCTGGAGAAGCTTAGTCACAATCTGCTGCTGGTTCTGTCCTGCCTCTTGCTGTTGCTTCACATACTTCACAACCTGATCGTCGCTCATTGACTGAGCGAATACCATCTGAGGCGCAAGCAATAACGATACTATGAATGCAATTTTCTTTATCATTGTATTTCGTATTATTTCTATAAACTAAACACTGTACGAAGGATTATCTTCAAGTCCATCCACAAAGTGCGTGTCTGGAAATACTCAAGATCCATGTCAAGACGTCGGAGCATCTTCTCCATAGTATCCGTATATCCGTTCTCTATCGTTGCAAGGGATGTTACCCCTGGACGGGAGCAAAACAACAAACCATAGTTTGGGTTATGCTCCATAATCTGATTGATGAAGTACTGTCGCTCCGGACGGTAGCCAACGAACGACATATCTCCCTTAAGCACGTTCCACAACTGTGGAAGTTCATCCACATGATGACGTCTGAGCATGCGTCCGAAATCCGTAAGGCGTGTGTCATTGTCCGCCTCCAACTGAGGTATTCCATCCTTCTCTGCATCCACGACCATTGTCCTGAACTTATATATCTTGAAAGGCTTGCCACCCCTACCGATACGTTCCTGACTGTACAAAGCAGGTCCCGGATTAAGGATTTTTTGCAACACGACTATAATCAGAAAGACGGGAGAAAGAATTATGATAAGAACCATTGCTCCCAACAAGTCGCAAAGACGCTTAAGCAGTCTCTCGCCATAATTCATTCCGTCAGTTATCTTTTTATCTTTGTTCGATTCCATCTATGATTATTGAACTGCCGACATTTTTCACGGCATTACATTTTATCTGCGTGATGGCACAACAATAATAACGCAATAGTATATGCGAATATTGTAACTTGTGCCTAAAAACAGACGATTTGTTAGTTAAATACGTGCAAAGGTAACAATAAAAAAAAACATTCTGTCAAAAATGTTAAAAAAACACTAACTTTGCACCCAATTATGGAAGAAAGCAACGTAAAACTACCATCTGCATGGGTATCATTACTACCCTTGCTCGTACTGATAGCAATGGTTTCGCTCTCCATCGCTCTCTTCGGGAGTGATGCCCTCGACGGTGGAAACCAAGTGTCGCTCCTCGTGGCAACAGGCGTATGTGTCTGCCTCTCGATGTGGATTTACGATATGTCTTGGCAGAAGTTCGAGGACAGCATCGTGAACACAATAGGACAGGCATCCGTGTCTATCGTCATTCTCATCATCATCGGCATGATGTCTGGCTCTTGGATGATAAGCGGAGTAGTTCCTACGCTCATCTATTACGGAGTACAGATTATGTCGCCACAGTTCTTCCTCGTGAGTTCCTGCGTCATCTGTTCTCTGGTGAGCGTCGTCACAGGTAGTTCGTGGACAACGGTAGCAACCATTGGTATTGCACTCATAGGTATTGGCGACGCCCTTTCCATACCTGCCCCTTGGACGGCAGGTGCAATCATTTCGGGTGCATACTTCGGCGACAAGGTGTCACCACTTTCTGACACCACCATCCTCGCTTCCTCAGCAGCAGGAACAGACCTGTTCAAGCATATTCGCTACATGACCTTCACCACCGTACCGAGCATTTCCATAACGCTCATCATCTTCCTCCTCGCAGGATTCTGGTACAACGGTGAACAGGCTCACATAGCAGAATACACCGAGGGACTTTCACGTACTTTCAACATATCCCTGTGGACAATGGTTGTGCCAGTCGTAACAGCTATACTCATAGCCAAGAAAGTACCATCTCTCATCACCCTTTCCGTATCTTCACTTGCAGCAGGAATATGCGCAATCATACTCCAACCACACATCCTTATCGAAGTGGCAGGATGCGACACCATATCTGCAGCCAACCTTGCCAAGGGAGTGATGATGACATGGTACGGCTCAACAGCCGTTGAGACAGGCAACGCCACACTCAACGACCTCGTATCTACAGGTGGTATGGCAGGTATGATGAACACCATCTGGCTCATCCTTTGCGCCATGTGTTTCGGTGGAGTAATGACCGCAAGCGGTATGCTCCACAGCCTCACACTCGTCATCATGCGTTTCATCAAGGGTGCATGCTCGCTTGTATCTGCCACAGCAGCCACAGGCTTTCTGCTCAACATCACGACCAGCGACCAATATATCGCCATCATCGTGTCAGCAAGCATGTACAAGGACTTGTATAAGGAGAAAGGCTACGCACCTGAACTTCTCTCACGCACCACAGAGGACTCTGCCACGGTAACATCCGTACTCATCCCTTGGAGCACCTGCGGTATGACACAAGCCACCGTCCTCGGTGTTCCAACCATTGCGTACCTTCCTTATTGCTTCTTCAATTACCTCAGTCCATTCATGAGCTGCTTCGTTGCCGCCATCGGCTGGAAAATAAAAAGAATTAGGAACTAAATTATATAAGGAATTAAGAACTAAGCGAAGTGGTCTCACTGACCGAAGGGAAGTAACGGGGCGTCCATCCGGAACAATGAGGAATGAGGAATGTGGAATTAGAAATGAGGATTTGATAGTCCTCTCGCTCATTTCCATCGCTCAGCGAACTTGCATGTTAATTATTAATTATTAATTGTTAATTCCCACTTCCATTCCTCTGCAATAACTAAAAAACTCACAAACTCAAAAACTTAAGAACTCAGAAACTTACAAACTCAAAATTATATGAAAAAATCAATTATCACATTAGCCCTTGCCACAATGGCTACAGGCGCATTTGCGCAGAGCATCACACCTGACATGCTTCAGAAGTTTGCAAAGGAGAATACTCTCACTGGCGCAAACAAGGCAATCCACAACGCACTCTCAAATGGTAGCGTTGCCACTCTTGCACTCAACCCAGAGGCAAAGAAAGAAAAGGATACATACTTCAGCAACTCCGTACCATCAAAAGGAATAACAGACCAGAGTTCAAGCGGACGTTGCTGGCTCTTCACAGGCATGAACGTACTCCGTGCCAAGATGATTAACGAGCAGAAGCTCAATTCCCTTGAGTTGTCACAGAACTACTTGTTCTTCTACGACCAGCTTGAGAAGTCAAACCTCTTCCTTCAGGCAATCATTGACACACGCAAGAAGCCTATGGACGACCAGACAGTCATGTGGCTCTTCCAGAACCCACTATCTGACGGTGGTACATTCACAGGTGTTGCCGACCTCGTTGCCAAGTACGGAGTAGTACCATCAGGCGTAATGCCAGACAACTACACAGCTAAGAACACTTCACAGTTCACTACATTCCTCAAGCGCAAGCTCCGTGAGGACGCACTCGCCCTCCGTGCCGATGCCAAGGCATCAGACAAGGTGCTTCAGGCAAAGAAGCAGGCTTACCTCTCTGAGATTTACAAGATGCTCGTACTCGGACTTGGCACACCAGTCACAGAATTCACATGGGCACCAAAGGATGAGAACGGCAAGTATCTCAGCACACCTAAGACATACACTCCACAGTCATTCTACAAGGAGTTCATTAACCTCGACCTCCAGAACGACTACATCATGCTCATGAACGACCCAAGTCGTGAGTACTGGAAGACATACGAGATTCAGTACGACCGCCACACATACGACGGACACAACTGGCTCTACCTCAACCTTCCTATGGAGGATATCAAGGAAGTAGCCATCGCAAGCATCAAGGACTCAACAATGATGTACTTCTCTTGCGACGTAAGCAAATACCTCGACCGTACAACAGGTATCTCTGACCTCAGCAACTACAACTACGATGACATCTTCGGTGTTAAGTTCGGTATGGACAAGGCACAGCGCATCAAATCATTCGACTCAGGTTCAACTCACGCCATGACTCTCAAGGCAGTTGACCTCGACGAGAACGGCAAGCCAACAAAGTGGGAAGTAGAGAACTCATGGGGTGCATCTTACGGTCACAAAGGACACATCATCATGACAGACGAATGGTTCGACAACTACATGTTCCGCCTTGTCATCAACAAGAAATACGCAACCGAAAAGATTCTCAAGGCTGCACAGCAGAAGCCTACCCTCCTCCCATGCTGGGACCCAATGTTCAGTTGCGAGGACTAAACATTCCCATATCTTTTGGGGAACAAAAAAGCCGTTCGGATACCTATTCCGAACGGCTTTTTCTTTGAGCACTATACGGAATGATAGCAATGTCATTTTTCGACAAGCATATAGTCTATCTACAGAACCTACAAAACGAAACAAAGGCTGACTTCGGGATGAAGTCAGCCTTTGTTTATATATCAGAATGAAGTATTACTTCTCTTCTGCTGCAGGTGCAGTTTCCTCGAACTCTGTGATGCCGTAGTTTACGAGGAGGTTGTACCATGCGAGTACCTTGCGCATATCGCTTACACGTACACGGTCTGTGTCGTAGTTTGGAAGCACCTTTGCAAAGAATGCAACGATGTCATCCTGCTCTGCCTTCTTTGGAGAGAGGTCAACAGCCTTGCCGTCATAGTTCTTCTTGATTGACTCGAATACTGATGCGAGACTTACCTCACTGTCATCATTTGTATAGATAGAGATGTCTGCAAGTGAAACGACCTTGTCTGCTCCGAATGCTGGCATGCGCTTCTTTGCGTCATCTACTGTTTCTACGATAAGGCTCTTGTTGCCACGTGATACGAGGCGGTAGAGTCCTGGCTTGCCTGAAATGGCGAGAATTGTTTTAAGCATAATTGTATAATGTTTTTAGTTTTTATCTGACCTTCCACCGCCCCTTACTTTCAGGACGAGGAGTTGTTACTCTTTTGTTTTTGGGTGAAATTAAGCTATCAATTTCCAGCCCTTAATTTCTCATTAATATAATGAATGAGTTTGTTCATCTCATTTTCTGTTGTGTCGTAATCGTTGTGTCTGAAGATGTAGTCGGCTCTTAGCCTTGCTTCATCATCAGATATTTGTGCTTCCATGCGTGCCTCAATCTGTTCCTTTGTGGCATTGTCTCGCTTCATGGCTCGCTTTAGACGATTCTTTGCATCTGCCCAGACAAGGACGGTAAAGTCGACCACATTGTCGAAACCAGACTCAAAGAGTATGGCACATTCCATAAAAGCGATGCTCTTGCCTTCTGCCCATCGTAGATAGTCCTTCTTCACGGCTGGATGAACGATGCTGTTCACCTTTGCGCCATTGCTTGCATCCGAGAATAGGAACTGGGCAATGACTGGTTTGTTAAGCGCACCATCAGGTGTATAGGCATCGTCGCCTATGAGTGCCTTGAGTTGCGAGATGATGGTATCATCCTCAACCATAAGACGCTTTGCTTCGTCGTCGCAGTTGTACACCTCATATCCACGTTCCCTGAGTAGATTGCAGATGTAACTCTTACCGCTTCCTATTCCACCTGTTATTCCTATTCGCATGCTATTTATGGAATTTCAAATCTCAAATTTATAATCTATGCCTCCGGAAATCTTCTACCCGAAGGCATACATTTGACATCACCACACAGAGTGTGGGATTAGTCCGCTTGTTCAATCACATATTCCACGGCTTCTGGTGAGACGTGGATGTGTGACACTTCCCGTGGGAAACTTCGTAACTGCACCTGACATCTTGCAGGATTCTGTATGATGTCGTTGTAGTCAATGACCAAGAGGAAGTCCTTCTCCGTAATCTTGTTGTACATGTTGGTGCTGACATGGAATGTCACCTCTGCCTTGATAGGGAAGGTGCGCACCACCTTGTTTGGAGGGCAGTTCTCACAGTAAACAGGTACGTTTATCTTCTTCTCGGTGAAGAGGTCAACACATATCTGTACCTTGACGGAGTCTGGTATTATCTTCACACCGTGAATGTGTCTGATGGCGAGGCGGTCATTGATTGTGTCCTCCACGTGTCTGTAGAACGTATTGTCCGTATAGACGCATTGCACGCTGTCGTACAGCCCTTGTGGGGCGTAGATGTCGACTGAGTCAGGCTTGATGTGAATCTGTCCGAGTACGTGCTGGATTCCCACTTGTACCTTTCCTCCAAAAAGTACAGGTACTCGTTTCTTCTTGCCTGTTGAGTAGTAGGTATCCAGTGTGCTTGGGGCGCAAGCGGTAACTTCTATGGAAGCTCCAAGTTGCTTCTGCATCTGACGACGGATGTACATCGGTTCGGTAAACGCCTTGCCCCTCTTTTTCTGTAGCGCATCGTAAGGTATTGCGATGTGATTGCTGGACTTGCTGATGTGCTCGAGGAAGTCGAAGCCTCGTCCCTTAGCCGTCACCTTTATATATTGTGGCAACTCGGAAGTGAACACCACGTTCTTTGGCACTCCAGTTATCTCGTAAGTGAAGTCGAGTACGAGTGTTGTCTCTTCCTTGAGGGTTTGCAGACACCAGAATCCAATGGAGATGACGAAGAACACGAGGTACACCAAAAGATTGCGATTGATTTTTACCAACCGCAATCTTCTGTATGCTAACTTAAAGAAACCTAAGATTCTGGATGCAGATATGTTTGCATTCTCCTCCATTCCTCTTTCTCCTTTGTCCGTTGATTACTGCTGCATTGGCTGGTTGCCCTTGGCGTAAACGTAGTTGCGGTCAACCTTGATGACTACGCCATTTGCAATCTCGATTGAGATGTAAGGTTCACCCTCGTTGAGGTTAGCCACCTTGCCATATACTCCGCTTGCAGTTACAACCTCGCTTCCCTTAGTAAGGTTGTTGCGGAACTCCTCAATCTCTTTTCTTCTCTTGTTCTGTGGACGAATCATGAAGAAGTAGAAGATTGCAACCATAAGAACAAGCATGATAATCATGCTGTATGGGCTTCCGCCACCTTGTGCCTGTAAAATTGTTGCTAAATTCATTTTTTTATTTTTGTTAATTTAAGAGTTACTTATTCCTTTGTAATCTTTTTCTCCTTGCGGAGCATCTTTGCCACAGCATCAACGATACCGTTTACGTAGCCACCACTCTTAGGTGTGCTGTACCACTTGGCAATCTCAACATACTCGTTGATAGTGACTGATACAGGTATGAGTGGGAAGCTGAGAATCTCGGCAACGGCAATCTGCATAATGACAATGTCCATGTATGCAAGACGGTTGAACTCCCAGTTCTTTACACACTTGCTGATGAGTGAGCGATAGTACTCGTCATTAAGTATTGTACGACGGAAGAGACGGAGCGCAAACTCGCGGTCTTCGTCATCGTTGTACTCAGGTACGAGTTCCTGATGCTCAGCCTTATCCTCCTCAAAACGCTTGATGGTCTTGAGAATGAATGTATCCACGATTGAGCGGTCATCGTTCCAGTAGAGGCTCTGCTCCTCAAGCACGTCGTCAAGTGCCTCATCCTTCATGATGATGCTCTTGTATATCTTGCGCCAGAGTTCACGGTCGTCAGCGTAAGACACGCTTTCAGCCTCCATGTACTCCTTGTAAGCGTCGGATGCGATAATCTGCTCGTAAATCTTCTTGACGTAATCAATGTTGTTATCCCAAGTCTTCTTCTGTCTCTGCCTGTATTCCTCAAGCTGGAGATTAGACTCTAACTGCAAGACGAAGCGGTTATCCACAAATCTACGGCTCACCTTCTCGTCGCTATGAGTTGTACGATTGATTTCCTCCTTGCGTTCCACCTGTGTCAGGGCGTAACGTGAAATTGCTACCATAAGCATGAGAAGGTAGTTGTACAAATCATAAGCCTTAGACAAGCTGAAGAGAAGCTCCTTCTCAGCAGTCTCAATGTTTTTTCCCCCATTCTGATAGTATGCGTACATAAGCTGCACGATCTTCAGACGAATAAGCGTACGGTTAATCATAATACAAAAATCTCTTTTTCTGTAACTTTTTTTGACTGTTCTCTAACGATCATTAAACCTAAAATGTTGTCCTAACATTACTGAATGCACGTGAATTGACTTTGGTGCTTTGGGCTTACTTTGCACATTCATTCTGCATAAAAGTTGTTTTTGCTGTCCTTATCAGTTAATTAGTAGTTCGCAGACATCTGCGCGATTTTGCAAAACGATGTGCCAAACTTTGCTCGTAATCATTCTGAGATAATAGCTAGAACATACCATAATCGAGTGCAAATATAATGTTTTCTTTTGACTCTGCATATATAAAAAGCAATATACTTCGACTTTTCACCCTAAAATAACGTGATTTTAGGTGCGAGAATGTCAAGAAATGCACAAAAAGTAATGTGACGAGCATAAAAAAGAAGATGTTTGCTTTGAAGTGTCGCATATTAGTTGTACCTTTGCACCGCTTTTTGAGCAACACAGAAAGGGGTTTCCCCATTGTGTGATGGCGAATTAAGCATTTATACTTAATTTATAGTAACACAAATTTTTTCAAAAAAAATGAAAGAAATCACTCTCAACGCTCAGGTACGTACTGAGTTTGGTAAGAAGGCAGGTCGCGACATGCGTCGTGCAGGTAACGTTCCAGCAGTAGTTTACGGTGTAGAAAAGGATGCTAACGGTGCTCCAGTAGCTAAGGCTATCACTATCGCAGAGAAGGAACTTGCAAAGCTCCTCTACACTCCAAACGTTTACATCGTAAACCTCAACATCGAGGGCACTACAGTCAAGGCTATCCTCAAGGATCTCCAGTCTGACTTCGTTACTGATCACCCAGTACACGTTGACTTCTACCAGATTACAGAAGACAAGCCAGTTGTTATGCAGATTCCTGTTAAGCTCAACGGACTCGCAGAAGGTGTTAAGGCCGGTGGTAAGCTCGCTCTCAACGTACGCAAGCTCGCTGTTAAGGCTCTCTACACTAAGTTCCCAGACACACTCGACATCGACGTTACAAACCTCGGTCTCGGTAAGTCTATGAAGGTTGCAGCTCTCTCTTACGATGGTCTTGAGATCGTCACTTCTAAGGAGGTTGTTGTATGTGCAGTTCGTATGACTCGTGCTGCTCGTGCTGCACAGGCAGAGAACAACAAGTAATCAGGCGATTATCTGAAATTATAGGGGCTGTAGTGTTAACTCACGCAGCCTCTTTTTTTATCACCTCAAAACAGCACAATGTTTTTCTTTAATTTGTTCAGGAAACGTCCTGAACCAGAAACAGACAATAGTATGAAATATCTTATAGTAGGTCTTGGTAATATAGGTGACGAATATGCAGGTACTCGTCACAATGTCGGCTTCATGCTTATTGACGCCTTCGCCAAGGCTCAAAGTGCAGAGTGGGCTGACAAGCGTTATGGCGCTGTGGCTCATTGCCGTGTGAAGAATGCCGAGATTACTCTTCTCAAGCCTTCCACATACATGAACCTCTCTGGTCAGGCTGTACGCTACTGGATGCAGCAGGAGAAGATAAACGTAGAGAACGTACTCATTCTCGTTGACGACCTCTCTCTCCCTGTTGGCAAGATTCGTATGCGTGGCAATGGTAGCGCAGGTGGCCATAATGGTCTCAAGAACATCGCACAACTCCTCGGTACGGAAAACTATTCACGTATCAAGTTTGGTATTGGTAATGAATTCCCAAAGGGTGGCCAGGTCGATTTCGTTCTTGGCAAGTTCTCGGATGAAGACCAGACGGTCATAGACGAGAAACTCGACTATGTGGGCGAGATGATAAAGTCATTCTGCCTTGCAGGATTGACTGTCACTATGAACCAGTACAATAAGAAATAGCCCCGTCGATAAGGGGAATCTCAAATTATATATTTGACATTTGAAATAATACACGAATCCTCATGGAAGCAAGAATTGACAAGTGGCTGTGGTCAGCCCGTATATACAAGACACGCACCATTGCTGCAGACGCATGCAAGAACGGACGCGTGACCGTGGGTGGCGTTAAGATGAAACCTTCAAAGATGATAAAGGAAGGCGACGTCGTGGATGTCAAGAAAGGACCTATTGTCTATTCCTTCAAGGTGCTAAAGGCTATTCAGAACCGTGTGGGAGCAAAACTTGTTCCTGAGGTTATGCAGAACGTCACATCTCCAAAGCAGCTCGAGCTCTTGGAGATGAACAGGATTAGTGGCTTCATAGACCGTGCACGTGGTACAGGACGCCCAACAAAGAAGGAGCGTCGTGACCTTGACGACTTCATCACACCTGCCTACTTTGGCGATTTCGATGACGACTTCGACTTTGATGATGACGAAGACGAGGAGGAATATTAACGTCACAAAGCAAAGGTTCTCACCACAACTTCAGAATAAAGTAAAAAACGACGAAGCTTCACAAACATCTCAGATATAGCAAAAGCCGCATAATCGGAGCAATCCAATTATGCGGCTTTTCTATATATTAAGCCACACACATTTGCGTTTGCAAACAAAAGTGCGAGCACATCGACTTACTGTCTCTGACGAGGACGATGGCCACCATCGCCACCACCTCCGAAGCGTCTTCTCATCTGCTTCTGCATCTCCTCGTACTTAGCGTACTGCTCTTGTGTGAGGATTTCCTTGAGTGAAGCGTTTGTCTTCTCCTGACGAGCGCGGAAAGACTCCACGTTCATCTGTCCACCAGCTTTCTGGATAGAGTCACGCTCAGCCTGCATCTTCTTGCCATTGTCAAGATAAAGCTTGAGGACCTTGTCGTACTGTTCCTGAGAAAGGGCACAAGTCTCCTTCAAGTTGTCAGCCTGACGCTTAGCCATATCTTCAGGGTTAAAATTGAACTGAGCAGAAGCTCCAAGAGTTGCGAATGCAACCATAACTAAAAGAAAAAACTTTTTCATAAAGCTTTGATATTAAAGTGTTAGTATTCAGCCTTGGCATTAGCCTCAGCCACAAGGTAAATAAGGTTGACAACAGTCCGTCTCTTGGATCCTCATCGACGAGCCGTTTTTCATCAATCACGACAATAAGACATAGCAAAACCTCCAAGGTTTAAAAAGCACAATACCGAATAACACTCAAACAACAATTACAACTAACAAAGACAATTAGGCTTTCGTGCACACCTCCCAACGCAAACACACAACACATGAAAGTCTCATATAAGCCTGTAGTTAGTCGATATATTGATTAACACCCACATCTCCCGAACGAGAGATATGGGTGTAACTATTATCCAAATGAATATGCTATTTTATTTCTGCCATTTCGTAGCAACATATTATGCCACTTTTTGCTATTCAGATATTTGTTATTTTAGAATATTGCTTTCTGCACTCTTTGTTTCATACTTTGGAGAACGGCTAACCTTTCTGCCATAGTCGAACGAATAAATCACCTTTAGAGAGGCAAAGGAGTTGTCGCTTTTCCGCACCTGACGTTTGTTCATACAATAAACATCAGATGTGAGGAAACTTTCTATTGCATTATCTGCAAAAAGATTCTTTGCTTCCGCAATCAGCGATAGGTTATTATGACTCCATTCTGCAGAGAGGCCATACTGCCAAGGAAGCTCGACATGTGTCTGATAACTATTGAGAAGTTTTGTCTTCGATTTACAATATGCAATAAAAGAGAAATCACCTAAATAGTAATTTGCCTGCATTCCAAACTGCCAACTGTTCAGTCTCTCGTGAGCCGTTCCGTTTACTGCATAGTATGTGTAATTCCCGTCTAACTTCATGTTGAAACAACTAGACTGCTTCCAAGTTATTGAAAGAGACGTAGCACTCTGATGAGAAGTAGCATTGCTACTGAAAGAATTTATGACATGATCACCATCCATCGAGTATGTATTGACAATGGCATCGCTCATATACATGTAATAATTAGACAAAAGTGCAGACCATTTATTGTAATTTATGGTATATGTTATGCCTGGACCTAACAATGTGGAATTGTCCATTTCCGGGTTTCCTTGGCGTACCATAAAACGATCTATTCTTTGTTGAACATGATTGATTGTACTCAAAGTAGGAAACGTATTACCTAACGAAAAGAATCCCCTCAAACGTTGAATCTTGTCTGGCATCCAAGACAGTGAGAACTGCATTCGAGGTGCTATGTGTGTGACAGGATTATCTTCACGCAACTCGTAGCGTAAACAAGAAATTCCAGGGTTAACATCAAGCATTATATGTTTCCAACGCTTGCTATAATCAACGAAGAAGATGGACTCAGATGATAGCAAATGTTGATTGTACCCATCCAAATTTTTATATTTGTCATCTGATACCCTAAGATATTCGTGTAGGCTGAAAGTGAGGTTATTTTGCTGGGGTAATGTGATGTGGTAGTTTATGTTACCTTTTGCATATAGATAATCCTCCTCTACGTCACTTGTGAATCTGTCATCTTCATGCAAATCGCGGTAATACGTGTTCCTTGCATAGTAACCATCAAAAACAGCATCAATACTCTGTGTCTTGTTAATCGAGCGATCGTAGTAAATGTATAGAGTCGGCTTAGTCGTTCGCGTGTTAGAAATGAGTTGCGAATTTGCCTTGTCAGTAAAGCTTTGACTTTCATATTGGGTATTGCCGAGCAGTGCATCGTTGTTTTGCTTTTCTCCTTCAATACTTGCTCGTATCATCCAAATAGTCATTTGTGACATTCTGCTAAGACTGGCGGTAATATACTTTCCCGTTTTGTCATTGTTTACGCAATCGTTATTAGTTGTTTTGGTTACGAGCGATGGGAATTTATACATCTCCGTCAAGGTTGTGTTTTCCTTCGGATTGGACATGTTATAACCAGCCCAGACGTTGACATTAAATTTGCCCGAGCTGTATTTTGAAACCACATTGTATATTCCTTTCTTATATCCTACGCCTTGTGTTGCATCCAGCTGAGTATATCCACCGTAAGTGTATGACTTAACAACGTAGTTCAAAGCAGCATTATCTTTTGCATACTTGCCTGTAGGCATATCGTAATACTCAACTCTAACAATATCCTTAGAACGAAGACTTTGAATCTCACGATATGTGGCCTCTCGTCCATTGATGTATAATGATGCTACACCTGCCGGGGTGGTTATAGCACCTGTTTCAGTGTCCACATTTACACCTGTTATCATCATGTTTCGCACAAGTTCAAAACCTGAGTGAGAATGTCTGCGTTGGCTACTCGTCGGAATACAGTTGTAATGATCAATATCCTGTTGTATATATTTACTAGTGACCACAACTTCTCCCAATTGACTCATTAAACTGACAGAATCATTTTGAGCCATTGCTGAGGCGAAGGGAAAAACACATAAGAAAAATATAATACATCTGAATGCTTTCATAATCACATTATCTCTTTTTCGGCAAGATTAGTTAGTTCTTTGTTTTTCGTCAAAAGACAAAGCAAAATTACATATTATCACCAAAACGACCAAAACTTAGCCATAAAAATCGCGACCTTCGTCGTTGTTTACCCAATGTTTCTCCCTTCATCCTCCGTTTTGTGGACGGAGAAACGACGGACAATCGACGGAGAACTGACGGAGAAACGACGGACAATCGACGGAGAAACAACGGAGAATGAACGGAGAACGAACGGAGGAAGGTCGGACAAAAGGACAATAAATACGATTATTGTTCGGATAATTTTCGGTTTGCCATTTCTCATTACTGCCCAGTGGGCTGTAAAACCGCTTTGCATAGTTATAATTTACTAATTATTCGCGTACCAGCCATTGCTAATTACCTCCATTCGGTCAGTGAGACAGCTTCGCTTAGTTCCTCATTGCCGCTTCCCCTTATCTTACATTTTAAGAAAACACTTATCTTACAAGGAAAGATAGCTAAAGTGCTAATATAAACAGACAAAAAGAGTCACGGAACAACTTTTTTATAAAAATTAACGTTTGTGAATGAATATTTTTTCATTTTTCCTTTCGTCGATTCGGAATATTTTTCATACCTTTGCCCACAGAGTTCGCAAACGCACCTTTTCTTCTTTTGTACGCAAAGGGAACGGAAGGACTACAAGCACAGGAAACAACGATGTTTTCTCACGTTTCGCAACTCGCAAGTGCACTTATGTTCGCTTGATGAAAGAGAAATTATAGTTACGAATTTTAATTTTAACCAAAACATTTTTACAGACATGATCAACCAACCAGTAGTAAAGCTTGGTATTGTTGGTGTAAGCCGCGACTGCTTCCCAGCATCTCTTACTAAGGCTCGTTTGGCTGCCTTGATGGACGAAGTTCGCAAGGCTGCACTTCCAGAGGTATTCGATTGCCCAGTAATCATCGAGAACGAGAACGACACAATGAAGGCTCTCGATTGGGCTAAGTCAAACGGCATCAACGCCGTATGTATGTTCCTCGGAAACTTCGGTCCTGAAGGTCCTACAACTATGTTCGTTCAGAAGTTCCAGGGTCCTGCAATGGTACTCGCTGCCAAGGAGGAAGGCAAGGCTAACCTTGCTTCTGACCGTGGTGATGCTCTCTGTGGTGTCCTCAACTTCTCTTACAACGTTGGCCTCCGTCGCCTTCGTGTATATATCCCAGAGTATCCTAACGTAACTCCACAGGAGGCTGTTAAGGAACTCGCAGACTTCCGTCACATCGCTCGCGTTGTTATCGGAATGAAGAACCTCAAGGTTATCGGATTCGGTCCACGTCCATTCGACTTCCTCGCTTGTAACGCACCTATCCAGCCTCTCTACGACCTCGGCGTTGAGGTACAGGAGAACTCTGAGCTTGA
Organism: Bacteroidaceae bacterium; assembly: GCA_017617575.1. Lineage (GTDB taxonomy): Bacteria > Bacteroidota > Bacteroidia > Bacteroidales > Bacteroidaceae > Minthosoma. Next base: position 9,675 of record JAFZVY010000048.1, on the reverse strand, counting down.
TATGAAGGTACAGTTCGAGAAGGTTGCAAGCCGTACAGCTGAGATTGCTGCTATCGCTAAGGATATGGAGCAGGAGCTTGGTTCACGCAACACTTATCCTGAGATCATCAACAAGATGGCTCAGCTTGAGCTCGCTATCATGGACTGGTACGAGAACAACAAGGGTGCTTGCAACTATGCAGTATTCGCTAACAAGTGCTGGCCAGCATGGCAGCCTGTATTCGAGTTCGAGCCTTGCTACGTAAACTCACGTCTCACAGGTCGTGGTATTCCAGTAGCATGTGAGGTTGACCTCTACGGTGCTGTTTCTGAGTACATGGCAGAGTGCGCATCAGAGATGCCAGCAACTCTCCTCGATATCAACAACTCTGTTCCTGAGGACGTAGTACCAGCAGGTGCAGACCTCAAGGGTGCTTGCATGAAGGACCTCTACATGGGCTTCCACTGCGGTAACACTTGCTCACAGTGCATGAAGGACTGCAAGATTAAGTACCAGCTCATCCAGGCTCGTCTCATGAGTCCAGATATCACAAAGGGTACTCTCGAAGGTCAGATCATGCCAAGTGCAACAACAATGTTCCGTCTCCAGTCTAACTCTGACTCTAAGCTCGTGAGCTACATTGCTGAAGGTCACTTCCTCGACATCGACCCATGTTCATTCGGTGGTATCGGTATCGCAGCTATCCCAGGATTCGCACGCTTCTACCGTCACGTCCTCGTTGGCAAGCGCTTCCCACACCACGGTGCATACGCATTCAAGAACGTTGGTAAGATTCTCTTCGAGGCTCTTCACCTCCTCGGTGTTGACGACATCAACACTCCACTCCCAGCTGGACAGCTCTATCCAGGTGAGAACCCATTCGCAATCTAATCCATTTAGGTTACATACTATCAGCCATCCATTTGAGTCCGCTCAAGTGGATGGCTTTTTTGTTTGTGAGGTTATACGGTAGGACGCATAGTTAAAAGAATCCGCATCAACAATAACATAAAAACTAACGAACTTAAGAACTTAAGAACTCAAAAACTTACAAACTTACCAAAACAAAGTTCACGGAATACCCAGAGATTACCTCTACGTACTCCGTGAATTCTATGTTTATTTGTATTTTGAAGGACATTCCGCAATGGGCTACCATACTTCCTCACTTCGGAGGAGTGTAATGGGGCTTAATAGAACTGCACGTCGGTTATGACTTGTGCGTTGATGTGCTGGTTCAGTTTCTGCGCCAGCCCTCTGCGGTTCATGTTAAGGTCGTGCTTGAGCGTAGGTGACTTTATCTCCACGTAGAGTGTCTGCCCCTTGAAGTACATGTCACCCGTGTACTTCATTATGCCGTTGCCCATGACCTCTGGCCATGCCGCCTTGATGCGGTACTGGTTGTAGGGCGTCTCCAGTCCCTCGCTGCGGAGGAAGAGGTGGAGCAGGTCCTGTATCTGCGTTGGTTGTCTCTTCTGCATAAGTCAATTCATAATTACTTCCCTGCGGAAAGTCATTAATTAACAATTAATAATTAACATTCTGAACGAGCAATCGACATTCGGGAACAACTACGAACAGGAAATGACTCCTTCCTTTACCATAAATATCTTGAAGTCGCCGTTGCATCGTTCAAGGAGCTTGTCCATGTTCTCTCGGTTGGTATCTGTAATGAATATCTGTCCGAATGTGGAACGCGACACGAGGTTCACGATGTTCTCCACGCGTGACGAGTCGAGCTTGTCGAATATATCATCGAGCAGGAGTAGCGGCGTGGTCTTGCTTCCTGTTCGGCTGAGGAAGTCAAACTGTGCGAGCTTGAGCGATATGAGGTATGTCTTGTTCTGTCCCTGGCTGCCCTCTCGCTTTATGGGGAAACCGTCGAGCGTCATCTCAAGGTCGTCCTTGTGGATGCCGTGGAGAGAGTAGCCCATTATCCTATCCTTTGCCCTGTCTCTTTGTATCACATCAAGAAGGGCACCGCGTTCGCAATGGCTCGTGTACTTCAATCCCACGGTCTCGTTGCCACCGGATATCTCCGTGTAGAACGTCTGGAATAGCGGAATGAATTCCTCCACGAAAGCCTTGCGCTTGACGTATATCTTCTCTCCATACATTGCCATCATCTCCTCGTACACCGATATGATGTCGGGATTAGGTTCTTCCTCTGCCTTGAGCATCGAGTTGCGCTGCTGCAAGGCCTTATTGTATGCTGCAAGCGTGGTGAGGTATTCCGTGTCATATTGTGAGATGACGAGGTCCATCAGTCGTCTGCGCTCCTCGCTTCCACCATTGATGAGGTCGGAATCATTAGGCGAAACCATGATGAGAGGCAGGAGCCCGATATGCTCCGACAGCTTCTTGTACGCTTTCTTGTTGCGCTTCACCGTCTTCTTCTGGTGCAGTTTCATGCCTATGTTTATCTCCTCCTCGGCATCGTTGAGGTCATAGATGCCCTGCACCATCATCATCTCCTCACCATGTTTCACGTTTGCGCTGTCCACGCTACTTGCCGTGCTCTTGGTGAATGAGAGGAAGAAAATGGCATCGAGCACATTCGTTTTGCCCTCACCATTCTGTCCTATGAGGCAGTTAATCTTTGGCGAGAACTCCAGCTGCGCATCTGCGATGTTTCTATAGTTGAGTATTGTCAGTCTCTTCAAAATCATGGTGCAAAAGTACGCAAAAATATTGAGATACGCCACGATGATGCGTGGTAAATTCGCTTTCCCCGCCCTTAAATCCTGAACAGCCTTGGTTTGTTGACAATCCTGTACTTGCTGTCCATGACCGAGGCATTGGAGAACACCACATCGCCGTGCTTCATTACGTCATAGGCATCATGCTCATGCCCAAATAGATGATAGCGAGGCTGAACCTGCATCACCTGTTTCATCAGCATCTTGTCGCCACGGTGTTCCAACCCTTTGCCATAGTCGGCAAGGTCGCACATCCCATACGAAGGCACATGTGTGACAAGTACGTCCGTATCTTCTGGAATCATAATCTGTCCCATGAAAGGAATACCCCAAAACTTGAGGCCGTCTATCTCAACTCCTGAGTTACATAGGTAATGCACATCATCAGGCAATCCTTCTATTCCTTCTGCGCCACGCAGGCACACGTCATGGTTTCCTGCTATGAACACCTTGTGCTTGTATGGCAGGTTACATAGCCAGTTGATGAAGTCATACGCCTCTTCCTCCGTACCATCACGAGTGAAGTCACCCGAGTGCACGATTACATCCGCCTCCGGCAAAGTTCCCAGTTCCTTATGACAATTATGTGTATCGGATATGTGAAGGATAGTCATAGTTAATCTTTGTTTTTGCTTCTTGTTAAAGAATAAAGCCATTGCAAAAATATGTTTTATTCATGAGACGCACAAGTTTTTGTGTGAATTATTATAGCTCTCACCTACCACTATGTTGCTTTGGCTTGCCATTAGTTACAGCCCCACGAACGATCAGCTTATATCAAATACAGTTCCTATTTTGACTATTCCAGTTATGGAAGCAAGTCTGCATATAGTACGAATAAATACGAAAAGCAGGCAACACGCAAATACGCATGGTTTTGTCCTTTAAAATTGCGTAAAAAAAGGGCGATTTTTTCCCTCGGCAGGAAGAATTTTTTCCCTCACGAGGGAGTTAAAATTTCCTCGCAAAAGAAAAATATTTTCTTCTGGTGCTAAATTCTGCTCATTTGTCTTTATTCGTTTTCTGTTACATTACTTTTTTACGATAAGGTATCCAGAGAGTTGTGAATGGCAATCGTACAAAAAGGAGAATCATCATAAGAGACAAAAGATGCTTAACGACAATTACGACATTTATCAGAAAAAGAAATAGCCGTTTTAGAGTTGATATTGACTCTAAAACGGCTTGTGTTATGTGTGAAATTACGGTTTTAAGGGGTTACAGTAGGTTGCGGAAACTGTGCATCCAACCTTCAGTATAACCGTACAACCTTAAAAACCAACAACCGTAAAATCGTATAATTACCTTCCACATGCTTTGCAACCAGCGCATGACTTGCATCCGCTGCATGTGTTACCACAGTTCTGCTTGAGGGTGCGTAAGGCAAGATACACAGCCCCTACGATTACCATGACGATTATTATTGTTGCTATGTTCATATCATTGTTTTTTGAAGTTAATAGAATATAAGAGGGGAGTTAACAGACTAATGTCTGTTGGCAGAGTCTCCCCTTATGATGTGTTTGTTTAGCTTGCTATCGTGTAAACTATAAATGCACATATCCATGCGAGGGCAAACTGGAGGAAGACGATGCTGAGTGCCCAGCGTGTTCCGAGTTCTCGCTTTATTGACGCCACGGCTGCCACACATGGAGTGTAGAGGAGGCAGAACACAAGGATGGAGAATCCTGATGCCACGTTGAAGATAGTGCTTATTGGTGCGTTGGCGTAAAGTACCTCAAGTGTTGACACCACGCTTTCCTTGGCAAGGAATCCTGACACGAGAGCCGTAGTTATGCGCCAATCGCCAAAGCCGAGTGGCTTAAACACAGGTGCAACGATGGATGCTATCGTGGCAAGTATGGAATCTTGCTGTTCTGTAACCACGTTGAGGTGGAAGTCGAACGTCTGCAAGAACCATATAATGATGCTTGCAAGGAAGATGATGGTGAATGCCTTCTGAAGGAAGTCACGTGATTTCTCCCACAGGAGCATACCCACGTTCCTTGCCACAGGTAGGCGGTAGCATGGCAACTCCATGACGAATGGCATAGCCTCACCCTTGAAGCATGTGCTCTTGCAGAGGAGGGCAACGATTATTCCCACTACTATACCTATAAGGTAGAGCGACATGATTACCCATGCTCCACTATGAGGGAAGAGTGCTGCACAGAAGAATGTGTAGATAGGTATCTTGGCTGTGCACGACATGAATGGCGAGAGCATTATGGTAAGCTTTCTGTCTCGCTCGGATGGGAGCGTGCGTGTTGACATCACGCTTGGCACGGTACATCCGAATCCTATGAGCATAGGTACGATGCTACGGCCAGAGAGTCCTATCCTTCGTAACAGCTTGTCCGTCACGAATGCTATGCGTGCCATGTAGCCAGAGTCCTCCAACATAGAGAGGAAGAAGAAAAGTGTGACTATGAGCGGAAGGAACGAGAGGACTGCTCCCACTCCTCCAAATATTCCGTCTATTACGAGTGAGTGAACCACTTCGTTCACGTTGAATGCCGTAAGCGCCTCATCCGTATAGTCCGTTATCACTCCTATGCCTTCGTCAAGCAAGTCCTGCATCCATGCACCAAAGAAGTTGAACGTGAACCAGAACATGAAGCCCGTGATGAGGAAGAATGAAGGGAGGGCAAACCACTTGCCGGTAAGTACCCTGTCTATTGCCTCAGAGCGTACATGCTCCTTACTCCTCTTTGGCTTTACTATTGTCTGTTCGCATAGCTGCTTGATGAATCCGAAACGCATATCGGCTATGGCTGCGGCACGGTCAAGTCCGCGCTCTTCCTCCATCTGCTTGAGGATATGCTCCACGGTATGCTTCTCGTTGTCCGTAAGCTTGAGTGCATCTTCTATCATAGTGTCGTCTTCCACAAGCTTTGTTGCGGCAAAGCGAATAGGTATGTTTGCCCTCTGTGCGTGATCCTCGATGAAGTGCATTATGGCGTGAATGCAACGATGTACGGCACCTCCGTTTTGTTCCTGACTACAGAAGTCCTGACGTTGTGGGCATTCTTGATAACGTGCCACGTGAATGGCATGTTCCACAAGTTCCTCCACACCCTCATTCTTCATGGCAGAGATTGCCACCACCGGTATTCCAAGAGCCTGCTCCATCTCGTTGATGAGTACGGTTCCTCCGTTGCCCTTCAACTCGTCCATCATGTTGAGGGCAAGCACCATCGGGATTCCCAACTCGAGGAGTTGCATCGTGAGGTAAAGGTTGCGCTCTATGTTGGTAGAGTCAACGATATTGATGATTCCCTTTGGACGCTCGTCAAGCACAAACTGACGTGAAACGATTTCCTCTGCCGAGAATGGCGAGAGCGAGTAGATACCAGGAAGGTCGGTAACCTCTGTCTCTGGATAACCCTTTATTGTACCAGTCTTGCGGTCAACCGTCACACCCGGGAAGTTGCCCACATGCTGGTTAGAGCCAGTCAACTGGTTGAAGAGTGTAGTCTTTCCACAGTTCTGGTTACCCACAAGTGCAAACGTCAGTTTCGTTTCCTTTGGCAGGGGGTGTTCTGTAGCAGGGTCGTGGAACCTGTAGCCCATCTCACCAAAACCAGGGTGAGGGGTATTGGTACGTGGCATTTCCACGGTCTCCTTGGTAGTAAGCTCGCGCGTCACCTCTATCTGTTCTGCATCGGCAAGGCGAAGCGTAAGCTCATATCCCTGTATGCGAACCTGAATTGGGTCGCCCATAGGCGCATACTTTATCAAGGTGATTTCATTTTTAGGGATGATACCCATGTCAAGGAAATGTTGACGAAGCGAGCCACTCCCTCCCACGGATGTGATTGTACCTGTCTGTCCTATTTTTAAGTCTCTAAGAGTCATAATCTGTAATTTTTTGCAAAATTACTACATCTTTCTGGTTTATGAAACACTTTGTTTGACTTATGACAAAAAATACTCATTAGTAGGTACTGTCTTTGCACGAAAAACGGCAGAAAGCCGTAGTAATGATACTTAATGAGCATGACATATATAATGTGTAACTATATGTTGTTCTTTGCAAATAGTTCCTTAAAACAAGAGCAAAAGACGGAGGTGTAACACCAAAATAGTACACTGTGTAAAAATATTTGACACAGGTGCGTAAAATATTTTTACAACCGTACGCTTGTAGCATAAAAATCCAAGGTGGAGACGAAAAACCTCCATATCTTTGCAATGTCAAAAGGAAACAACGATGTTTCTAATGACAAAGAGACAAAGTAAAAAAATATAGGAACAATATACGCCCGACGATCTGCATGGCGTTCTCCACAATCAAGGAGTTAATGGGGATCATCAATATTATGAAGACTATGAAGTTTATCGCAGCAGCAATCGCATCAGTAATGATTACAGTTAATGCAAACGCTGAAAACAAGAACGTAAAGGTAGCTGAGACAACAAACGTTGTAAACGTAGCAAAGAGCAATGTACGTACAATGGTTACATCTGCTGACGACGGCACATCATACAAGATTGACTATATCCTCAACGACAATGGTAAGGTAGTCAACAAGGTTACTTCTGCATGGGACACAGAAAGAGACGAATGGGCTCCATTATCAGCTTATTCAGTTGTTTACACTCCTACAGAGACAATCCTCAGCTATGCTAAGTACAATCCTTACTCTAAGACATACTCAAAGGATGTACGTCAGGCAAGATTCAGCGCAACAGAGTACCCAGAACTCATCAGAGTACCTGAATGCTGCAAGTAAAATCGACATACAATTCCTTGAATAGATATATCCCGTTTTTACACCCATAAATTATTGTTAGTAGAAGAAAAACGACTATTCATCACCAACACAAAAGAAGACCGACATAAAACATACGGAAGGAGTAAGTTAGTTATTTTAATGTAAATATATCCGTTTAACGATTAGATTTAGGTTTAACACAAACTCCAAAGAGTTGAGCAGGGATGCCCGACTCTTTTTTTATGTGTTTACCGATGATGTTTATAAAGCATACGCAAATTTGTGGTAACCACAAAAAAATGGCTCATCGTTGTCCAACGATGAGCCTGTCTATACTATAACTATCCTGAAATGAATGGCGTTCTATTTGTTTAGAACGAGCCAAATGTAAACCCAATTTGGAATGAATACTTTGTCATTCCACTAATCACCTTAACTGTCGCAAATATATTTCATCTGACAGAAACATGCAAAGTTTTTCGTACTTTTTTTTGTCCCAATACAGATTTTTCTGTGTGATTCGGTAAAATCAAACAATTTTTGTTCTCTGTCAATGCAATTTGCACAAGTTAATCATAATGAAGGAAATAAAAGTGTCAAATATACACCTTTTGCATTCCTTGCGCTACATCTGACACCTCATTTCACGTTGTTGTCTTACAATTTGTGGAACACCTATAATTAGTTGCACATTTTCTTAAAGCTCGTTCACTTTCTTGCTGATGTTGACCACGGTCATCATGGCTTTTTCGAGACTCTGTACAGGACAGAACTCATGTGGGCCGTGGAAGTTGAGACCTCCTGCGAAGATGTTAGGACATGGGAGACCCATGAAACTGAGCTGCGCTCCGTCTGTTCCTCCGCGTATTGCCATGACCTTTGGCTCCATGCCTGCTTCCTTGATGGCTTCCTTGGCTATGTCGATAATATACATCATTGGCTCAACCTTCTCACGCATATTGTAATACTGGTCCTTCATCTCGAGCACGGCAGTACCCTCGCCATATTTAGCGTTGATTTCCTCCACCATGTCCTCCATCTCAGCCTTACGACTTATGAAATACTCGCGGTCGTGGTCGCGTATGATGAATGAGAGCGTAGCCTTCTCGCAAGAACCGTTGATACCTGTGAGGTGGAAGAATCCCTCATAACCCTCGGTGGTCTCTGGAGTCTCATTCTGCGGGAGCATCTGTACAAGCTCTGTGGCAACACGTCCTGCGTTTATCATCTTGCCCTTGGCATAGCCTGGGTGAACGGAACAACCGTTGATGGTAATCTTTGCACTTGCCGCATTGAAGTTCTCGTACTCTATCTCGCCCACCTCAGAGCCGTCCATCGTGTAGGCAAAGTCTGCACCAAACTTCTTGACATCAAAGTGGTGCGCACCCATGCCAATCTCCTCGTCTGGGTTGAAGCCCACACGTATCTTGCCGTGCTTAATCTCTGGATGCTCCTTGAGGTACACCATTGCCTGTACTATCTCGGCAATACCAGCCTTGTCGTCAGCACCGAGAAGCGTTGTGCCATCAGTCACGATAAGGTCTTCACCCTTATGTGCAAGCAGTTCCGGGAACTTGCTTGGTGAACTTACTATGCCCTCAGAAAGAACAATATCGCCACCATCATAGTTCTTGACTATGCGAGGCTTAACGTCCTTGCCACTTGCATCAGGACTTGTGTCCATGTGAGCAATGAAACCAACCACAGGCACATTCTTGTCCGTGTTGGCTGGAAGAGTGGCATAGAGATAACCGAGTTCGTCGAGTTCCACGTCCTCAAGTCCCTCGTTGATAAGTTCCTGCTTAAGGAACTCAGCAAACACCATCTGCTTCTGTGTGGAAGGTGTTGTGCCTGTTTCCTCGCTTGACTGTGTGTCAAAGGAAACATATTTTAAGAATCTTTCAGTTACTGTCATTTCTTTTGCTTTTTAATCTTATGCAAAGATAAAACGTATAACTGACTCTCGCAAGAGATTCCGATTATATTATTCATCTCATGCGTGTCGTTTGTGACAAAACGTCAATTTCCGCTTCCTCTAAGTTTATGAGTTGTTAAAACACGTACTTGTCCTTTTTGTACGATTTCCTTTCGCGACTTTCGGGATGGCTTATCGTAAATTATAGGACATAAAAAATCGTGTGACGTGTACTAAATAAGTTGACACTTTAGGGCTACAAAAAGTGTCATTATTATGCGAAAATCAAAAGAGATGACGGACGATAAACGTCTTGCGTTTATACAGGAGTATTTGTCCTCCTGCAAGTCGAAATATGCGTTT
>JAFZVY010000047.1 GCA_017617575.1 Bacteroidaceae bacterium | reverse complement strand
TGTTAGTGAATAAATGTAGTTTTTATTTTTCCCCAATATTTTTATCCTGAAACGAATACTGTTTTTTATCCGTTTATATATTCACCTTGCAAAATTATCAATTTTATTTTATTTCCCCAAACATATAGGACAATATTATTCCTTATTTTCCTATTTTGCGCGCTTTATATGGAATATGAGCATTCGCCCACGTGCGTTTCCCTTGGGAAATAGCTTTTTTCTCCGTTTTTGTCCGTTTTCTTAGGTCTTATTTCCACCCCAAAAGCCATTTGTGTTGCTTTGTTATTAAAATTATACTCTTATTTGCTCTAATTATGTACGCAATGCGAAATACACAAAAGTTTTTAACTAAAAAAAACATAAAAAATAAAATAATCATTTGTATGTAAAATATTATTCTTATATTTGCATTGAAATAAATATGCAACAAGAATTTAAAAAGAGTAATCTTGTTATTTAAAAAGGATAGTTAAGGGTAATAAATATAGATAAAATTTCGGGAGTCGAGTCTGTGAAGATTCGGCTCTTTTTTGTGTCTTTTTTGTATGTGTGCTTGTCCTCGTTTCTTTGTGCATTTCTTTTTGTACACTTATTTGGTAAACCAAAAGTGAAGAAATAATTTATTTTGTGGCAAAACATACATAACATATTTGCATGAATAGTATAAATTTTCATTACAGAATTACTATTTATATCCGTCTTTTTGTTGTATTTTGTAATTTGTGAAGAAAAATGTGTGTGCGAACACACTTTTTTTGAGTTTTATTTGTGTGTAAGTGCAAATATGTTTATCTTTGCAACGTACAACTAAAATTTCCTATAATCAATTTAGGTGAATTTGTATTAATTCTATTAAAAAGGTAAAAATTATGTTACAGGCAAAAGCAGGAAACATTGCTGGAATCATCTGGAAGGCTCTCTCGGCTGCTGAGGGACCACAGACATTCAAGCAGATTAAGAAAGCGACAAAGTTGACAGAGAAGGATTTTATCCTTGGTCTTGGATGGCTTCTTCGTGAGGACAAGCTCAACGCAGCAGAAACTGGTGATGAGAAGGACCCTTACGCATATTCAATCAAGTAAGCTCCAACACTACACACTTAAACATAAAAGGTCAGGAATATTTTTCCTGGCCTTTTGTGTTGTTGTTTTTTTTCGTATCTTTGTGCCCAAATTTTGATTTTTATGAAGAATATCAGAAACTTTTGTATCATTGCTCATATCGACCACGGTAAGAGTACTCTTGCCGACAGGTTGCTTGAGAAGACAAATACTATAAAGATTACTCAGGGACAGATGCTTGACGACATGGACCTGGAACAGGAGCGTGGTATCACCATCAAGAGCCATGCCATCCAGATGGAGTACAAGTATCAGACAAATGCAGAGAAACCTCACGAGAAAGCGGCTGAGTTCGAGGGTCAGAACTTCGTTCTCAACCTTATTGACACTCCGGGACACGTCGATTTCTCTTACGAGGTGTCACGTAGTATTGCAGCATGTGAAGGTGCGCTCCTTGTGGTGGATGCAACTCAGGGCGTTCAGGCTCAGACAATCTCGAACCTCTACATGGCTATTGACCATGACCTTGAGATTATCCCTGTGATAAATAAGATAGATATGCCTAATGCCATGCCAGAAGAGGTGGCAGACGAGATTGTTGACCTCATTGGTTGCGACCTCGACGATATCATCTATGCTTCAGGTAAAACTGGCGAGGGCGTTGAGGACATCCTTCGTGCCGTGGTTGAGCGCGTGCCACACCCAGTAGGTGACGAGGACGCTCCGCTTCAGGCACTCATCTTCGACTCTGTATTCAATTCCTACCGAGGCATTATCGCATACTTCAAGATTGTCAATGGTGTGATGCGCCCAGGCGAGAAGGTGCGTTTCTTCAATACAAAGAAGGAATACCTGAGTGAGGAAATCGGTTCGCTCAAGATGGACATGGTTCCTAAGAAGGAACTTCGCACAGGTGACGTAGGTTATATCGTGACTGGTATCAAGAATGCCACAGAGGTTAAGGTGGGAGATACTATCACAACTGTAGCTAATCCTACTTCGGAGGCAATCAAGGGATTCCAAGAGGTGAAGCCTATGGTCTTTGCGGGTATCTACCCTATCGAGACCGAGGATTACGAGAACCTTCGCACTTCTTTGGAAAAGCTTCAGCTCAACGATGCTTCGCTCACGTTCATGCACGAGAGCTCCGCAGCCCTCGGATTTGGTTTCCGATGCGGATTCCTCGGACTTCTCCATATGGAGATTGTACAGGAGCGTCTTGACCGTGAGTTCAACATGGACGTCATCACTACCGTTCCGAACGTTAGTTACATGGTTTATGACAAGCATGGCAACTGCGAGGAGGTTCACAACCCAAGCGGTATGCCAGACCCAACGCTCATCGACCATGTGGAAGAGCCATACATTCGTGCAACGGTCATCACTACAGCCACATACATCGGTCCTATCATGACTCTCTGCCTCGGCAAGCGTGGAGAGCTTATCAAGCAGGACTTCATCGCAGGTAATCGCGTGGAGATTCAGTTCCTCATGCCACTTGGCGAGATTGTCATCGACTTCTACGACAAGCTCAAATCCATTTCGCGTGGTTACGCTTCATTCGACTATGCTCCAGCGGGATTCCGCGAGAGTAAGCTCGTGAAGCTCGATATCCTCCTTAATGGTGAACCTGTGGATGCCCTCTCAACGCTTACACACGTGGACAATGCCGTCAACCTCGGTCGTCGTATGTGTGAACGCCTCAAGGACCTCCTCCCACGTCAACAGTTCGATATTGCCATTCAGGCAGCCATCGGAGGCAAGATTGTGGCTCGTGAAACAGTCAAGCAGGTGCGCAAGGATGTGCTTGCAAAATGCTATGGTGGAGACGTCAGCCGTAAGCGTAAGCTCCTCGAAAAACAGAAGCGAGGAAAGAAGCGTATGAAGCAAATCGGTAACGTTTCAGTACCTCAAAAAGCGTTCCTCGCGGTACTCAAACTTGATGATGATTGATGCGTAAACGCTAATTTATCGTACAAATTAACGAATAATCATACTTGCGATTTTAGCAAGTAAGCAAAAATATAGGAAATCTCCTAAAGTCACACGGCTTTAGGAGATTATTTTATTTATCATATCGTACCTTAGACGATTAGCATTAAAAGGCACTTCCCATCCAAAGGTGCTAAAAAGGTTTAAAAACGCCCTTGAATGTTAAATATTTTTGGTTAAATGGGCGGAATGTCGTACCTTTGCACCGTGCTTTTGAGATAGAGGGTAACTCTTGAATAACTATTAGGAATATCTCAGGCACGTGTTCATACCACCAATTGAACTGTAGCAAGGCGATGCTACTTAGAGATAGACAGGCATCTGGCATTTTTGGTGAAAAAAAATGGAAACTCTTCCTTTATGTTAGCCAGATGAGTATTAACTAAAATTGTGTTTTATGATTAAGAGAAATTTGGTTTTATTATTAATGGTAGTTGTAAGTCTTGGTGTGTCGGCACAGGACATCAACCTCGAAAAAAAATGGGGTGCCGTTGTAGAGGCCATTGCGCAGGTAGAGAGTGAGGGACATCCAGAGCTCGTATCAAAGAATGGACTTTATGTAGGTTACCTACAGATTTCAAAGGTTCTTGTTCGTCAGGTAAACCATATTTTAGGCACAAAGGCCTATACTTACAATGACCGTTATGATAAGCAAAAATCTATAGAGATGTTTATCATTTTTCAGGAACACTACAACAAGGAAGGCAACATGGAGATGGCAATCCGTCTTTGGTGTTCAGGCGACTTGAGATGTATGTCGCGCAAGCGAGCTTCTGAAGGTTACTACAGAAGAGTGATGCGCAAGTATTCTGAGATGGCACATCGATAATCATATAAAAAAGCGAAGGGCATTTGTCCTTCGCTTTTTTGTTTATTACTATTCTTATTATATTGGTTAAATTTTGTTTGTTGTAATCATTCCTCGAAATCAACGGCACGGTTGATGAAGTCGTTGAATGGCTTTGTGGTTGCAAAGAGGTTGGCAACACGCTTGACGAGGTCGGGCTGGAGGATGAAGTCGTCGTTTTCGTATGTGAGGAGACAGTAGTTCTTGAGGCGCATCCAGTCGGCGTATGGTGCATCGGCAGGATAGTCCTTTGGTACTTTCTTCAGGGCATCGTCCATATCTACATGGAAGCAAGGGGCAGCCTTGCCAAGTACGTCATCCCTGAATGCGTCCCAGTCGAAGCTGATGTCTTCACGAAGCATTGTTACGGTACGCTTGTCATAGCAGTAGTTGCCTGACGCAAGCATGTGGGCGTGTGGGTAGCCTGTGCCAATGCCTGTTCCTACGTGGAAGTAGTAGCCTGCGTGCATGGATTTCTTTCCTCCCGGACATATGAATACTCCGAAGTGAGTCTTGTATGGTGTCTTGTCGTTTGAGAATCGTGTGTCACGATATATTCTGTAGGTACAGTCACGAAGTGTGAGGTTTGCTACAGATGGGTCAAACTTTCCTATCTCGGATATCAGTTCGAGGCAGAAATCATTCCATTTCTTTTGTGCCTCTTGATAGCGTTCTTTATTGGATGTGAACCATTCCTTGTTGTTGTTTTCCTGCAAGTCGCGCAGGAACTGAAGAATCGTTTGCATGATTATTAAGTTTGTGAGTTCTTAATTTTTTTAAAAAGTTTTTTAGTTGTCGCGGAGTAAAGAAGAACGAAAATTTAGAACTTTTTTCACCGAAGATATAATTAAAGAAGATTTATTCCAACACAGAGAGCACGGAGGTCTCGGAGGTTTAGGATAAACAATTAACAATTAACATGCAGATACAGTCATACTATTCCTTATTACCAATTGAAAAATCTCTTTGTCTTCTGCGTTTTCAAAAAACTGGTTTTTACCTGTTTTTATCTGTTTTTTCTTCGTCCGCTCCTTTGGAGCGATAATTTCCCATTCGCCTTAACTCCTTAATTACATCCTTGCAGTCAGTAAGACCGTTTCGCTTAGTTCTTAATTATTTATTGTGAATTATTTTATTCCCCTAAGTATTTCCCTTTTTCCTCCTGGAGGTCCGGGGAGGCGTTCGACGGTGAAGCCTGCGGATTGTAGCATGCGACGAATGACACCCTTGGCACAGTATGTCACGAATATGCCGTTGGGTGTAAGGCAGTCGTATATCTTGCCTATTATCTCTGGTGTCCACATCTCTGGTTGCTTCTCGGGAGCAAAGGCATCGAAATAAATCACATCATATTTCTCCTTGATGACGAGGGGCGTGAGGTCGGTTTCCATCTTCCTTAGGTGGAAGTGGGGCGTGACCTGATGCCATGTGTTCCACGGAGCTTGATGTATTGCCTTGTAATATGGGACAAGTGATGAATCGACGAACCGTGTGTACTCCATCTTCTCAATGATGTCGTGGGGAAGTGGATATTTCTCCAGTGAGGTGAAATGAACTGTTCGCCCTTTCTCTGCTTCTGCAAGTGTGAGGAAGGCGTTGAGTCCTGTGCCGAAACCAACTTCGAGCACTCGTGGCTCTGTTGCCTTGCTCTCGTTTAGTCCTGTGCGGATGAATATGTGGAGTGACTCCGTGAGTGCACCCTTCACCGAGTGGTAGTGTTCGTCCATCTGTGGCACGAAGAGTGTCTGACTGCCATCGTCCGTTGTCTGTATTCTTACTTCCATCATTGTCTATTTTCAAAATACAAAAGCCCTCACGTCATTGTGGGGGCTGTTTGTCTTGTTTTCCTATTGTGTGGTAGGACTGTTAGTCAATGAGCAACTGGCGGTTGCGAGTGTCGAAGCCTTCGGCGCCTTTACCATTATCTACAGGAATTGTTGGCCTGTCATCGCTTCCTGCGAGGAGTGTTGCCCTAAGTTGTGTCTTAGCCACAGAGGACTTTGGAGTTGAATAAATTTGTTTCATATCAGTTTGTTAAAATGAGAAATGAGTAATTAGTAATACTCATAATCGTTTATTATTTCACTATAAATTTTGAGCTGTGAGTCTTGCTCTTACGAACATATATTCCCTTGGTGAGGTTGCTTGCATCAGCCTTGTGACCGTCGATGGTGTAGATGCAATCGTCTGTCTGTTCGTTAATTTCTGCATCGTCAATGGCTGTAGGCTTGTCGTCTGCTGTGCGAACTCTGACCTTGAATGGAGAATCGTCGTAATCGTATGTTGGGATATATGCATTGTGTTCAATATACCATCGCATTGGACGGAGTGATGCGTTCTCGTTCGCTGCATAGCTTAATATTCCATTCGACATTGCAAGGTGCTGTTTGTGGTACATTTCACTTCCGTCGATTCCATTGTATGTGCCATGCATTATGAATTTAATTCCATTCGTTGAGTAATCAATACTGTTTTCTTCAGCAGGGTAGAGGACTATGTCTTTTAGTTTGATAACCTTGTCGCCTGTGCTCTTTGCCCTAATGAAGTATGGCTTGTTTGGTTCAAGTGAACCGCTTTCCATTTTTTTTATGTACACATCTATTCTGTCTCCTGTGTGGGGGTTTTGGTCCCAGTCTACTCCAATGTATGCTTTTAAAATGAAGATATCATCTATTTCTGCCACTTCGAATTCGTCCTTCCATTCGCTGTATGACATTGAGAATGGGACGTATAGTGCTTGCCATTCTGTGTTGGTGAATGTACGACGGTAGGACATCAGTTGTGTCACTGTCATATTCTGGCTGTCGTACACTTCACCATCATTAAGAACGTACTCGTTAATCTCCAAATCATCTACAATAGTAAACTTGTTCCAGTTTGCAGCATTCATATATGCTTCCTTCTTACCCTTCAGTACGTGAAGAGTGCCGTATGTTGAAAAAACTTTGTCGCCAATTTTTTGTGGTGTCTCGGCGTAGTTATAGACATCGGTTATATTTTTGCATCCCTCAAATACTCTATTTTCTATGATAGAAATATCATACATGACCACCTTTTTAAGGCTTTGGCAATTATAGAATGCTTCAAAACCAATTTCTTTTACGTTTTGTGGTATTGTAATCGATTCTATGTTTGTGCTGGAAAGCTCCTGCGCAGCAATTTTGTTTGTTTTTCTCGGAATTGTAAATGAAGATAATTTTTTGCAAAAACAGAATGCACCTGTTTCTATTTCTACTTCATCGTTTTCAATATCTAAGGATGTTAAATTCGTACAACCTGCGAAAGCATTTTCTTCTATAATTTTTACATTCTTTGGTATGAATATACTCTTAAGCGTTGTGCAGTTCATAAAGGAACCACCGCCAATTTCCGTTATGCTGTTAGATATGGAAATAGATGTTATTGCTGACATATAGAAAGCTTCGCTTCCAATTCTTACGACGTCATAATCATTAACCTTTGTTGGAATGGTTATGTCGCCATTGTAACTGCCGTATCCGTAGTGTGTCACTTCCACAGTCTTGTCTTTTTCACTCAGGATGTTGTAATAGATTCCATCTTTCTCGAAGTCGTATGCCCATCCGCATACAGAGAAGAGTGTTGCGATGAAAAATAATAATACTTTTAAAGTTTTCATATAGATTTATTTGAATTGATTGTGTGCCATGTGCTTCCCACGCTTGACACGTAATAGTTGTTGGTAATAGTCGGGAAGGGACTTTTTTACTTGTTTGCGACAAAATTACGCATTTATTTCGAATTGAAAAAAATCTGTTGATGTTTTTTTCGCTTTTACATAAAAGGTTTTTGTTTAGTCATGTTCCATCACTTTTTTAGTCGTTATTTTTGTCCTTTTACATTCTCTTGTTGCTATTGGTTTGCCGAAAGAATGTATAATTGTACGCAAATAGAAATCTATTTTTATTAAAATACATAATTTGGATTAAGATAAACAAAAAAGACCGCACGGAGTGTTCCGTGCGATCGGTGTGTTAGTATGAATGTGACAAAATGTGCGATGTCAAATCATGTGTGGGAGTTTAGAACTCCTGCCATGCCTTAATCTCGATGTCATCAAGGCTCTTGTTGCAGAATGCATTGATGAATGCACTTGCAAGGCGAGGGTTGGTGATGAGAGGTATGTTGAGGTCGATGGCTGCACGACGAATCTTGTAACCATTGTCAAGCTCACCGACAGTGAGGTCCTTAGGAACATTCACTACCATGTCAATCTCCTTGCGGTGGAGCATGTCGAGTGCCTGTGGCTGCATGCCTTCCTCGCTTGGCCAATATACGAGTGTGTTCTCGATACCGTTGTCTGTGAGGTACTTGCTTGTACCGCCGGTAGCAAAAAGGTTGTAGCCGTGTGCCTTGAGCATACGGGCTGCGTCAAGCATTTCTGCCTTCTGCTTACCAGTACCTGTAGAGAGAAGTATGTTCTTCTCAGGAATGCGCTGGCCAACAGAGAGCATAGAGCAGAGGAGGGCAGAAGCTGTGTCATCGCCGATACATCCAACCTCACCTGTTGATGCCATGTCGACACCGAGTACAGGGTCTGCCTTCTGGAGACGGTTGAATGAGAACTGGCTTGCCTTGATACCTACATACTCCACGTCGAAGAGGTTCTTGTGTGGCTTCTCCACAGGGAGGCCGAGCATGATACGAGTGGCAAGCTCGATGAGATTAATCTTGAGTACCTTGCTCACGAATGGGAATGAACGTGAAGCACGGAGGTTACACTCGATAACCTTGATGTCGTTGTCCTTGGCAAGATACTGTATGTTGAACGGACCTGAGATGTTGAGCTCCTTGGCAATCTGACGGCTAATCTTCTTGATGCGGCGCATTGTCTCAACGTAGAGTTTCTGTGGTGGGAACTGGATTGTTGCGTCACCAGAGTGAACTCCTGCGAACTCGATGTGCTCTGAGATAGCGTAGGCGATAATCTCACCATCCTTTGCCACGGCATCCATCTCTACCTCCTTAGCGTGCTCGATGAACGAAGAAACAACCACAGGGTGCTTCTTGCTCACGTTGGCAGCAAGCTTGAGGAATCGTTCAAGCTCGTCCTGGTTAGAGCATACGTTCATGGCTGCACCAGAGAGTACGTATGATGGACGTACGAGTACTGGGAAGCCTACGCGCTCAATGAATGAGTTGATGTCGTCCATTGACGTAAGTGCTGCCCATGCTGGCTGGTCAACACCGATGCGGTCGCACATGGCAGAGAACTTGTCGCGGTCCTCACAGTTGTCGATGCTCTCTGGTGTTGTACCGAGGATTGGCACGTTCTCACCGTTGAGACGCATGGCGAGGTTGTTAGGAATCTGTCCACCTGTTGATACGATTACTCCGTGTGGGTTCTCAAGCTCGATGATATCCATCACGCGCTCGAATGTAAGCTCATCGAAGTAGAGGCGGTCACACATATCGTAGTCTGTGGAAACGGTCTCTGGGTTATAGTTAATCATGATGCTGCGGTAGCCCTCCTTACGGATTGTGTTGAGAGCCTGCACACCACACCAGTCGAACTCAACTGATGAACCGATACGGTAAGCACCTGAACCGAGTACGATGATTGACTTGCCGTCGTTCTCGTATTCGATGTCATTTGCAACACCTGAGTATGTAACGTAAAGATAGTTTGTCTGTGCTGGATATTCAGCAGCAAGAGTATCAATCTGCTTGACAACTGGAAGAACGCCCATAGCCTTACGGGCCTTGCGAACCTGCATAAGTGCATCCTCTGCGTCAATGCGCTGCTCAAGACCGATGGCACGTGCAATCTGGAAGTCAGTGAATCCCTGTACCTTTGCAAGGCGCATGAGTTCTGCATCCACATTGTCAAGAGATCCACGCTTCTGAAGCTCGATGTTTGTCTTGAGGATGTTCATGAGCTTCTGGAGGAACCACTTGTCAATCTTTGTGAGGTCGTGGATTTGGTCTATTGTATAACCAAGCTGGAGAGCCTTCTCAACGACAAGGATACGCTTGTCAGTTGGCGCCTTGAGTGAGCCGTCGATATCCTCGATAGTGAGTTCCTTGTTGCCCACGAAGCCGTGAAGCCCCTGACCGATCATACGGAGACCCTTCTGGATTGCTTCCTCGAATGTGCGTCCGATAGCCATGACCTCACCTACAGACTTCATTGAAGAACCAAGCTCGCGGTCAACGCCACGGAACTTACCCAAGTCCCAACGAGGAATCTTACATACAACGTAGTCAAGTGCTGGCTCAAAGAATGCACTTGTCTTTTTTGTCACGGAGTTCTTCAAGTCGAAGAGACCGTAGCCAAGACCGAGCTTTGCAGCAACGAAGGCAAGTGGATAGCCAGTAGCCTTTGATGCGAGGGCAGACGAACGAGAGAGACGGGCGTTAACCTCGATTACGCGGTAGTCCTCACTCTCAGGGTCGAATGCGTATTGTACGTTACACTCACCCACGATACCGATGTGACGAATAATCTTGATGGCAAGTGCACGAAGCTTATGATATTCTGAGTTTGTAAGTGTCTGTGATGGAGCGATAACGATTGACTCACCGGTATGGATACCGAGTGGGTCGAAGTTCTCCATGTTACAAACAGTGATACAGTTGTCGAAGCTGTCGCGTACCACCTCATACTCTATTTCCTTCCATCCCTTGAGAGACTTCTCAACAAGAACCTGTGGAGAGAAAGAGAATGCCTTCTCTGCAAGCTTGTTAAGCTCTTCCTCTGTGTCGCAGAAACCAGAACCGAGACCTCCGAGAGCGTATGCAGCACGGATGATGACTGGGTAACCGAGTTCCTTGGCAGCAGCACGAGCTTCCTCGATAGTCTCACAAGCCTGTGACTTGATTGTCTTGACATCAATCTCATCAAGTTTCTTGACGAAGAGCTCACGGTCTTCTGTGTCGATGATAGCCTGAACAGGAGTACCGAGAACCTGTACGTTGTATTTCTCAAGAATCTTCTGCTCATAGAGAGCCACACCACAGTTGAGGGCTGTCTGTCCACCGAAAGCGAGAAGGATGCCCTGTGGACGTTCTTTCTGGATTACCTTCTCAACGAAGAACGGAGTGACAGGAAGGAAGTAAATCTTGTCAGCCACACCTTCCGAAGTCTGAACCGTAGCGATGTTAGGGTTGATGAGGATGGTCTCTATACCTTCCTCCTTGAGAGCCTTGAGAGCCTGTGAACCTGAGTAGTCGAACTCTCCTGCCTCACCAATCTTGAGCGCACCAGAACCGAGTAACAGGACCTTGCGGACCCCTCCCTTGCCCTCCCCTGTAGGGGCGGGACTGGTTACATTGTTTGTTGAATTATTTATATTCATATTCATGTGTTGTCTAAGTGATTGTAAATTTTTTCTATTACCATTTCCGTGTTGTCCAGCACTTCATCATTCTTAAACCGAAGTATTGTGAATCCCTTTTCTGTCAGAATGTCTGTCCGAAGCTCATCGTGCTCCATTGCATCAAACCGGCTGTGGTATTCGCCATCCACTTCAATGATTAAGTTCTTTTCCAAACAAACGAAGTCGGCAATGTAATCTCCGATGACGTATTGTCTATAAAAACGTATCCCCATCTTTTTACCACGTAAAGAATTCCAGAGTATTGATTCCGCTGTAGTCGGATTCTTTCTCATTCTTATGGCATGCTCCTTCAGGACATCATATCTGTCAGGATTTGCCAGTTTCTTTTCACTATTCATATCGTAAAACTATTGGAAGAATGATATGTTCCTGTGGTAACTATTCCCGCCCCTTCAGGGGAGGGCAAGGGAGGGGTCCGCTTACAGCAGTTTCACGAAATCGTCAAACATAAATTCTGTGTCAACAGGACCAGATGCAGCCTCTGGATGGAACTGGGCAGAGAACCAAGGATTAGTCTTGTGCTTGATTCCTTCGTTTGAACCATCATTCATGTTGATGAAGAGAGGTTCCCAGTCGGCAGGAATAGTAGAGTTGTCAACAGCATAACCGTGGTTCTGTGAAGTGATGAAGCAACGGTTTGTGCCTACCTGCTGAACAGGTTGGTTGTGCGAACGGTGGCCATACTTGAGCTTGTATATCTTTGCTCCGGCTGCCTTTGAAAGCAACTGGTTACCCATACAGATACCCATGCAAGGACGAACCTTTGGATTAGCAAGGAACTTCTTGATGTTCTCAACAGCGTCAACAGCTGTGTCTGGGTCGCCAGGACCGTTTGCAAGGAAGAGACCATCAAATTCGAGATTGTTGAAGTCGTAGTTCCAAGGTACACGAATAACCTCCACACCACGCTTGATAAGACAACGGAGGATATTGTTCTTCACGCCACAGTCAACGAGTACCACCTTCTTGCCAGCACCCTCATTGTAGCGAATAACCTCCTTGCAACTAACCTTGTCAATATAGTTGACACCCTCATACTGAGCAGTAGGGATATTGTCAGGTTCGTCGTCAAAGAGAATCTTACCCATCATAACACCGTGTTCACGTAGTACCTTAGTAAGCTGACGAGTGTCGATACCAGTAATGCCCGGTACCTGTTCCCTCTTGAGCCAGTCAGCAAGGCTCTCCTTAGCATTCCAGTGTGAATACTCAGTACTGTAGTTGCTTACGATGATTGCCTCGGCGTGAATCTTGTCACTCTCCATGAATGTAGCTATTCCGTTAGGCTCTACGGAGAACGCAGGGACTCCGTAGTTACCTACGAGAGGGTAGGTAAGAACCATCATCTGACCAGCATAGCTTGGGTCAGTAAGGCTCTCAGGATATCCCATCATGGCAGTGTTAAACACAACCTCACCAGCTACAGGCTTCTCATATCCGAATGATTCGCCATGGAACTTGGTGCCATCATCTAAGACCAGTGTTACTTTTCTCATCTTGTTCCTTTTTGTTGTTATATATAGTGTTGAATATTATCCTAAAAAATTCTTTTCTTCTTATAGAAGTTCTAGCTTTTCTAGAAGTTCTAGATGTTCTGGAGAATCCAGAAATCCTAGATAGTATAGCCTTTCTATAGGCTCTTTATCTCGAATTATGAATTAGAAAAATAGCCACCTACCCGATAAATGAATATCGGATAGTGGCTATTTCATTCTATTCTACAGTCACGCTCTTTGCGAGATTTCTTGGTTGGTCAACGTCTTTGCCTTTGCAGACGGCAACGTGATATGCCATCATTTGAAGTGGGATGGTGGCGAGTAGCGGTTCGAGACATTCAACGGTCTCTGGCAACTCAATACAAGCATCTGCCATGCTCTTGACCACCTCGTCGCCCTTACTTACGATGGCAATTACGCGAGCCTTGCGGGCTTTTATCTCTTGGATGTTGCTAACAACCTTTTCATAGAGGGCATTCTTGGTAGCAATAACGACAACTGGCATCTCCTCGTCAATAAGAGCGATAGGACCATGTTTCATTTCTGCTGCAGGATAGCCTTCTGCGTGAATATAACTGATTTCCTTTAGCTTTAATGCTCCCTCAAGTGCCACTGGATAATTGTAACCACGACCGAGGTAAAGGAAGTTGTGAGCGTATGTAAATATTCTTGATATCTCCTTGACGCGGTCATTTTCCTTGAGCATCTCCTCCATCTTCTCTGGGATGGCATTAAGCTCGTTGATGACCTTGACGTACTGTGCACGGTCAATGGTGCCACGTGCATCGGCGAGAGCTAAGGCAAACATGACAAGCACGGTTACCTGACCCGTGAATGCCTTTGTACTTGCAACACCAATCTCAGGACCTACGTGGATGTATGCACCTGTCTGAGTGGCGCGTGGAATACTTGAGCCGATGGCATTACAGATACCAAAGATGAAAGCACCCCTTGACTTGGCAAGCTCAACTGCTGCAAGCGTATCGGCTGTCTCTCCAGACTGGGAAATGGCAATGACGACATCCTTGTTTGAAATAGCAGGGTTGCTATAACGGAACTCTGATGCGTATTCCACAGTAACAGGAATCTGGCAGAAGTTCTCAATGAGTTGCTTACCAATAAGTGCTGCATGCCAGCTTGTACCACAAGCAACGATGATGAAGCGACGTGGGTTGAGAAGCTTGCTACGGTTATCAACAATAGAGGAAAGGATAATCTGTCCAACCTCTACGTTGACACGGCCTCTCATACAGTCCTTCAAGCACTCTGGCTGCTCGAATATTTCCTTGAGCATGAAGTGAGGGAAACCACCTTTCTCTATCTGGGCAAGGTTAAGTTCCACCTCTGTTATGTCATGACTAAGCTCTGCGTTGTTGAAGTCAACGACCTTGACGTCCTGACCTCTGTTGATAACGGCAATATCACCATCGTCAAGGTATATTACTTTATTAGTATATTCAATGATTGGTGATGCATCCGAACCGAGGAAGAACTCATCATCGCCAATACCTACTACCAATGGGCTACTCTTACGTGCAGCAATAATCTGGTCTGGGTTGTCCTTGTCAAGGATGGCGATGGCGTATGCACCGATGACGGAGCGAAGAGCCAACTGTACTGATGAGAGAAGGTCGATGTTCTTTGATGTACGAATGTAATCAATGAGCTGAACCAAAACCTCCGTATCTGTATTGCTCTTAAACTCCACGCCTTGACCAATGAGCATCTTCTTGAGAGAAGCATAGTTCTCAATGATACCATTGTGTATCAAAGCAAGGTTACCAGAATTGGAAATGTGTGGATGCGCATTTGTTGAATTAGGCTCACCGTGAGTTGCCCAGCGAGTGTGGGCTATTCCAATGCAACCAGTGATGTCCTTGTCTGAAACGTGTGCTTCAAGGTCAGACACCTTACCTTTAGTCTTATATACATTAAGGTTGTTTGTATCTGAAGATATAAGAGCCACACCAGCACTGTCATAGCCTCTGTATTCAAGTCGCTTGAGACCTTTGATAAGCACTGGATAAGCCTGTCTTTTACCTATGTATCCTACTATACCGCACATAAAGTGTATTATTCGAGTGATATTTTACTTAATTTCTTGGATTAGGATTTTCAAAGTCCTAAATTGGTGCAAAGGTAGCAAAGTTTCTCCACATATTGAAACATATCCTCTAAAACTTTACAATGTGAATGGCATTTTTTCAAAATTGGTTTCTATACGTTAGAATATATATGAAAGTATGTGCAAAAACATAGATTCGACCACATGAAAACAGGCTCATCATTTCGCTTAATGATGAGCCTGTAATTCAAATAATATTAAGTATAGATGTATTTGGATGTATGGTTCTTGATGAACCTATACAATATTGCGCTTGTAATTCATATTGTTTAGAATCAAGCGGAAATTGTCTTTTTCGTATATCTGTTCAGATATCTGCTGTAAACCAAGCTCAAGAGCTGGTGTGTATCCCGCACGACTTGAAAGCCATGCATTTCTAATCTCCTTGAACACCATTCTCGCCTGAAAGAGAATGGAGAGGAGTAGGTCTGATGCGTTGTCCTCATTCTTGAGTGTGAGTTTGAAGTGAGGAGTGACACATTTGTTTACAATCTCTTTTTCGATGTCACGAAGGAATGACATACTTGAAGAAAGGCTCTCATGATCAATGTGGTCATTCAAGTACTCTAATTTCTTCACAAAATTGTCTGCTGCAAGCATGCTATCCGTTAATTTGCTGTCAAACCTTTCGTACATAGTACCCTTATATTTCTCTGTTTCCATTGTTGTGTTAGATTAGATTGTGTAATAGCATAATTTGAATCTTTTTGGTGTTGCAAAGATATGTAGAATTATTGTTCTCGACAAGAAAATCCACATACTTTTTTGCATTTCTTAGCCATTGTCAAGAATACACCACAATGTAACAAATAGGGGCAAAAGGAGTAGAGCAAATGCTTTTATTTCTTTTTGTTTCTGAGTGCCAATACCATACCTATTGTTGTGACTATAATACCGCCAATTCCCATGGGCGTGATAGGTTCTGAGAGTATTACGATGCCTGCAATCATGGTCACAAGTGGCTGAATATAAATACA
The DNA here is from genome assembly GCA_017617575.1 of Bacteroidaceae bacterium. Lineage (GTDB taxonomy): Bacteria > Bacteroidota > Bacteroidia > Bacteroidales > Bacteroidaceae > Minthosoma. The sequence continues at coordinate 9,033 of JAFZVY010000047.1, read as the reverse complement.
GTTAGTGGCCTTGACTGCCCCCAGCTGCTTCATCGCCCAACTCCATACGAGGTAGCCGCCTGTTGATGCCACAAGTCCTAAAAACAGGAGGTTACAGAAGATGGTTGGCTCTGTGAGAGTCTTTGTGCTAACGTCGAATGGCTCAAAGATGAAAAAGTATGGTATGATGGTAATTATTCCGTAGCCAAAAACCTTGCGTGTGATGTAGTCGCTACGATACTTTCCCATTATTCGTTTCATGAAGAGGGAATAGAGTGCCCATGTGAGCGAAGCCGTAAGTGCAAGGATGTCGCCTCGCGGATTCAGTTCGAGTATAAGTTGTCCGTTAAGGATTACGAGTACCACGCCTATGAATGCTATGAACGAACCTGCTATCTGTCGTCCTGTCATTCGTTCGCTCTTATAGAATATCGATACAATAAGTGCGGTGAGTAGAGGGCATGTGCTTACGAGAATGCTCACGTTGGCTGTAGTGGAATATACGAGCGCCTCGTTTTCCGTGAGGAAGTAGAGTGAGCCACCCATAATGCCAAGTCCGAGGAATGTAAGTTCGTCTTTCCAGTCCTTTGCCCATAGACGTTTGTGTGATACAGCACAAAGGCATACGTATGCCATGATAAAGCGGATAAGGAAAATCTCTGCAGGTGTCATTCCTGCGTTGAGCAGAACCTTACTGCTCACAAAGGTCGTTCCCCAAACGCATACTACGAGTATTGCTATTAAATAATTCATTGGTTTGTGTTGGAATAAATTTGTTGTTAGAGTGGATTGTAGTTAGAGCAAAGAGGAGTAAAAAGAAGTAAAGGGAAGTAAAGAGACAATAGTTTATTCGACAAAAAACATTCGTCTTTTTACTCCTCTTTACTCCAATTTACTCCCTTTAATTACGAAAAGATATTTTCGATACTAAAAAATACTATAGTTTCACAAGACACTTGTCAAGTGCTTCTATGATAGCCTTCTTGTTAAGCTTCTGTCCGATGAATACTATCTTCTGCATACGGTCTCCGTACTTCTCGTCCCAGTCGCGGCGAAGAGCTGGCTCTGCTGCCATGAGGCGGTCGAGTTCGTCCTTTGGCATGGTTGCATACCATTGTCCTGCCTTGCTAATCTTGACCTGCTTTCCTGCCTGCTCAAAGATGTAGCACATCTCCTGCTCGTCGTAGAAGTAGCAGAGGCCCTTTGTACGGATGATGCCCTTTGGCCAGTTCATACCTACGAACTCGTCAAACTTTACAAGGTCGAATGGTTCACGACGATAATAGACGAATGTGCCTATGCCATATTCCTCTGTCTCACCTTCTCCGTGGTGGTGATGGTGGTGACAATGGCCGCAAGTGCAACCTTCTGGATGGTCGTGGTGATGGTGATGTTCGTGCTCGTCCTCATCGTCATCATCATCGTCGTGATGATGATGGTGGTGGTGATGCTCATGTTCTTCATCCTCATCTTCATCCTCGTCCATTTCGTCGATGTGCTTGTCAAGTTCCTCCATCCATGCTGCAGAAGAAGCTACAGAGTTGAGGTTGAACTTCTTTGTTGAGATAATCTTGTCAAGATCTACCTCGCCATAGTCACAGTCGATGATTTCTGCCTTTGGCTGGAGCGTGCGGATAATCTGGCGGATACGTTCCAATTCCTTTGGCTCAACCTCTGATGCCTTATTGAGGAGGATGATATTGCAGAACTCAATCTGCTGGATGACAAGATTTTCGATGTCATCTTCTTCAATATTGCTGTTAATGAGGTTGTCGCCTGAACCAAACTCGTCCTTCATGCGGAGGGCATCGACTACTGTAACAACGCAGTCAAGCACAGGAATGCCGTCCTTTACGTACTTTGTCTCCATGTTTGGGATGGAGCATATTGTCTGGGCGATTGGTGCTGGCTCACACACACCACTTGCTTCGATTACGATGTAATCAAAACGCTTCTGTGCCACGATGTCGTGAAGCTGCTCCACGAGATCCATCTTCAGAGTACAGCAGATGCAACCATTCTGAAGTGCCACGAGGCTATCATCTTTCTGGTCAACCACGCCACCTTTCTGGATAAGGTCGGCATCTATGTTCACCTCGCCGATGTCGTTCACGATGACAGCAAACTTGATACCCTTCTTGTTGGAAAGAATCTTATTGACGAGAGTCGTCTTACCACTGCCTAAGTAACCTGTAAGCAGAAGGACAGGTGTTTCTGAAATGTTCATATTATCTTATTGATTATAAACTCTGTAATAGAGGAAGTGGGGTAGGGCTTCGCAAGTGAATGGGTATGGCCAATTAGCCTAACCTTACTACCCCCTTTTCAAATTATTAAGGTGTCAAGTTCATTGTTGAACCTGACACCTTATAATATTATATGGATTGCTCCGATTACTTAGCGAGCTGTGACTTGAACTCCTCACATGGCTTGAAGTAAGGAATCTTGTGCTCAGGAACAACAACAGACTTGTTCTCCTTGATAAGACGACCAATCTTCTGCTTACGAGTCTTTGTTGTGAATGTACCGAAACCACGGAGGAAGATGTCCTCACCATTCACGATGTTGTCCTTAACTACAACCATGAAAGCCTCTACTACCTTAAGAGCTTTGTCCTTCTCAATGCCTGTCTCGCTGCAAATCTGTGCAACAATTTCTGCTTTAGTCATATATCTTAAAAATGTATATTAGTATTTATTTTGTTTTCGCGGTGCGAAGATACGTAAAAAATTTTAATTGAAAAAAAAGATTATCAAAAACTTATCACAAAAAATGCTTTTTTTGTGCGTTTGCTATCTTTTCAACATATTTTGAGTACTATTTTGCTGATTGATTATCTCCTTCGTCATGAAGTATTGGTAATTGCCAATGATAATGAACAGCTAAGACTCTAACAGTGAACACGGAAACTGCACAGAGTATCTGGCACAGGAAGTTCGGAATGTCCATCACGTATGCCAACGAGAACACAAGTCCTCCGAAGATACACGCAAGTGCATAGATGTCGCGCCTGAAGATGAGTGGAACCTCATTGATGAGTATGTCGCGTATCACACCACCTATGGCACCCGTACACATACCCATTATGTTTGCCGTCCAAAGCGGGAAGCCTGCCTCAATCGTCTTCTGGAATCCTACGACTGCGAACAGGGCAAGGCCTATGGCGTCAAAGAGGAATATCGTTCCGGATATCCTATTGATGAACCTATGCCAGAACATGTAGCACACAAGTGCCACGCCTGTTATGACGAGATAGATCCATTGCGTCATCCAGAAAGGACTCATGTTGAGGAAGAGGTCGCGAACCGTACCTCCTCCGCAAGCCGTAGCCCATCCCACTATGTATGCCCCGAAAAGGTCGAAGTTCTTTTCTGAAGCAAGACGGATACCAGATATTGCAAAGGCAAATGTACCTGCGTAATCCAGAAGTTCAACGAATGAAAGTTCGAATGGCATAGTCCTTATTGTTTATGAAATTAATGGAAGTTAAAAGAAGTTTATTCCGCTTCGCTCCATGAAGTTAGCGGACGAATGGTTGTTCGCTTAAAAAAACGATTTTTTCAACGCAGAGAACACTGAGGGCACAGAGTTTTTTATTCTCTGAGTTCTCTGTGAACTCTGTGTTTTAGAGAGAAAAATAATTTTCTAAATTTTCGTTCTCCTTTTAATTATTTCTAACTTCCGAAACTTGAACATTCCTAATTCTTCATTCTTCTTTATTTCACGCCCTTCATCATCTCCTCAATTGCAGCATCGAGCTGAGCGTCCTTACCTGCCTGCACGTCTGCTGGGTCATTGTAGATGAGGATATCTGGCTGAAGTTCCATGTTCTCAAGGTAGTTGCCCTTGCGGTCAACGCATCCCACCTGAGGAATACCGAAGTAGAGGCTCTGGTCAATCTGTGTCTCCCACCATACTGCTGTCATGGTTCCTGGGACAGGAGCACCAATGAGCTTACCTACGCCAAGCTCCTTGTAGAGCCAAGGTGTACCGTGAGCATTTGAGTAGTTGTCCTCACACACGAGCATACAAGATTTCTTTGTGTACTTGTTGTATGGGTCACTTCCCACGTATTGTCCACGTGGCATGAACTTCTGATATTCCACACCTGAAAGGAGTGTGATTACGTCGTCGTGCAACCAACCGCCTCCATTATGACGTGTGTCGATGATTACGCCTTCTGTGTTGCGGTATCTACCGAGAAGCTCGCTATAGAGTACACGGAAACTCTTGCTGTTCATTCCCTCGATGTGGATGTAACCAATCTTGCCGCCAGTCTTTTCTTCCACATACTTGCGGTTGCGCTCCACCCAACGCTGGTAGAGTAGGGCGTTCTCTGCAGATTGTGAGATAGGCTTAACCTCTACGTCGAATGGCTTGCCGCTCTTGCCCTTGACTGTAAGAGTCACGTTTACGCCAATCTTACCTGTGAGGAGGTAGTCAAGTGTGAGTGAATCTGTAATCTCCACGCCATTTACGTGAGTAATCATCATGCCTGGCTTTACGTCTGTCTTCTTGAGCGCAAGAGGACTCTTTGCAATAATTTCCTCGATGCACATTGCGTTGCCCTCTGTATTCTGGGCATAGAAGAGACCGAGGCGTCCCACGTTGTTGCGGTATGAAGCACGATAGCCGCCACCTGTATGCGAACCGTTCAACTCACCAAGAATCTCAGAGATGAGGTCTGCAAAGTCGTAGTTATTATTTATATAAGGTAGGAACTTCTTGTAATTGTCGTGGTACATCTTCCAGTCGATGCCGTGAATCTTTGGGTCGTAGAACTTCTCGTTCACCTGACGCCAACAATGTTCAAAGATGTATTCGCGCTCCTCGGCTGGACGGTAGTTGAACTGAGCCGTGAAGTTGATTGCCTTCGCATCTCTTCCTCCCACCTCAAGTTTACTTACCACTCCGCCACGGTTGAAGTACATTGTTTTTACGTCCTTGTCTGTGATGATTGAACCGCTTACACCACCAGCAAGCTTTGATGTGTTGCCTTCTTTGATGTCTTTCTTCCAGAGGTCTGTTCCGTCAACGGAGCTCATCACATAGTAGAAGTTCTCGCCCTTTGCGTCAAGGACGCAGTCGCCAAGGTTGCCTGACTGTGAAGTGAGACGGACGATGCGGTCTTCAAGGTTGTTGAGGTCGAACACGAGGTCTTCCACCTTTGCAATCTCGCCTTTCTCCTCAGCCTTCTTCTCCTTTTCCTCCTTCTTCTCTTCCTCTTTCTTTTCCTTCTTGCTCTTGTTCTCCTCAAGAATCTCAAGGTCTTCCTTGTTCATGCGGAACTTGTCGTAAGCCTCTATGTCGAAGAACATGATGTAGTAGTCATCCTCAGCACCCCAGCTTCCGTGGCTTCTGTAGCCGGCACGGTCAGATGCCCATACCATAGCCTTTCCACCGAGGACCCACTTTGCGTTGCTGTCTGTGTAACCGCTCCTTGTGAGGTCGTGAACTTCCGTGCCATCAGCCTTGACGAGTGCGATGTCCTTGTTATTCCATCCACCTATACCGATGTAGTCGCAGAGAAGCCACTTGCTGTCAGGGCTCCAACTGAAGTTCACGTCACCATCTGAGTAGCTATAGTTGTACTTGCCGTCGAGGGCTGTAGTTATCTTTCCTGACTTGATGTCCACAACGCGTAGGGTAGTGCGGTTCTCAAGGTAAGCCACCTTCTTGCCGTCTGGTGAAACAGTTGGCTGGAATGATGTCTGGTCAGTCTTTACGATGTTCTCTTCCTTGATTTCCTTTGCACGTGTGAAGCTTGTGCAGTCCTTGTCCTCTATGCTTGACTGGTAAATCTGCCAGAGTCCGTTACGCTCGCTGTCGTAAATCACGCTCTTGCCGTCTGGGGCAAAGCATACGTTGCGCTCCTGTCCTGGAGTGTCGGTAATCTGACGAGTCGTGTTGTAGTCAACTGATGTGACATAAACGTCTCCGTGAAGCACGATGGCAAGCTCCTTACCGTTAGGACTTATTGAGAAGTCTCCTACGCCATTTGTTATAGTCTGACGAATGAGGTTCTTTGTCGTACAGTCTGTAGTCACAACCACGTCAAGCTTCTTTGGCTGCTCACCTTCCTTGAGGGTGTAAAGCTCTCCGTTGAAGCTGAAACAGAACACTCCGTTGTTTGAACGTGTGAGGAAACGTACTGGGTGGTTCTTGAACGAAGTGAGTGGGGTAGAGGTAGTTCCTCCAACCGCACGCTTATAAAGGTTGAACGAACCTGATTCCTCACTCAGATAGTAGAACGTGTTGCCGTCGCCCCATACTGGTTCACGGTCTTCACCCTTGAACGAAGTGAGCTTTGTGTATTTATTATCCTTCTTGTTCCATGCCCAGATGTCACGAGTGATGCTACTTGTGTGGTGCTTGCGCCACTGGTCCTCGTAACCCTTCTTGTCGTTATAGAGCCAAGTGTTTCCGTCCTTGCTGATGGAGATATGCTCCATAGGGAGTGAAGACACCATCTGAGCACGCTTTGTCTTGTTAGGAGTAGATGGGATTTCCACCTCATAAACCTGCTTGAATGTAGAGCTTGGGAACTGGATGCTCTGAACTGATGGCATGACGTTGGCAGAATAGAGCAACTTGTCATTTGCCGTGAAAGCAATAGGCATCTCTGCTGTTGTTGACGATGTGACGCGAACAGGCTTGCCACCCTTGGCAGGAATGACAAATACATCCATGTGTCCGTCCCTGTCGCTTGCGAAAGCGATGTGCTTTCCGTCAGGACTCCATACAGGTGCTGTGTCGTAACTTGTGTTTGTTGTGAGCTGGTGAGCTTCGCCACCATTTGCACTTACTGTGAAAAGGTCGCCTTGGTAGCAGAAAGCGATTGTGCTACCATCAGGTGAAATGGCTGACTGTCTGAGCCATAATGGGGTTTCTGCCTTTGAAGCAGAAGAGCAAATCAGAGCCATCAAGGCTAAGATTGTCTTAGGTGTAAAATTCATTCTCTTTTAGGTTTTATTATTTCATTTGTAAGGAAATAAATCCACAAACAGATTAAAGGTCTCCCTTCTTCTCTGTTTTGGTTGCAAATTTAACGAATATATTTTTCTCCGCAATATTATTCTAAATTTTTTATATATAATTTGATACTTTTATTTCTTTTAATCAGTTGGTTTTCTCTTACCATCCTCTTACCATTCTCTACAGATTTGTAGGGAAACATAAGGGAAAAGCAAGGTGGAAGCATGATAATAATCAAATCCTGCGTACATTTCCGTCTTTTTGCTTCATCTTCAATCCTTCGTTAACCTTTCGTGTTAGGTGTCCCTTACGTTCCCCTTAGGTTCTCCTTCAATTCCCTTACAAAACTAAGGGACACCTAAGGCGCACCTAAGGGGAAGGTAAGGGAAACACGCCTGAATCACGATACAAAGATACGACACCAGCAAGGTGGTATCTCAGTAATAGTCGTCGAAACTCAGCAATAGTTGGTAATTATCAGTAATACTCAGCAATAATTTCGAAAAACAGAGAGCACTGAGCGAAGCGGATTCTTGTTTGTTCGCCCCCCCCTAATACGTAGTCCCTATAGGGACGTAGTATTTAGGGGGGGAGAAAGGGGGGCGGTCGGACGGTGGTGTGCGATGTAGCCATCGGCATTGGTGGTCTTGAAGATGATGCCAACGAGATAGGATGAGTTATGGGCACGACAAGGTGGTGAGCAGACGTTGCCGTCGCTCAATGATGATCTCCTCAGAACAGAGAAACAGAGTAGCGCAAATCTCTATAGCTCAAATTTTTCGCCCACAACCTTCAACGCTACAAAGCTAAGAAAAAACAAATAAATCATCATTCCGTCATGTGGGAACGAAACATAAAAAAAGTAAAAAAATTTCATTTTTTACGTACCATATTATGTGCCGACTATAACACAAGTGGTGATAATATCGAAAAAATAGCGAACTGTACGGTTGAATTTTATCCCCTCACGGAGCAAACTCGCTGAGAGAATAGTAATTTACGCTTTATTCCGAATGTCTCTCTTTTATGATTATATAAATGATTTGCTAAATTAAATATTTAATTTTTATATAATGTTGGCATATTTACTTATTTGTTTGCATTTACCCTCCCCTAAATCTCAATTTGTGCTTTTTTTGCACATAAAAGTCTCGAAATTGTTTTGAAAAAACACAATATGTGTGTTAATTTGCATGCAAATATTTAATACCGAGCACTTCCCAGCTCTTAGCTATAACCCGTGTCAGGCGTGGGAAGCACCTGCACCGTAAAAACAAGACAATCATGAAAGCATTAAAAGTTTATTTGATTCTATTTTCTTTCCTTTTCTCCCTTAGTGGATTTGCATTTGATTTTGAAAAGGACGGAATCTACTACAACATCCTTAGTGAAGACGACAAAACTGCTGAAGTAACATCTGGTGACGTTTCCTATACAGGAGATATTGTTATTCCTGCTGAAGTAAATGGTTATTCTATTACAGAAATTGGAGAACATGCATTTGAATATAGCACTATTACATCTGTTAATATTCCTTCATCTGTGATAAGAATTAAGAAGAATGCATTTTTTGAATGCAAAGGTCTGACTTCTGTTGCTATCCCATCTAAACAAATAGTTATTTCTCCTTATGCTTTTATGTTTTGCGAGAACTTGGTTTCATTGACAATCTTTGGTGAAGTGAAAAGTATTGGATCAAAAGCTTTTTCGTATTGCACGTCACTTAAAGACATTTATTTATATGCAAGAACTGTTAAAAAAGATTTTTCTGTACATGATAACACATTTTCCAATGTTTCAAGCGATATTATAACTCATGTATATAAGGGAATGGAGGAGATGTATAGTTATTATGGAAGGGGTATGGGTTTTCCACATATTGTTGGTGACTTAGCATTCCAAGTATATGATGGCGAAGTTTATACAGATACCATCACTCAGAAATTTGTAGAAATAGAATATGTCCGTAATTTTGAGAATACAAAATGGCAACCTTTATACGTACCATTTGATATAAATTATCTGGATGTTAAGGATGAATTTGAAATTGCAAAGATTGAAAATGTCTATATTGAATTA
>JAFZVY010000046.1 GCA_017617575.1 Bacteroidaceae bacterium | reverse complement strand
GTGGGACTCAGTAGCGTTGCTTCCCGAAAGCGAGTGCAAAGGTACGGACTTTTCTGAAACTGGCAAGCGCCGGGCCGATATTTTTTATCAAAACATGCATTTTTCTTGCATTTTAGTTTTAATCGGACAACAGATTTCTTATCACGCTACTTTTTCGTGAGATTTTTGAGACACCAAGGCACGAAATGAGACACGTCTGAAAACGTCAATTTGGGGTCGCACGGGCGGGCGGAAGAAGAAAAAACCGCCACATTCCCCAAAAATAATGCGCCCAAGGCGCCAATTGGAAAAACAAAAGAAGACATATTTAATAGAGACATTTATTAAAGAAACCGCCACCGATGGTGGCTAAATTACCAACTATTCTCTCTGACCGCAGGGAAGAAATCTTACCAATCTTTAAGCCAATCTTACCATTATTTTTAAAAACGAAAATTTAGAACTTTTCCCACTATAAGGTAAAATAAAGAAAATTGTTTTTTCTTGTTTTTGTTCTGTTTCTTGCCTGTTTTTCTAATTGGCGCCTTAGCGCATAAAAAAAATGTAAAGATTTCTTCCCTACGGTCAGAGAGAAAAGTTGGCTCAAAGATTGGTAAGATTTCTTCCCTGCGGTCAGAGAGAATAGTTGGTAATTTAGCTCCCAAGAGGGAGCGGGTTCCATAAAAAATAACAAAATGTCAGTTCGCCTACCCTCGTCAATCCTTCGTTAATGGTTCGTTAACCCTTCGTAATTCTTCCGTGAATTTGCGGGTGACAGAAAGAAATGAGGCCTTCGGAACGGAATAACACAATGACACATTATATATAATAGGCGACTTTCATTCTGAATTTTCATTCTCTCCCCCACTCTTCCCTTACGTTTCTCTTATGTTTCTCCACAAATCCTAAGAGAAACATAAGAGGAACTAAGGGAAAAAGGAGGGACTCAGAAGAACCTTTACTTGCAGACAGCACGGACAGAGAAGCCTTTGTAACGGCCATCTAAATTGTCGCTATTGAGTACTACTTGCTCTATCCAACCAATCCGCATCGTACAGAAGTCCAATGACCATGCGGATTTGCCATCATCGCCAGTGAGTGAAGACGACCAGATTTTACCATAACTGCTACGGTTTTTGCCTATAGGATCAACATTAAAATCTGGATCAACAACAGGATCAGAATCGAAATTAGAATCGGATCCACCCAAAAAACGATAGCCAGCAGCAGGAATGAAAATATGGGTATCAGAGAGCGAGTAGTTTTTCGAAGAATTTTCACTCATGTCACACAATCCACAGTCAGAAGGATATTTTGCCGCATAAACGATACAACCTTCTACGCCAGAACCGTTGTAATTTAATGTCCACACCCAGTAACAGTTGTTTACGAGTTCCTCTTGTTCTGCATGGGTTGGCATACGCCATGCTCCGCCCCAGTTCTGTGTGGCAGCATCATCCTCTGCGTCAAGAGTAGTGTTTGAGGAAGCTGTGTATTTGCTAAATGAGTTTCCTTCATCATCATTTGACCACTTGTATGTATTCCAAGAATAAGAGGTCTTAGTGTAACTGCCCGCAGAGACATAATTTCTTGCATTGCTTTGGTCTTCCTCGCCATATCCTTTCGTCTCACCCCATGCGTAGTACTTGCCATAATCTGCTACACTTGTTGCGCCAACATTCATTGTTGCCCATTTCAAACCAGATGGCAAATTGAGGTCAACCCATGTATAGCCATTCTCAGTACCCGTTGTTGGAGGCGTAACAAACTCGCTTTTTGTATAGCGGTAAGCCTTGCCAGCAACGAGAGTCTTTGCTGTTAGAGTCGCTGTGTATGACCTGTTGACTGATGTCTTGGCTGTAAGCGTGAGGTCACCAGTCGTTGTAGGGAGCACTGCAAGATAGAGAGTGAGAGTCTTGTCTGATTCGGTTGTGCTTACATTATCGAGCGAGAGCGTAACCTCTGATGATGTTTCCTTTGGTATGACTTCACCCGTAGCCACGTTCATGGCTGCTGATGTTGTCCACACCTTGCTTCCGTCTGTACTTGCAAGCGTGACGCTCTTCCACTCTGCAGCAATAGGCATGGTGAGCTTCAACTGGATAATAGATACGGCATGCTGGAAATCGAACACAATCTCGGTATTCTTACCACCGAGGTTCTTAAATGTTCCTCTTGAGGATGGCGCATACATATAGTCGTACTTCTTGCCGATTGTCTCAAGCGTTCCGTCCTGACCAGTAAGGTCAACAGGCACCTCATCGTACAAAGTTGATGAAGGGAGCGAACCGTTGTAAGGCACGTATGCTGCATACGTATTGTTCTGGCTCAGTTCCCATCCTGCTCCGTCGAACGTAGCATAATGGGCATCAGCACCAGCAGGTACGCTGAGTGTACGCTTTGCCTGACTGTTGGAGTATGGTGCGACAGGGAACACACCCATGGCATCATAGTCAGCCCAAGAAAAATTGATAGACTTATCCGATGCCGTAAGCAATGTACGCGTGTCGTCATCGAACACAAAAGGATGGCTCTGAATGGTAACTTTCTGTACCTCGTCACCAGTCACAATGTCGTTTTCCATCTCCGCCAGTTCTGACGAACAAGCTGCGAGCAAACTCAAGGAAATAATAGATAATGCAATATTCTTCATTTCGTTTTGATTTTTTTAAGTTAGTTGTTTCTTTCCATTCGCAAAATAGCTCTGTAACAAAAAGATAACACAAAGGTATGAAAGATTTCCCTTATCACCAAATATTTGCACAAATAAAACTCACAAGTCGAAAAAATCTGGCATCAGAAAGAAGAGGAAACATCAAAAGACAAAAAGGGCAATAGTTTTCCATTATAGTCACAAAACAGGTACGGTTGAAGTATAGTCAAAGTACTGACTAAGTACTGACAAACTATAGACTAAGTACTGACTATGAAGTTTAGGACAAAACATGAGGGGCGATATTACTTTTGGTACAAACAGAAGAGAGAGATAACAGGCAACTTTCATCCTGCTTTTTTCATTCGCTCTCTCCAACTCTTCACAAAAAACATTATAACATAAATTCATTTATACATTCAGCAACATACTTGGCATCATCTATTGTGAGTGAAGGAGACATAGGAAGACTCAGCTCCTCACGATGGATTCTTTCGGTTACAGGTAAGGAAAGATGGGAGTATTCCTTGTAACATTCCTGCTGATGAGGAGCAACAGGATAATGAATCAAGGTCTGGATGCCACGTTCCTTAAGGAAAGACTGCAACTTGTCACGTTCTTCGCAAAGAACAGGGAATATGTGATAGACATTGTTTGCATCTGGCAGACGAACGGGAAGAGTCACGTGAGGATTGCTTATATTATCATAATAATGTGCTGCAATCTGCTGACGACGGGCATTGTCCTCGTCAAGATGGCGGAGTTTCACGTCAAGTACGGCAGCTTGAAGCTCGTCAAGACGCGAGTTCTCACCTTTATACTTATATACATATTTGGCAGAAGAACCATAATTGCCAAGAGAACGTATTGCCTCAGCAAGCTCCAGGTCGTCAGTTGTCACAGCTCCACCATCACCCATTGCACCAAGATTCTTTCCAGGATAGAAAGAATGACCAGCAGCATGACCGAGAGAACCCGTGCGGGGAAATGAAGAATGAGGAATGAAGAATGAAGAATCATTTTCGGATATAGAACGATGGGAAGAAGAATTGCTACGGCAACCGTGTGCTTGCGCATTATCCTCTATCAGAAGGAGGTTGTGCTTGTTGCAGAGTTCACCAATCCTTGTAGTATATGAGCATCTGCCATAAAGATGAACAATCATTATGGCACGAGTACGTTCCGTGATAAGAGCCTCAACAGCAGAGTCGTCAATAACAAGCGTGTCAAGCCTTGGCTCTGCAAAGACAGGAATGAGATTATTCTCCGTTATTGCAAGTACGGAGGCTATAAACGTGTTGGCAGGAACGATGACCTCATCCCCATCCTTCAGCTTACCTAACTCCTTGTAGGCACGCAGGATGAGTGAGAGTGCTTCAAGTCCATTACCCACACCAATGCAGTATTTAGTACCGATGTATTTGGCAAAGTCTTCCTCAAACTGACGGGTACATTCGCCATGAAGATACCAGCCAGAATCCACAACTTTGTTTATAGCACTCCTTATCTCGTCACCATGCAATTCCGTGACAGACTTGAGGTCAAGGAAAGAGATGTCTCTTTGTTTCATAAAATTCCGAACCTGTTTTTCTTATTACACATCACAAATGTAGATATTCCGCCACATTTATCAAAGCATTTTAACATGTTTCATTACTTTTTTCATAATTCATGTTATTCGGCAGAAGCATTTCACCTCGTTTTTTAGGGTAAACATAGTTAACAAGTGGATAAAAAAGGATATATTTGCACGAGATATGAAAAAGGAGATAGACGCATTACTCATAAAAAGTCACAAGTATCGTGACCCAGACTATTCCGCAACACGCCTTGCGGAGGACTTGGGTATTGAGAACTACAAGTTGTCGAGGATTATCAAGAAGGAGTATGGCTGTACATACTCCGACATAGTTCTGTCACATCGTGTGGCTGATGCGAAGCGTCATCTTACCAACAAAAAGAAGGCAGACATGACGGTGGAGGAAATAGGAATACTTGTGGGATTCAAAAACCGCGTGTCGTTCTTCCTTGCCTTCAAACGCTTCACAGGCTTATCGCCAGAAGAGTATAGGAGAGGTCCCCTCCCAACCCCAACGAAGGGAGGAGATTGATGAGTGACAGAATAAAGACACGAACAACGCTTCTGTTATGTCACCCATTCTGGGTTCTTCGGATGATGTGATACCGACAAAACAGGGGTTCCGCTATGCTCCACTCCCTGCCTGTAATATTACCAGCCTTTCAGGCTTCTCCAACCCAACCGTACAGAACTTAAAAACTTAAGAACTCAAGAACTTACAAACTCAAAAAATTACGAACTCAAAAACTTAAAAACATGAATATAAGAAATTACATTATGGCATCATTACTCAGTATGGGAGTTGCCAACGGCGTTGCCCAGACAGACAACTTCAAGTATTCGGATGAGCGTTTTGCAGATTTGCAGATGCTTCGCTACAAGGTACACGGATTTGAGGAGCTTACACTCAAGCAGAAGACTTTCATCTACCACCTTCAGGAGGCTGCACTCTGGGGACGTGACATCTTGTTTGACCAGAACGGTCTCTACAACTTAGGCATAAGAAACGTACTTGAAAGCATCTATTGTTCTGACAAGGCTAACAAGAAGTCTGATGACTTCAAGGCTATGGAGACATACCTCAAGCGTGTATGGTTCTCTAATGGCATACACCACCACTACGGATGTGAGAAGTTCGTGCCAGGATTCTCTGAGAAATGGTTCAGGGAGCAGGTTAAGAATTGCAAGGTAAACGTGAAGGGCGCAGAGCTTGATGAAATATGCAAGGCAATCTTCAAGGAGGACTACCTCACGAAGCGTGTGAACCTTGCCGAGGGTGTTGACCTCATCAAGACTTCTGCCTGCAACTACTACCAAGGCGTGACACAGGAGGAGGCTGAGGACTTCTACGGTAAGCAGAAGGCTGAAGGCGACCCTTTGCACCCTGTAATGTATGGTATGAACAGCACACTTGTCAAGAAGAATGGCAAGATATTTGAGGATAAGTGGAAGATTGGCGGCAAGTATGGTAAGTACATCGCTAAAATAGTGGAGAACCTCAAGCTTGCACGTCCATACGCAGAGGACGAGCTTCAGAAGCAGGTTATCGACAAGCTCATAGAATACTACACAGAAGGTGACCTCAAGACATTTGACGAGTATAGCATCCTCTGGGTTAAGAACACAGCACCACTCATCGACTTCGTCAACGGATTCATCGAGTGCTATGGTGACCCTCTCGGTCTCAAGTGCTCTTGGGAGAGTATAGTAAACTTCAAGGACCTTGAGGCTACTAAGCGTACAGAGACATTGAGTGCCAACGCACAGTGGTTTGAGGACCATAGTCCTGTAGATTCAAGATTCAAGAAGGAGAAGGTAAAGGGTATTACTGCCAAGGTAATCAACGCTGCCATACTCGCTGGTGACCTCTATCCTTCAACAGCCATCGGTATCAACCTTCCTAACTCTGACTGGGTTCGCAAGGAACATGGTTCAAAGAGCGTTACCATAGGTAACCTTACAGATGCCTACAACAAAGCTGCCAAGGGCAATGGTATGTCTGAGGAATTCGTTTACTCTGCCGTTGAGAGAGAGTTAATTGACAAATATGGTGACGTGTGCGATGACCTCCACACAGACCTTCACGAGTGTCTCGGACATGGAAGTGGTAAGCTTCTCGATGGAGTGGACGGAGATAGCCTCAAGGCATACGGTTCAACAATTGAGGAAGCACGTGCAGACCTCTTTGCCCTCTACTACCTCCCAGACGCAAAGCTCGTGGAACTCGGACTTACTCCAAATGCAGAGGCTTACAAGGCTTCATACTACAGTCAGATGATGAATGGTCTTATGACTCAGCTCGTACGCATCAACATCGGCAACAACATTGAGGAGGCTCATATGCGTAATAGGGCACTCATTGCACGTTGGGCACTTGACCACGGCAAGAAGGACAATGTAGTTGAGATGGTAAAGAAGGATGGTAAGACATACGTTAAGATTAACGACTATGTTCGTCTTCGTGACTTGTTCGGTGAACTTCTTGCAGAAATCCAGCGCATAAAGAGTACTGGTGACTATGAGGGTGCAAAGAACCTCGTAGAGACATACGGAGTAAAGATCGACCCAGAGCTTCACAAGGAGGTTCTCGACAGATACGCCAAGCTCAACATTGCTCCTTACAAGGGATTTATCAACCCTGTATATGAGGCAGTACGTAACGACAAGGGCGAAATCATCGATGTAAAGGTTACTTACACCGAAGGATATGCAGAGCAGATGCTTCGCTATTCTTCCAAGTATTCTGTTAAGTAATATTTGTATTGTGTTTTTTGCCGCAAAGCGGCCAGTTAGAAAAACATGGTGAAAACAAAAGAATACAAAAGAAAACCTGTTTTTTCTTGTTTTTGTTCTGTTTCTTTATTGTTTTTTTAATTGGCACATTGTGCAAAATGAAACGTGTATGGATATAAAAGAAAAAATATTAGATGTAAAGAAGGAACTACGTGCTAATATGAACGGTATTGCGTCGGCAGCCATGAGGCAGTCGGCAGATTACAGGGTTAACTTTGGCGTGGAACTTCCGAGAATACACGATATTGCCAAGGAGTTTGAGGCAAGCCATGAACTGGCGCAAGCACTCTGGAAAGAGAATGTACGTGAATGCAAGATTCTCGCTACCATACTCATGCCTGTGGACAAGTTCGATGAGGAGATATGCGATATCTGGGTGGAAGACATCAAAACCATCGAGATAGCACAAATGTTCTGTATGAACCTTGTAAACAGACTCAAGTACGCATCTGTAAAGGCTTTCGAGTGGATGGCATCAGACAAGGAGATGGTACAATGTTGTGGCTATCTCACCTTGTGCCATGTGCTTAGACGAGGCGAGTTGCAGGACAGAAGTGCAAACGAGTTCCTTGATCAGGCATCATCTGTTCTTTCACATCTCAGGACAGATGGCAGCGATGAGGCAAAGCCGACTGTACTTGACACCCAAGTTTTCAAAGCACTACAAATATTTGCATCGCAAAGTGAAGTTAATGCTGAAAAGGTCAAAAAAATTGCAGATTATTTGTCATAGTGACAGAAAAGTAATAAATTTGTGCGGTTTATGAGTACGGAATATGGATATTGACAAGAAATTTGAAGGTGCTAAAGCCATTTTGGATGCATATATTGAAAGTCACAAAATGCGTCATACACCAGAACGTGAGATTGTCCTTAAGGTTGTACTGAACACCTCTGGACATCATACTGCTGATGAGATTCAGGCACTCACTCCGGACAATTACAAGATAAACCGTGCAACTGTCTATACAACACTCGACTTGTTTGCAGAGATAGGACTTGTGTACTGTCACTCTATATTGAAGAGTGCAGCACTCTATGAGAATGCCTACAAGGTTGAGCCTCACAGTCACTATATATGTACAGAGTGCCGTGAGATACACGACCTTTACGACACAAGCATCACAAATGTTGCTATGCAGGCAAAGACTCCGCGATTTACCAAGGAACGAAGCAGCACATATATCTTTGGCGTGTGTACCAAGTGCAAGGCCAAGAAGGCACGCTGGGAGAAGGCAAGACTGAAACTTGCGATGCTTTCAGCGGCTGCAAGTGAGTTGGGAAAGGCAAAGTAAACGCAGACACGTTTACTTACATGCGAAAGTTAAATCAAAAAACATATAAACAATGAAAGTAGATGTTCTTTTGGGTCTCCAGTGGGGAGACGAAGGCAAAGGTAAGGTAGTAGATGTACTTACTCCACGTTACGACGTGGTAGCTCGTTTTCAGGGAGGTCCTAACGCTGGACACACACTCGAATTTGAAGGCCAGAAGTATGTACTTCGCTCCATTCCATCGGGAATTTTCCAGGGTGACAAGGTCAACATTATCGGTAATGGCGTAGTTCTTGCTCCAGACCTCTTCATGGATGAGGCAAAGGATCTTGAGAAGTCAGGTCACGAACTTAAGAGTCGTCTCCACATCTCAAAGAAGGCTCACCTCATAATGCCAACCCACCGTATTCTCGATGCTGCTTATGAGGCACAGAAGGGAAAGAACAAGGTAGGTACTACAGGTAAGGGTATCGGTCCTACATACGCTGACAAGACAAGCCGTAACGGACTTCGTGTGGGTGACATCCTTGAGAACTTCGAAGCAAAATATGCAGCTGCAAAGGCACGTCATGAGGCTATCCTCAAGTCACTCAACTATACGGATTATGACATTACAGAGGTAGAGAAGAAGTGGATGGAAGGAATCGAGTATCTCCGTCAGTTCCCTATCGTAGATTCAGAGCATGAGATTAACAACCTCCTCAAGCAGGACAAGTCTGTTCTCTGTGAAGGTGCTCAGGGTACAATGCTTGACATCGACTTCGGTTCATATCCATTCGTAACATCATCCAACACAATATGTGCAGGTGCATGTATAGGTCTTGGTGTCGGTCCTAACAAGATTGGCGATGTATTCGGTATCATCAAGGCATACTGTATTCGTGTAGGTGCAGGTCCATTCCCAACAGAACTCTTCGACGAGACAGGAGCTACTATCCGTGCCATCGGTCATGAGTATGGAGCAGTAACAGGTCGTGAGCGTCGTTGTGGTTGGATTGACCTCGTAGCACTCAAGTACGCTATCATGGTAAGCGGTGTTACTAAGCTCATCATGATGAAGAGTGACGTACTCGATGGATTCGACACTATCAAGGCATGTACAGCATACAAGCTCAAGGATGGTAGCGTAATCGACTACTTCCCATACGAGATTGACGATGTTGAACCAGTTTACGTAGAGATGCCAGGATGGAAGACAGACCTCACTAAGATGACTTCTGAGGCTCAGTTCCCACAGGCATTCAAGGACTACATTGCATTCCTTGAGAAGGAACTTGAGACTCCAATCGCTATCGTGAGCGTAGGTCCAGACCGTGAGCAGACTATTGAGCGATAATGTCAATTTTGCAAAGTGCATTTTACACAAATAGCGTAAAATAGCACAAAAACAATAATATTAAAGAGTTCAAGAGGCATTCTTGGACTCTTTTTTTGTTTTTAAGGATTTAGTCTTGGCAAACTAACAATGTTTTATTACCTTTGTGCAGAGTTCAAAAACTCATGGAAGTATAATTCGAGAGAATAACATATATGATAAACAGAAATGTTAACTAATGCACAAATAAAGGTATGAATATATTCAACAGACTATTAACATTAACTGCTTTTTGCATTGTTACATCAGGATACGCTTACGCACAGTTCAAGGACGGTGTGTATTACATTCAGAACGCATATACAAATATGTACCTTGGCAGCTATGGTGGAAAGAATGCCAAGGCAGTACTTGTAAGGCATGGACACCCATTTATCTTCACAGCCGTACAAGACACCACTACCAAAGTTGAGCCTGACACCCAGACCGAGCCAGTAGATGGCACGGAGAATGACTCTGAGCAACAGGCAGAGACTAAGCCACAGCTTTACATCATAGACTCTCACTTCTTCAGCAGCGAGACGAACCACTACCTTGGTGCAAGCAACATGCTGGACGAAGAGGCCACCTATTGGCAAATAGAAGCAACAAAGGACGGAACATACACATTGTCACGTGATGGCAAGAACTACCTCGCAAGCGAAGGTGCGTCAACAACCGTCGTCAACATGACAAATCCAAACAGCAGAAAGGCTCAGTGGAAGATAACAAGGGAAGAAGATATCATCAACTCCTTCAAGGGTGAAGATGACGCTACGTTCCTTATCCGTAACTCCGACCTACACACTAACTTCGGTCCTGACTACGGAGAGTCATACTGGACCATCAACGAGGCGAGCAACACCAACGGCATCATACTTGGAGGAGGTGGTGCGTCAAGCCCTTGCGGCATAGCCAACCACACCACGTTCGATATTAGTCAGGATGTGGAAGGTATTCCTTGCGGTACATACACCCTACAGGCACAATGCTTCTACCGTCTTGACGGTACAAGAACATCATACATCCCAGAGCTTTACCTCGACGATGAGGCAGAGACATTCCACCTTGGTACACAGAAGGAAGCATCCGAGACAGATGCAAGCAATTCGTTCACGCTCAACCTCTATGATGTCAAGGGACTGAAGACTACCACCTATAACGGCAAGATAGTTGTCGGTACACGACTTGAAAGGTCAGAGAAGCTAAGAAGCTACTGGGACAACTTCGTACTTACATACGTCAGCGACCTCGACCTTGATGGCTACAAGAAAGCATATGAAGAATCCATAAAGGATGCAGAAGCCACTATCGAGAAGATAATGAACAAGGATATCAAGGACAGCATCCTCACCATCCTTCAGCACAAAGACACTGTTGCCATGACCATTGAGTCCATCAAGCCATACATCAACACGCTTAACAAGGCAAGGGCAGAATGCAACAAGTCAGCCAAATATTACGAGAAAGTCATCAAGGCTTACGACATATACACCAAACTTGACGAGGATGGACAGGCAAAGTTCAAGGAACTTGCAGCTGGCATCATGGATGATTATAACAATGGAGCTATCACCAACGGCAAGGAGGAGATAAAGGCTCTCCACGAGATATACCTTATCGCACTCAAGTCACAGATTATTCCGGGAACGGACATGACCGACGCCATCGTCAATCCTACCATTGACGGCTCAACAGGTTGGACTTGCGAGAAACCTAATGGTGGTAATGGTCCATTATTAAACAATGTGTCTTTTGAGTACTGGGCAGGTAGCAGTATCAAGCTTAATGACAGGTCATTCAACTACTACCAGACCATCACAGGGCTTCAGAACGGTAAATACACCGTGTCATGTATGGCTTACAACTCCAAGAGTTCAAACGACACAAGCTTCACTCCTTCATGTGGTCTCTACGCCTTCAATGGCAAAGACTCCGTGACAGTATATGTTGACACGGAAAGTAGTGACTTCAAAGAATACACTACACCTGAGATAGAGGCGATAGACAACACACTCACAATAGGTGTAAGGAACTTCACCACAATGCCAGCACGCTGGTTCGTGGCAGACAACTTCCGTCTCATACTCGTAAGTCCAGACCCAGCACTCGGAATAGAAGCTACTGACGACGACAGGAAAGCAACCGTCAAGGGTATCTATTCTATAAACGGAATAAAGAGAAAAGAACTCGAATCTGGACTTAATATCATCAAGTATAGCAACGGAAAAGTTGTAAAGAAATTAAAATAATTGTTTCAAGTACACTGAAATTTCGCATTTCAGTGTACTTGTTGCTTTAAAAACACACTATTTTACACATTTCATTGCAAATATCTTGGAGTTTAGCCTCCAAATAATTATTTTTGCAAAGTAAAAAAGAACTACATAACGGTCATTTGGATTTAATTTCTTGAAAGTATTATTTCCAATGATTTGCATTGTTCAATGATTATAGGTTCTAACTTCCAAAATTGACCATGACACTCAAACCATGAGAATAAGCCTTGCAAGACCTTGGATTTGAAGAACCAAAATGAAAATAGCATTAGTTTTTTACTAACTTTAATAATTAACAACTTTTAAAAACAAAATCAGAAAATGAAGAAGTTTACTCTTTTTTTCTTGACTATGGTTCTTTCTGTAGTCGCTTCTATTTCTTCGTTTGCTGCTGAGAAGCCAGTACCAAAGTTCTCTGATTTGAACACAGACGGTACAGTTGAACAGTATCTCTACAATGTAGAGTTCGGTGGCTTCCTCGTAGGTGCAAACGATTGGGGTACACGTGCATCTGTCGCTTATGACAAAGGTCTTGCTGTTGCCATAACAGCAATTGATGGTGGCACATACAAGATTGGTGCTATGAGCCCTGATGGCGCAGACGGCGTATGGATTGATGGTTCAAGAGATGGAAATGACAAGTTTACTATTACAGTAGGCGAAGACAAGACATTCACTATCGGATGTACAAAGTTTGAGAACACTATCCTTACTTGGGGTGGTGATCCAGCTGAAACACGTCTAAACTTTACAGCATCTACTACAAATGGAACTTGGGCAGCAGTTTCTGTTACGGATTTCAATGAGTATGTAGCTGCTTATGAACAATATAATAAAGAGCAGAGATTAGCAGAGTTTGGTTTGCTTCGCGTGAAGGCAGATACTGAGTTTACTGGTGAAGTTTCAGAACTCGACGGAAAGACACTTGTACTTGTAGATGCAACTGCAAGCGAGAAGCTTCTTTGCAATATTGGTGATGCTCAGGATATGGTTTCAAAGAACATCTTTGACCTTGAAGGTACAGAATATCTTTACACTAAGTTTGCTAAGGCAGACGTTGAAGTAGAAGGTGCTGAAGGTGATATCTATACTATGCAAATGTTCATCAAGGATGGCAAGAACTTTGAAAAGTGGGGTACACAGGGCTATGTGAACTTCCAGCCAGAAGGTAAGTCTGTCGTATTTGCACTTGGCCTTGGCGACAAATATGAAGAGAATGTTTTAGTATCACGCGCTTGGGGACAGGACGCTGCTAACCACGCACTTTGGACTGTAGAAAAGACTGAGAACGGATATACTATTAAGAATGTTGGTCGTGGTACATACTTTAGCCACTCAGAAGCTGTAGCAACTGTTACAGAACCTGCTTTCTTCAAGTTCTATGCTGAAACTGAGTTCTATAAGGCAACTGTTGAGCCAACACCAGACCCAACTCCAGATCCAGAGCCAACAACTCTCTTCGCTGATGGTACTTACTACATCCAGAATGTTACACTTAACAAGAACCTTAACATCGCAAACGAGGCAGTTAATGTTGCTGAGGGTGCAAAGGTTAATATCACTAACGTAGAGGGTGGATTCATCTTCTCTAACTCAGAGGCACAGTATGTAACAAGAACTACTAATACTTGGAGCCTCTCTACTTCTGCAAACATCGAAGATGCTTACGTTGTATCTATCGAGCCAGTTGAGGGTGGATATGAAATCAAGGGAGAACTTGGTTCATTCGGTCTTGACTACGGTGTAAAGGCTGATGACAACACAGATGAGACAGTTTATGCTGACAAGAATACTTCATTCAATGGTATTTGGACAATCGTTGCTGTAACTAATGACGAACCAGACCCAACTCCAGATCCAGAACCAGACCCAGAGCCAGATCCAACTCCTATCATTGCAGATGGTTCATATTTCATTTACAATGTAAAGGCTGGTAAGTATCTCGCAAATGGTGCATTCTGGGGAACTCGTTCAGTTCTCTTTGGAAATGGTATTGAATATAATGTTTCTTATGTAGATGGTAAGTATGTATTGGCATCAGGTATTAAGGGAGAAAGCAAGGCTCTTCGTCCATCTGATGGTTTTAATGACCAAAGCGGTGCATGGGAAATTGTAGAAACTGAAGGTGGTGTAGCACTCTTCAATGGTACTAAGTACTTTAGCTATGTTGAAGGTTCTGATATCCCTGATTATACAGACGAAATTACAGCAGGTTCTGTTTGGCAGTTTGTAACAGCAGATGCTCGTAAGGCTCTCTTGGCTAATGCAACTGCTGAAAATCCAGTTGATGCTACAGTATATATCAAGGCTCCAGATTTCCACAATGCTGATGCTGCTAACAATGCATGGAGCGCTGTAAAGATTGGTGGAAACCTTGGCTCAGACAATACAATTATCAACAACTGTAATAATGAAAAGTGGAACGCAGGTTCATTTACTGTTTCACAGACTATCACAGATATTCCAAATGGTGTTTATCAGCTTACTGCACAGGCATACTATCGTCATGGCGGTCCTGCTGTAGCTGCTACTGCTCATGAGGAAGGTACAGAAGTATTCCCTAAATTGTTTGCTAATGACGAGTCTGTAGTAATCAAGTCTGTATTTGCTGAGGCTAAGAACGAACAGGACGGAGGTTGGCGTGTAGCATCTGGTGCATACTACATTCCAGATTCTCAGGCTGACGCTGCTGCATGTTTTGAAACAGGTGCATACGTTAATGTTATCGAGAAGATTGTTGTAACAGACAACACATTGACAATTGGTGTTACACGTGAGGGTGATGCTGTAGAAGATTGGACAGTATTTGATACATTCCGTCTTACATACTTCGGTGCAGAAGCTCCAGAGCCAGAGCCAGTTGCACATGAGAACGACCTCCGTCTCGCACTTACTGGTGGTAGCGGTGAGGGTTCAGAGCTTGCTATCGAGGTTCTCGAAACAGATGAGGAAGGACAGCCACTTTCTGCTAAGTACACTATCACAGATGGTACTTGGGGTAACAACGCTTCACACCTTAGCATCTTCAAGTACAACCTCACTCCTGATATGATTAAGGGTTATAAGAGCGTTATTGTTGAATTCGCTGAGGCTCTTCCTGTAAGTGAGGGTAATCCTGAATATGGATTCATTCCATGTGGTTTCGTATGTCCAGAGGGATGGCTTGATCTTGACGGTAAGGATGCATTTGAATTG
This sequence comes from Bacteroidaceae bacterium, assembly GCA_017617575.1. Lineage (GTDB taxonomy): Bacteria > Bacteroidota > Bacteroidia > Bacteroidales > Bacteroidaceae > Minthosoma. Next base: position 43,483 of record JAFZVY010000046.1, on the reverse strand, counting down.
GTATTCACAGACAAGCAGAAGACTGAAGGTATTGCTGACTTCTCAATCTTCTTCAATGCTAACGGAGATGTCAAGAATGCAACATTCACAATCAGAGGTCTCTGGCTCGTTAAGGATACAACTGAGCAGCCAGATGCTATCGAGTCTGTAGAGACTGAGGCTACAACTTCTGTTAAGAAGATGATGGTTGACGGTAAGGTTGTCATCGTTAAGGGTGGTAAGACTTACAACGTTGCAGGTTCACTCATTAAGTAATGTAAATTCTTTACAAAACCTTAAATAATTGAAAAGGTGTGGTAGCAGAAATGCTCCACACCTTTTCTCTTTCCAGTACGTTGGGGAACGTACTGCCAGTACGTGCCGAACGTACTGAGAGTACGTGACGGTAGTACTGTGAGTACGTAAGCGACGTACTACGACAAAGTACCATTAGTCTGTGTTATATTATAGTTTGAGTCCTTCGAGTAAGTGGATATAAAGACTGATAGCATCGCTAATCTCACTAATCTTGATGTATTCGTCTGCCGTGTGGGAACGTGAGCTTTGTCCCGGACCAAGTTTGAGACTTGGGAAACGCATGAGTGCCTGGTCACTCAACGTTGGCGAACCGAAAGGAACAAGACCTGCATCAACGCATAGCTTGACGAAAGGATGGTCTATGTCTATGCGTGACGAACTGAGTCGGAAGCTACGCGCCTTAAGCTCTGACTTCAGATGCTGCTGGAAGAATGCAAATATATCCTCGTTGGTGTAGCACTCGTTACTTCTCACGTCAATGGTGAATGTACACTGGTCAGGAATGACATTGTGCTGCGTACCTGCATTCACAATCGTCACCGTGTTCTTGACAGGACCGAGGAGGTCAGTCTGCTTTGGGAACACCCATTCGGACAGCCACTTAATGTCGTCAATGGCATGGTATATGGCATTGTCACCCTCATTACGTGCCGCATGACCAGCCTTGCCGTGAGCTACGGCATCAATGACCATGAGTCCCTTCTCCGCTATGGCTGGTTGCATACCTGTTGGCTCTCCCACGATGGCAAAGTCAATAGTAGGAAGGAGTGGAAGGACGCTCTCAATACCGTTCTTGCCTGACACCTCCTCCTCACACGAAGCAAGATAGATGATGTTCAATGATGAATGAAGAGCGGAGAGTGAGGAATCTTTTGTGCAATAACAGAGAAACACCTGCATGAGTGACACAAGTCCGCCACCGCAGTCGTTTGAACCGAGACCATACAGGTTGTCATCCTCCACGGTCGGAGTGAATGGGTCGTGCTGCCATCCAGCCACAGGCTTGACAGTGTCGATATGTGCATTCAGCAGTATGGTAGGCTTTGATGCGTTATAGTCATTAGGTATGCACCACACGTTGTTACCTTGGCGATGAACCTTGAAAGCGTCGCCAAGAGCCTCATTGCTTGCGTTCAATTCAGCAAAGAGTATGTCGGCAGCCTTAGCCTCGTCACGACTAATGCTTGGAGTAGATATAAGTCTTTTCAGCAACTCAACGGCTGAATTCGTCATGTTGTTAGTGTTCATTGTCATGTTTGTTATTTGATGCGACGGCTATAAAGTGTCGTCTATTTGTCACTTTTAGTTTGAATTAAATATTTTTAAGCACCAAAGTTACAACTTTTTGGTTAGAAACTCGTAACTTTGCACGAAAATGAGAGGAATAGAATTCAATTAGTTTTTGAGTTTATTAGTATTTAAGTTTGTGAATTTTTAAGTTCGTGAGTTTTTAAGTTCCTGCTGTATTTAGCATTTGAAGCCTTAAACTCTTGGACTTTTGAACACTTAAATCATTGAACTCTTGAACCTAACTTCAATAAGATTAAACAATAAACAATAATATAATGGCACAAGAAGACATCTTCAAGAAAGTGGTTAGCCACTGCAAAGAGTACGGTTTCGTATTCCCATCATCTGAGATTTATGACGGTCTCGGAGCTGTTTATGACTACGGTCAGAACGGTGTAGAACTTAAGAACAACATCAAGCAGTACTGGTGGCAGTACATGGTTCTCCTTCATGAGAACATCGTCGGTATCGACTCTGCCATCTTCATGCACCCAACAATATGGAAGGCATCAGGTCACGTTGATGCATTCAACGACCCTCTCATCGATAACCGCGACTCAAAGAAGCGTTATCGTGCAGACGTTCTCATCGAGGAGCAGATTGCAAAGTACGAGGAGAAGATTGAGAAGGAAGTAGCAAAGGCAAAGAAGCGTTTCGGCGACAAGTTTGACGAGGCTCAGTATCGCGCAACATCAGAGCACGTACTTGAGAACCAGGCTAAGCGTGACGCCCTTGAGAAGCGTTACCAGGAGGTTATGAACGCACCAGGCGGTATCGACCTCGAAGGTATGAAGCAGATTATCATCGACGAGGAAATCGCTTGTCCTATTTCTGGTACTCGCAACTGGACAGACGTTCGTCAGTTCAACCTCATGTTCAAGACTGAGATGGGTGCAGCTGCCGAAGGTGCAAGCACAATCTACCTCCGTCCAGAGACAGCACAGGGTATCTTCGTAAACTACCTCAACGTACAGAAGACTGGCCGTATGAAGATTCCATTCGGTATTGCTCAGATTGGTAAGGCATTCCGTAACGAAATCGTAGCACGTCAGTTCATCTTCCGTATGCGTGAGTTTGAGCAGATGGAGATGCAGTTCTTCGTAAAGCCAGGTACAGAGCTTGAGTGGTTCAAGACTTGGAAGGAGCGTCGTATGGCTTGGCATCAGGCACTCGGATTCGGAAGCGAGAACTACCGTTTCCACGACCACGACAAGCTTGCTCACTATGCTAATGCAGCAACAGACGTTGAGTTCAAGATGCCATTCGGATTCAAGGAGGTTGAGGGTATCCACTCTCGTACTAACTTCGACCTTTCACAGCACGCTAAGTTCTCAGGCAAGAAGATTGAGTACTTCGACCCAGAAGACAATACAAGCTACACTCCATACGTTATCGAGACATCAATCGGTGTTGACCGTATGTTCCTCTCTGTCATCTGCCACAGCTATGACGAGGAGAAGCTCGAAGGCGGTGACACTCGTACTGTCCTCCACCTCCCAGCAGCACTTGCACCAGTTAAGCTTGCTGTATTCCCACTCACAAAGAAGGACGGACTTCCAGAGAAGGCACGCGAGATTATCGACGACCTCAAGTTCCACTTCAACTGCAAGTACGAGGAGAAAGACCAGATTGGTAAGCGTTACCGTCGTCAGGACGCAATCGGTACTCCATTCTGTGTAACAGTAGATAACCAGACTCTCGAGGACAACACAGTAACACTCCGTTACCGTGACACAATGGAGCAGAAGCGTGTAGCTATCTCTGAACTCCGTGGCATCATCGAGGATCAGGTATCAATCACAAGCCTTCTTAAGGGACTCAAGTAAGTCCCTTAAGTAGTTGTGAGTTCTTAAGTTTGTGAGTTTGTAAGTTTATGCACAATAACATATTTGTCTTAACTTTCTAAATTCACAAACCACATAACTTCTAAGATAAAAACATCTAACAATGAAACATCCATTCAACATACTTATACTATTAGCACTCTGCACTTCAGCATTCACATTCATGTCCTGTCAGGAGACAGAAGCAATAAGCGACTACGACAACTGGGAGCAACGCAACCAGATATACGTGGATTCCATCGCCAAGGTGTGCGCCGAGAATGCAGACGGCAACTGGGTTAGATATTGTGCATACAACCGTGACGAGCTTGTAGAAAGCACTAAGGGTAATAACAACCACTATGTCTATGTCCATAAGAATGTTAATGGAAAGGGTTCATACAGTCCACAATTCAACGATGTAGTAAGAATACATTACGTTGGTCATCTCATTCCATCTGACATGTACAAGAATGGCTATATCTTCGATAGGTCATACAACGGCTACACGCTCAATGAGAAGACAGACGTACCAAACCAATTCTCCGTCAACAATCTCGTTGTAGGATTCACTACAGCATTGATGAACATGGTTGAAGGTGACGACTGGACGGTGTACATTCCTAACGAACTTGGATATGGAGACGCAAGTACCCCAGTTCATAGCTATTCCACACTTATCTTCAACGTCAAGCTTGCAAAGATATACAAGTACGGAATAGAAGAAGACTATACTTGGTACTAAGTCAACAGACATTCAACATAACATAATCGCAAATCCGCATATTCAGCAATGGCTGGATATGCGGATTTGTTGTTTTCTTCCGCTTGAGCTGTGTTTGAGCTCAAACACCACTAAAACACTGCTAAAAACCATTTGACAATGGTTTAACAGTGGCTGGTGGGGTATAACAGCCGTTAAACGACACAGGGCTATAGAAGCAAAAAAGTGAGGCAACCTTGCGATTGCCTCACTTTCTTATGTACTAATTCAAAACTACGAACCGAACTGTTCTGTATGATTAAACATGAACCGAATGGCTTTAATTTTGAATCCTGAATTCTGAATTATTATTTTTTCTTCGCTTCCACCCACTTGCGAGCATTAACGAATGCCTCAATCCATGGAGTAACATCGTCCTTGCGACGGTCAGCTGGATAGTGTGCCTGCTGCCATGGGAATATTGCACGCTCAAGGTGTGGCATCATAGCGAGGTGACGACCATCTGCAGAACAGAGACCTGCAACATCATAATCTGAGCCGTTAGGGTTGGCTGGATAACCTGAGTAGTTGTACTTAGCGATGATGTTGTACTCGCTCTCTGCCTTTGGAAGACAGAAGTTTCCTTCTCCGTGGGCAACCCAGATACCGAGCTTGTTGCCTGAGAGGCTTCCGAACATTACGCTCTTGTTCTCTGGAATAGAGAGTGAGATAAACTCTGACTCGAACTTATGAGATACGTTGTGAAGCATCTGAGCATAGTCCTTTGCGTCTGTTACGGCGTGGTTGTTGTTGATAAGACCAAGCTCAATCATCAACTGACATCCGTTACAGATACCGAGTGAGAGAGTGTCCTCACGAGCATAGAATGCGTCAAGTGCAGCCTTTGCCTTAGGGTTGAAGAGGAATGCACCTGCCCATCCCTTGGCAGAACCAAGAACGTCGGAGTTAGAGAATCCACCACAGAAGACAATCATATTGACATCCTCAAGTGTCTCGCGTCCGCTTACGAGGTCAGTCATCATGACATCCTTCACGTCGAAGCCTGCAAGGTAGAGTGAGTAAGCCATCTCACGCTCGCCATTTGTACCCTTCTCACGGATGATGGCAGCCTTGATACCTGTACGCTCACGACGGTCGGCAGAGATGCCGTACTGGCTGAGCTTACCTGTGAAGTCTGCGTTGAACTTATGCTCGATTGGCTGGTTCTTGTAGTTCTTGAGACGCTCTGCAGCCATACCGTTGAAGCTCTGCTTTGTGTCAAGGCGGTATGAAGTAGAGTACCATACCTCACGAAGTGCGTCAATATCGAATGTGCGTGTTCTGCCATCCTTCTTGACTGTTATGTTGCGCTCTGCTGATGGAGTACCAATCTCAGAGAATGCGATGCCTTCCTTGTTAAGGATAGCCTCAACCTCTTCCTTCTTGTCATTAGCCACTTGAATAACGACACCTGGGTTCTCAGCAAAGAGTACCTTCACGATATCCTTCTCGGCAATACCTGCGAGGTTTACGTCAATACCACCCTTCTGGTTTGCAAATGTCATCTCAAGGAGTGTAGTGATGAGACCACCTGCGCTGATGTCGTGACCTGCAAGGATAAGCTCGTTGTTCACGAGTTCCTGAACTGCGAGGAATGCATCGCGGAAGTACTCAGGATTCTGTACTGTTGGTACGTCGCTACCCACCTTGCCAAGTGTCTGTGCAAAGGCAGAGCCACCAAGCTTGAGAGTGTCGAATGAGAAGTCGATATGATAGAGTGTAGTGTTCTTGTCGTTAACGAGTACTGGGCTTACCACCTTCTTGACATCGCTAACCTCACCACCTGAAGATACGATAACTGTACCTGGGCTGACAATCTTGCTTCCGTCAGGATACTTCTGAGTCATTGAGAGAGAGTCCTTACCTGTTGGCACGTTAATCTGGAGTGCACAACAGAAGTCTGAGAGAGCCTCAACACCTGCATAGAGACGTGCATCCTCACCCTTCTGTGAGCGGCAAGGCCACATCCAGTTAGCTGAAAGGCTTACAGAGTCAAGCCCCTCGGCAAGAGGTGCCCACACAAGGTTTGTGAGTGACTCTGCAACAGAGAGAACAGAACCAGCAGCTGGGTCGGCAAGACCTGCCTGTGGAGCATGTCCGATGGCTGTTGCAATACCCTTTGTACCACGATAGTCGAGGGCTACCACACCACAGTCAGAGAGTGGGAGCTGAATCTCACCCTGACATTGCTGACGTGCAATCTTACCTGTTACGGAGCGGTCAACCTTGTTAGTCAACCAGTCCTTACAAGCTACAGCCTCAAGCTGAAGCACGTTCTCAAGGTACTTGTCTATATCGTTGAATGAATATGTAGCATTCTCGTATGTGCGGACAACAGTCTCGTCACGCATGTATGTCTTTGGAGAGTGACCAAACATCTGAGCCACGTCAAGGTCGAATGGACGAACGCCATCACCCTGCTGGAATGCGAAATGAGCATCACCAGTACACTCGCCAACCACATAGAGTGGAGCACGCTCACGCTCTGCAATCTTGCGAACATGGTCGATGTGCTTCTCGTCAATAAGGAGACCCATACGCTCCTGTGACTCGTTGGCGATAATCTCCTTTGAAGAAAGTGTCTGGTCACCGATAGGGAGCTTAGTCATGTCAATAACACCACCACACTCCTCTACAAGCTCAGAGAGACAGTTGACGTGACCTGCTGAACCGTGGTCGTGGATAGAGACTACTGGGTTCACGTCTTCCTCACAAAGCGCACGAACGAGGTTGTTGACACGCTTCTGCATCTCAGGGTTAGCACGCTGAACGGCATTAAGCTCGATACCTGAAGAATAGCGACCAGTATCAACAGATGATACAGAACCACCACCAAGACCGATGCGGTAGTTGTCACCACCTACTACAACAACCTTGTTACCCTTCTGAGGCTCACCCTTGAGGCAATCACGCTTAGTACCGTAACCAACACCACCAGCAAGCATGATAACCTTGTCATAGCCATACTGCTCAGTAACGTCACCCTGCTTCTCTGCATGCTCAAAAGTGAGGACAGAACCACAGATAAGTGGCTGACCGAACTTGTTACCGAAGTCTGAAGCACCATTAGATGCCTTGATAAGAATCTGCTCTGGAGTCTGGTAGAGCCACTTACGGATAGGAAGAATCTTCTCCCAGTCGCGGATGTCACCCTCCTTGTCGCTCTTTGTCCACTTAGCATAGCTGTGTGGCTGACTTGGAGCAACGCCATTACGTGGGTATGAAGTCATGTAAACGGCTGTACCTGCAATAGGCCATGAACCTACACCACCACCCATACGGTCGCGAATCTCACCACCAGTACCAGTAGCAGCACCATTGAAAGGCTCCACGGTAGTAGGGAAGTTGTGAGTCTCTGCCTTGAGGGAGATGACAGACTCAATATCCTTAATCTCGAAATAATCTGAAGTAGAATGGTCTTTTGGAGCGAACTGCTCGACCTTAGGACCCTGGCTGAATGCCACGTTATCCTTATATGCAGAAAGAATCTTGTTTGGATTCTCCTGAGTTGTCTTCTTAATCATCTGGAAAAGTGAAGACTCCTTTTCCTTACCATCAATAATGAATGTACCGCCGAAAATCTTATGACGGCAATGCTCTGAGTTAATCTGAGCGAAACCGAACACCTCTGAGTCCGTAAGTTTGCGACCAAGCTGTCCTTCCACCTTGTGGAGGTACTCAATCTCTTCAGGAGAGAGTGCAAGACCTTCCTTCTCGTTGTACTCCTCAAGGTTCTCGATGTGAACTATAGGGGCAGGCTTGATGTTAACTGTGAAGATGTCCTGATCCAATCCCTTGTACATGCGCTGGAGCATAGGATCGTGCTCCGCATCCTCGCTGTCAACTGGGAAATACTCCTCAATACGCTTAACGCCCATAAGACTCATGTTCTGAGTAATCTCAACTGCGTTAGTACTCCAAGGAGTAATCATTTCGCGACGTGGACCCACGAAGAAGCCATCAAGATTTTGTACGTCGAGTAAGGTTGCTTCGCCATAGAGCCAGCAAAGCGCATTAACCTCGTCAGCAGAGAGCTTATGCTCAACACTTGTTGCAATTACACTCTGCGAAGGTGTTCTGAAAAAATAAATCATAACTTATGTGGTATGAATTATATGAAAAATAAATTTAGATATCTGGGTGCAAAGGTAGGCAAAAAAAATAAGAAAAAGCGAATAAGGATTAAGATTTCTTACATCTGCAAGCCCTTATTATCCTCCAAGAACAAACAAGTGTTTATAAAAACGAAAATAAGCAGGCTCAGAATAAACTTCCAAGCCTGCCCATACCCTATTTTTGTTCTGTTTCAACATTTATCTCCACATATTCATCAACATTACCATTCATGCTGGCATCATGCCTTTTTGTAAGCATCTTGTACTTCACGCTTAATTCACTCAAATACTCCTTAACCTCATCCTCTGACCTGAGTTCAGGATATGCCACTCCGTCTATCACCACATTAGTCTTTACTTTCTTAGTGGTCTTATTCCCCCAGTTATCCGTTGTTGTAACAACCATCACGTAAGAAGAATCATCATCTGTCTTATAATACGATTCCGTCTTAGACGTTGTAGTCGTTGTACTTATACGCACACACGAACCGAGTAAAGAGCAACCCAATAAAGCCACCACGGAAACTCCAAGAATTCTTTTGCCACCAAGAGCCAACAGGGCAAAACCTTTTGTATTTCTCATCATTTTTAAGCGTTTTGATTTAGTTAGTTGTATAGTTAGTTTATTCTCATGGCAAAATTACAAAAAGATATTGAATGGGCAAATAAAGAACCTGAAATTTCGTCACAACTGACTCTATTACGTTAGTATTCCCTTAGCATCCTCTACAAATTCTCAGAGAATTGTAGAGGATGCTAAGAGAAAGCAAAGGAAAATGCAACACAAAACGCATTATTTCACATAATTCATCAACATAGCGTTTTTTGCCTTTTCACCACAGAAATTAGTACCATCTTCATAAATTATAAGTAATAAGTGAAAGGAATACTGTACCTACACTTTACAGGCTCACCATTCTTTTTTGCAGGATTCAATTTTTTTATTCCTCTTACAACTTTCAATACATTAGATTCTAACGCATCAAGACTTTCTTTTACATTTTTTGCATCTATCGAATCGCACATGGCACTCTCTAATTTTAACTTAAAATTAGCATAAGAGTCATTACAGAGTATTTCTGCGTTTGTAACAGTACCATCTTTCTCAACATCAAAGCATACATAAATCTTAGAAGTAATCTTATTACGTTGTGCTATTGCTGGACATTCCCAATGTGTACGAATATATTCCATCATAGCTTCATCTATCGGAAAGACCTAGAATATTTTTATCTGTTTTTTTTTTACCTGTTTTTTCTTCGTCCGCGCCTCTGGTGCGATATTCCCTCCCTACTCCGATTTATGTCCGTAGCAACTTCGTTCTTCCTCCATATTTTCACCATCACATCTCCATGGAATCTTCATCGAATGTCCACCAAAACGGTGGACATTCGGTGGACATTCGGTGGAGATTCTACGGAGAAAGAGCGAAGTTATAATGGAGGAATGACGGAGGTAAAACAGATGAAGAACGAGGAGATATGCTCCAGAAAACTTTGTTGCAATCAAAATAAAGTGGTAATTTTGCAGAAGAAGTGGTTAACTAACTTTTTTCTGAAAAAAGTGACGATTTGCATTTGACCTTTAGACAACACAATCGTATAATGGGTGTAATCGTTCAAAATTATGGAACAAATCAATACCGAAATATTAACAAGATGCCAAGGCGGAGACAAGACGGCTTTCTCCATAGTGGTGAGCACATACCAAAGGATGGTGTGGTCACTCGCACTCAAGATGCTGTGCGATGAGGAAGAAGCCAAGGATGCCACGCAGGAGACGTTCATCAAGATATGGGTTCATATCAAGAGGTACGACGGTTCAAGCTCTTTCTCCACGTGGATATACCGAATAGCCTCAAACATCTGCCTCGACAGGTTGAAGGCGTCACGACGGCTCGTACCTCTGCCAGAAGACGAATCCGTGCTCAGGGAATATGCCACAACGGGCGATTCGCAACGGCAGTTGGAGAATAGTGAGTGGGTGGCTATCTTGAGACTACTGGCTGACAGGTTGAGTGACAAGCAAAGGCTGGTATTCACACTCAGTCACCTCGAAGGACTTGACTCCACGGAGATTAGCTCCATAACAGGTTTGGACGCCAAACAGATAAAGAGCAACCTATATGTTGCAAGACAAACAATTCGCGAACAACTAAAAAGATTAGGATATGAATAAGACGATAGACGACATACTCAACGGAATGAAAGGTCAGCAGCCTACCCCACCAGATGCCGACTTGCTTACGGAGCAGATAATGATGAACCTGCCCGACATCCAACTCGACGCTACGGACGAGGAGGAAGCAGCAAGGCAGCAGCAAGGCGGAGGCAAGGCAGAGACTATCATCAATATTGTGAGAGCCGTCAGTTCCGTGGCTGCAATATGGCTTGTAGGCCTCTTTGCCTACTCATACGTCACCACGTCTTCCCCAATAAACGATAATGAAAAGGTAATTGCAATCAACCATACTTCAATCAAAACAAACAACTCTTCTTTTTCAAGTACCCTAAACGTTGTGTACACAAACTTGAAGGAGAAGAACAAAATTCACAGTTATGCAATGGTAAAGAACAACTAAGAGCATTAATATTTAGGAACTTAAGAACTTAAGAACCTAAGAACTTAAAAACTTAAGAATTCACAAACTTAAGAACTTAAAAACTCATAAACTCAAACCATTATGAATACAATTAAATCAATCATATTACTTGCTATTACGTGTATAGCAATATGTTCTTGCAACAATGCGAGAAACGTGAAGGTTAATACAGTCATCAACGAGGACGGCTCATGCACACGTGAGGTCATCTACGAGACAACCATGACGCAGTCGGAACGTGACAATAACTGGGGAAAGGGTAAGACAGGATATGCTCTCCCTACCCCACAGAATGTGGATGTTTCAAAGATGAAGCATATCAATACGGAACTCAAGGGCGATACGGTCATGTCCGTATTCAAGCAGGAGTATGCGTCCGTGGAGGAGATGCACGACAAGTGTCCTTTCATGCTTAATGGCAAACCACTCAAGTCAAAGGTGGAGTATAAGAAGGAGGAAGGATTCTTCTACACGAAATACACTTATACTGAGACCTTTGCAAGCCTGAAGGATGAGTTTCCTGTCCCTGTGGAAAAAATAGGTAGCATGGACACCATTAGGTTCTGGTTCAGAGGTTATCCTGACATGGTGCTTGACGAAAATGGTAACCGCCTTCCGGGTTCAGAGATGTCAGAACGATTGTCAAAGATAGAGGACAAGGTGGACAACTGGGTTAATGACAATATCTTGGCTGTATATTTCAGCACAATAGACAAATACTATGACTCCATACCTAACCCTCCACTTACAAAGGAAGATTTTCTTGCCACACGTAATGACTTCAAGCAGTTTTGTATAAACTCATCAAAGGGTCTATTGGAGTTGAATACAAATGAACTATTCCATAACTTCTACAAGACAGATGCCTACGACATCTTTATGGATGAGGAAAGCAAGTTCTGCAAGGAGATAAACAATAAGCTACTCAGGATGTACGAAATACTTAATATCAAAATCCAACACAACATCACCTTGCCAGGAGAGGTATGTGGAGGACATAGGATTAACTATATAGCTAATGACCCAAAGGAAAAGGGAACGGGACATTTCGCCATCTCAGGTGAGGAACTTATCATGGGTGACTATAAAATATCCATATCCACACGCGAACGCAACAACCCTTGGGCATTCGTCCTTATGGGTTCTGCAATCATAATCGCAATAGGTAGCTTCATCTACAGAAGGAAGATGAAGAAGTAACGCAAACAATATTATCTGGGCAGGAAAAACTTTTTTCCTGCCCAGATAGTGTATTTAGGCAGATATTAGGGAAGTATATCAATAAAATGAAGTATATTTGCATCGTAAATTGAAAAATATAACAATCAGGACAATGTTAGATAAAAGTTGCAAGATTTATGTTGCAGGACACAACGGACTTGTTGGTTCTGCTATATGGAATAATCTGAAGTCACGTGGCTACAACAACCTCGTGGGTCGCAGTCACAAGGAGCTTGACCTTACGGATCAGGTGGCAGTAAAGAAGTTCTTCGACGAGGAGAAACCTGATGCTGTGGTTCTTGCCGCCGCCTTCGTAGGTGGTATCATGGCTAACAGCCTCTACCGTGCCGACTTCATGATGATGAATATGAAGATACAATGTAACGTGTTCTCCGAGGCTTATGCCCACGGAGTGAAGAAGTTCCTCTTCCTCGGCTCTACTTGTATCTATCCAAAGAATGCTCCACAGCCAATGAAGGAGGATTGTCTCCTCACTTCTGAGCTTGAATATACAAACGAGGAATATGCCATTGCCAAGATTGCAGGTCTCAAGATGTGTGAGAGCTACAACCTCCAGTATGGTACTAACTACATAGCTGTCATGCCTACTAACCTCTATGGCCCTAATGACAACTTCCACCTTGAGAACAGCCACGTAATGCCTGCCATGATGCGTAAGGTTTATCTTGCCAAGCTCATCAACGAGGGCGATTGGAAGTCTATACGCAAGGACCTCACCATCCGTCCTGTTGGTGCTACCATCCCAGAGAACGGAGAGAAGGTACGCTATGAGGTGAACGGAGAGAGCGACGAGGCTACAATCCTCAAGGTACTTGCTTGGTACGGCATAGAGAACAACAAGGTTACTCTCTGGGGTACAGGCACTCCACTTCGTGAGTTCCTCTGGAGCGAGGACATGGCAGACGCATCTGTTCACGTTCTCCTCAATGTTGACTTCAAGGACATCATCGGTATTGAAAAATATTCATCAGTACACTATGGCGCAAGCACAGACGGAGCTGTTGACCGTAACCATAGCGCAGGACGTGGTGGTGCAATACCAAGCCTCGGCGAGATACGTAACTGCCACATCAACGTGGGTACTGGCAAGGAGCTTACCATCCGTCAGCTCTCTGAGCTTGTCGTTAAGGTTGTTGACTTCAAGGGCGAGGTTGCATTCGACTCAAGCAAGCCAGACGGAACGATGCGTAAGCTTATCGACGTAAGCAAGCTCCACTCCCTCGGTTGGACACACAAGGTGGAAATTGAGGACGGAGTACAGAAGCTCTTCGAGTGGTATAAAGAATCCATTGCATAGCTTGTAGTTAAAATGGAGTTATATAAGAAGTTAAAAAGACGTTTGTTTGTCTGCATATTCGTATCCTAAAATATCTTAACGATAGACATTCGTCTTTTTAACTCCTTTTTAACTCCACATTAACTTCCTCTTAACTCCATTTCTAACTTTTAACTCCCTAAGGAGTATGCACAAATCCATACTTGTAGTAGATGATAACGAGGCAGTTCGTGTATCATTAAAATACCTTCTCAAGAAGATGTTTGAGAACGTGGTACTAATAGACAATCCTGATGCCATACAGAAAAACATGGCATCAGAGTCATTTAGCGTCATACTTCTCGACATGAACTTTGCCCTCGGGCTTAACACAGGTAACGAAGGACTGTTCTGGCTGGAGCAAATCAAGCGTCTTCATCCTGAGACACCTGTCGTACTCTTCACGGCTTATGGCGACATAGAGCTTGCCGTCAAGGGACTCAAGCAAGGTGCATCCGACTTTGTCACCAAGCCTTGGGATAATGAGAAACTGCTCTACACGCTCAACCATGCCATAGAAGCAAACAAGGAAGTTGTTCCTCTTGCCGAAATGGAGGCACAGCATATCCGCTCTGCCGTTGACAAGTGTAATGGCAACATGAAGCTTGCAGCCGAGATGCTCGGCATAAGCAGACAGACGTTATATAATAAAATAAAGGGATAAAAAACTCTCACTATCCATCCCACAGAGGAGAGGCTGACTAATACAAAACTATTGGTTACCGCGCTCGGTAACCATTCCTAATTCCTAATTCCTCATTAAAAACCAAGTGTATCATTCATCATTATACCAGACTGCACTTGAAGCCATACGCAATAATGACTTCTCGTTCCGCATACCTGAGGAGAAAGCAACCTTCCCAGGCGAGAGGGCTGCAATAATAACCATCAACCGTATGATGGAACTAATGCAGGAACAAAGGCAGAACATAGAGATGGCGTCATGGGAAAGGATAACGCGCATCCTTACACATGAGATAATGAATTCACTTGCACCTATCGTTTCGCTTAGCGATACCTTTCTTGAAGAGGAAGCGATAAGGAACTCCGAACTATATGAAGGAATGAAAGCTATTCACGACACGTCTGAAGGACTAATATCATTTGTGGATAGCTACAGAAAATTCTCCGCCTTGCAGAAGCCTCAACCAGAAAATGTGAACGTAAGAGAGTTGCTCGACAACATTAGAAACATAGGTATAATACCAGAAAACGTAAGCTTAGAGACAAAGATTGAGCCAGAGGACATAAGCATAAATGTTGACCCTAACCTTATACGTCAGGTTCTTATCAACATAGTAAAGAATGCCGTGGAGGCCTCTGCCACACGCATCCTCATATATGCCTTTAAGTATGACGATGCCCCTACTCGCATACGAATATGCAATAACGGCCCTCGCATAACTGACGAGGAGCAAAGGGAGATATTCGTTCCTTTCTTCACTACAAAGCGTACAGGCAACGGCATAGGTCTCAGCCTCTGCCGACAGATAATAAACATAAGTGGAGGCAGCATATCCATCCTACCTACAGGTACTAACGGATGGAACGTAAGCTTCCAAATTGAATTGAATTAAAAGAAGACCCTCCCCGTTCCTCCCCTCGTGGGAGGGACGGGGAGGGGTCCTTTACTTCACCTCTATCACTCTTCCGTCAAACAGGTTTATGACTCTATCCGCATAGGCAGCATCACGTTGGTTATGCGTCACCATAACTATTGTTGCTCCTTCCTTGTGCAGGTCTGAGAGAATCTGCATAGCTTCCAATCCATTCTTTGAGTCAAGATTACCAGTCGGCTCGTCAGCAAGTATAAGCTTAGGCTTGGATATGATAGCACGTGCAAAAGCCACACGTTGCTGTTGACCTCCAGAAAGCTCATTAGGATAGTTCTGTGCACGATGGCTTACTTCCATCCTGCGGAGAGCCTCCATCACAAGTATCTGACGCTCATTGGCAGGATAGTTAAGAAGCTTGAGAGGTAATTCCACGTTCTCATAAACCGTCAGTTCGTCAATAAGATTAAAGGCTTGGAAGATGAATCCCAGACGTTTCCTACGGAAGATAGTCATCTGATAGTCTGTCATCTTCTCCGTATCCTCGCCATCAAGGATATACTTACCCTCAGTAGGACGGTCAATAAGACCAAGTATATTGAGAAGAGTAGTCTTACCAGAACCTGAAGGCCCCATGATTGCAACAAACTCACCTTGCTTCACCTCTAAGCAGATGTCCTGAAGTGAAACAGTCTCCGATGTCTTAGAGTGAAAGACCTTGCGTATATTATCTAACTTAATCATATTATTCCGTTTTTAAGGCATTTGACAAACTTGTCTCTTTTGAAAATAAAGAATGCACCATGACAGATACCACAATTATTACTGTCAGTATGATGGAACTACAGAACACTCTGAGGATAAACATACCAGCATTCTCCAATATTATTGGCAAACTTGTAATATAAATCCTGCTTAATCCAATAAACACACCATCATCACCCATGCATATTTCATATATAAAATAAGCATAACAAACCAATATGAACATTAAAGTTGAACATAAAAGCAGCTTAACATAATGTTTGACATTCATCATCATGAGTTCAACATTTGTAGTTCCCAGTACCTTGCGTATGGCAATACTTCGGTGCATATACCTGTTCTGTTGCATAATCAGGCAGAACAAAGTGATGAAGATAATGAAAAGACTACTTATCATGAAAAAAACAAACACCAAAGGACGACCAATAACATTAAGATTATCTAAAGCATAAGTCAATAATGACACCAAAGGAAATAAAGCCATTAAAAATTGCACCACAAGCAATACGTCACGTATTCTCCTACTCCTTCTGTCCATTCCCACCTTTGCCTTCAGTACCCTGTCCATAGGCATGTTTGTAGAATAGAAAGCGGATGACACGCCACACAATGCACCTATGCCCAAAGCTACCAATAAAGTGATAAACACAACCACCATATTATGCTCAATGCTCAAGCTTGTACACATAACGTAGGACAAATAATGATGCGAATCAACATAACCCATAATAAACATTGCCAATAGGAATGCCACAAACGACATGACCATATATACGAATATCTGTTTGAACCAAATATAACGCTTCACAGTACCTATCACAATACGGATGCTGATATTCTTCATCTTTAATGGAACAGATGCAAGAGCTATGTTCAACTGACAGATGATAGCCATAATGACTATCGTCAGAGCAAGGAAAAGGAATGTGATGGATATAGAGGAATCGAACCAACCAAAGCTATCATACGCATTAAACTCACCATACAGAGGATAAATAACAAACTTCAAAGCCTTGTCATAGTTGGTCAAGTACATCTTTGCCTTTTTATGATCTGCGCTAATCACAAAAGAATCAACAGAATGAGTATAATTGATAGGCTCATTTATCAAGACCTCCACAACCTGCTTTTTCATAGGATATTCATTCACATACTTTTCCATCAAAGAATAAATATTCTGCTGACTTTCCAAGCTACGATTTTCATTCAAATCGAATGTTATCTTGAACATATCATAATCCACATATTTCGCAATATCATCGTCCATACTGAGATATATGCAGTTTTTTATACCGGTATATTCTGGGAAATCCTCATACACGCAGATTACCTTCTCCGAATGATAGTTTAGGTTGTCACACCAACGAATAGTACGTCCAACAGCAGACTTGCCCTCTCCAAACAAGTTTTCCGATACAGAACGAGGAATTATGGCACCACACTTTACAACTGTTGTAACCGTATCATTATATTTCCTTATTTTATTTCCATCCTTATCAAAAATGTAAATGCCATACTCAGGATTGTGGATTTTGAACTTCTCACGAGATGCCACCTTTGTGAAGTTAAGCGAGCCTTCCACTATCGTAGGTTCAAAGATACCCACGTTTTTACCAGACATAAAGCACACATCATTCTTATTAATGTCATATACTCCGTTCTTGCACAAGAAAGACTTTTTAGCTTGGAAAGAGAAAACATAGTTATTAATGTTCAGTTTATTATCCACGATATCCAAAACTATATCCTTTGTCCTCTGAATGTTTCCACTATCATTAGGAAAACAAGACATCACAAGCAGGTTCTTCATTTTCTCACGTGAACTTGACACCTTCAATCCGAATGATGACTGAATCATAAAGAAATAGAACGTACATAAAGCTACGACAAGCACCATGCACATCAATATCCTTACGACCCAAGTATGAACCTTATTTCTTGTCTGTATATTCATATCTTATTTTTCATTTTGTACAACAAAGATACGTACAAGACAATAATTATCATTCATGATTTCATCATTTTACTCCAAATGCCTAAAATAAAGACACACTTGTGTCCACTTTTTAGACACAAACACAGATAATGATACCCAAAATCAACAAAATAATGCAAATATGCCTCTTGTCATTAAGCATTTTTTATGCCAAAGAAACACGTTTTTCATGCTAATAAATGGTATTTCTTGATGTCGTCAAAACATCACTTATATTCACAAATACATAATATAACGACATATTTTCGATAACAACATATCAATATTTCTTATTACTATACCAAACACAGAAATTATTACAGTTTACAAATTACAATTTTACAATTTCATGTATTAAGTAGTTAAAATATAGTTATTATATTATATATCATATAGTTAGCTGCATTATTATATATTACATACACTAAATTGTAAATTTGTAAATTTGTAATATTTCCAAATTCTACCTGTACGTATGACATTTAGTATTCATTTACACACTCCATGCATGCCACACCCACATATAATTTTATTTACACCCATATCTCCCGATATTTACATATATATGTCCACACATTAACACCCATATCCTACAAGATAACACATTAATAACTCTCTGGAGAAACTTACATCTTCAATACAGTCAAAGAACTGATAGTACCATGAGTTGCTCCATCAAATGGAATGGTTTGAGGGAAGTATTCGCAGAATAATTCGTCGTGAATGTAGAGACGAAAACGAATTTGCTCGTTGTATTCACTTGGGTTACCGCATATACGGAACTGGATTATTGTCGTTCCGAAGTAGTCCTTCGGGATGCCTAAACCACGGCACTCGCCATTGATAAATGCAGCCACCTTCATCTTGGAAGGGTCGAAAAAGTTGTCATCTATCATGACATTTGCGTTCACAATAGTCTCGTATGGATAATCATATATTGGTGTCCTCCATTTAGGCATGACGTTCACATAGCAAGAGTCAGTAAGATTCTGATATGAAGAATAAGCCTTGACGTATGTGTCACCCACCTTGGAGGCTATTATGTTATTGCCATCTATCTTAAGGACGGAATCCGTGGAAGCCCAGAAGACATTGTCTCCATGTAGCTCAGGAGTATATAATGGTGACAACGTGAATGTGTCTCCTTCCATTATATATACAGTATCTCGGTTGAGGTGCATCACATATCCACGCTCCTCAGACTCGTTAAAGTCGAAAGAGACGAGGCTGCAAGAAACGACGGCAATGAATGTCATTACCATCATTCCCAATACAGATATGTCATGCATTACTTTGTTCATACAATAGCCTTATTTCGTAAGATACTTCATTTGCTTGCTTGCAAGATATTCCGTCTTTTGTATTGATGAAAAATAAACCTGCGCATTGCGTGCAGCTATCTTTGCCTTGGCTACAGCCTCAACACATTCATCATACATTTGTTTGTCACATTTATCCGTTTTACTGTGCTTGCTGCTATGGCGTTCAAGTTTCTGAAGCGTCAGATATGCTGCCTTGTACTGTATGGCTGCAATATCCGAAGCCTCTTCTGCTTCTGTCATGAGTTCCTTTATCTGTCCGTAGGCACTCTTAGCCTCATCTGTCAGTCCTGCCTTCTTTGCCACGATATGACTCATATTACGCATAGTAGCTACATTCGTTTGAAGATTATTGAGACAAAGCCTTGCCAGAGAGTCACATTCGTAAGCTTGAGTCTCTCTCATAAGTGTAGAGTCAAGACTTGCCATAATATTCTGGATGTATTCAGCTGTAGTGCATGCTTCAACGCTATCCTCATAGACACCATCAGTAAACGCCATCAGCTCATCATCGTGAAGCGTGTCCTTTGGCTCTATAGTCCTATGATGTATAGGAACGACCCTAAACGGCTTGATGTCACTCTTGCCTTTGTTCTCCACAAGCACATAGTCAAGCATGCCAGTAGTCCTTGGCTCGGCAGTCACCTGTGCAGCATACAACTTGGATGGCGACATACGATTAGCAACATAGTTAGGAGGAATGATGCAAACAGGAGATGCTAAGTTACGGATATGATAAACCGAAGGATTATTGTCCATAGCATAGTCGAGAGGCTGACCAGGCAGGACTTCAACCACCCTAAGCGAATAAGCATAGCGAACATTAGAGTAGTTGGACAATAGTAATGACTCTGACCATGAGAACATGGCATTAAGAGGGTCAACCTCTGCATAGCCACCTTCCGTGACGTGGGTAACGACAGGAGTAATCATCTGCGGAGCCTTGGCAAGATAGCTCACGGAGAAGGTGGCGGAGCTATTGACAGGATTGCTCAGCATGACAGGAATGGCGTACTTAGGATTGTTCCATTTATATGCCGTGATGGTAATCTGATACCTACCCTCTGGCAGGAGTCCATACGAGCCTCCACCATATCCACTCATGAGACGACTGGACACATGGACATCCCTTGATGACAAATGTGCAAACTGACGTTTCAAGTCAGCCATAGTGATGTGCATTGTTCTGTGTGGTGCTATGGTTATGGGATGCTGTGGCTGTAGGGTTGAAGGAGTGGACAGAACGTTCATCCTGTCTGGGAAGTAGCTGTCTATGGTAATGGCTATGTAGATGTTCTGAATCTGTGACGTGGTGTTAGTAATGCTTATGTTGAAATACTTACCCGGATTGTCCACATACATCAAAGCCTGTGGTGGTAACACTTGTTGTACTGGTACAACAGAGACCATCACATCCTGTGCAGACATCCTAAGGAAGCTAAGCACCATCATCAATGTCATTATCAATAATCTCATATATCACTAACTATTTTGTACCGTACACGGTACAAAAAGATAATCTAACGGAAGAGGCTGAATGTGTAAGCGTAGTTAAGACTCATGGTAAGGTCTGTGCCCTTTACATTAGAGCCTGAAACAACGGAATTAACATCAGCATATTTGTTCACTCCCATGTTTGCAGAAAAAAGATGCACCTTGTTAAGCGTGTAGCTGGCAGACAACTCCAACCCAAGAGAGAAACTATTGTCGCCAGTGGTAATCCTATTGCTACATATAGACAAGGTAGCCGAGGCGTCAAGTTTGCTGTCACTAAGGAAAGAACGGTTTGCCGTGAAAGAGCATATATCACTTGTGTATTCTGCCGAATAGCCCTTTGTGTTCTGATGGCTATACGAACCAGTGAAGTTCATAGCCAAGGATTCCACATCCACACCGTATGAGCAACCAGCAGCAAAGGTCTTGACATCACTTTCGCCTACCATGTTGCCATTTAGGTTCACATTCTCCGTATAGTTGAGCGAAAGGCCTATGTTATGCTCAAGTCCTGTGGTCTCGAACAGGTACGACGGCATGATACTATAGCTTGCCATGCACCTATTTATTCTCTGCGCATCGTCCACATCAACCATTCCATCCTTCTGGTTCTGTACATAGCCGTTGAAGAGGGCACTCACATTCAGTTTGTCCGTAAGACGGCTTGAGGCACACAGGTTATACACATAGCCATACGTAGTGTACATTTGTTCGCCCGAAATATTATCTGACTGGCGAGATATGGAACCAGACAAGGCAACTTTGCGGAACAAGAACGAACTGGCAGAAAGCGATAAACTCTCGTAGTTGTTCATCATGTAATATGTTCCAAGTGAGGTATAATCTGGTTGAACAAGCCTATAGCTCAAAGAAGCATTAACATAAGGCAATGAGACGTTGGCACTTATGTCGCCTGCAAAGCGTGACAGGGTACTGTAACGAGTGTCAAACACCTTGTCGAAGGCCGTAGTCGTACCTAACCCGTCAGCATTCATATCCGTGGAGAAAGCAGAAGTAGCAAGGTTTGTGGAGACCGACAACCAATCGTACACATTGTATCCAGCCTTTACTCCAAGCACAAGGCTCTCCTGTGGTTTCACCATGTCGCGTAATGTATAGTCAAGCGAGTTAAGGCAGTCGTATGCACGAAGCAGATATACATCGGCATAATATTTCCTGCCATCCGTATATCCAGCCTTGAAGCCCCATCCCATACGTTTGTACTGAGGAGAGCGTGAATGAGGGTCTGTAGGGTCGTCATTTATAGCATTACGCAAGCGGCCATAGAAGAAACCACCATGCCAGTTCCTATCCTTATATTCAAGTCCCACGCCATTGAATGACATATTCATCACGTAGTTGTTGAAGTCCATGGATGACAGTCCTATGAATCCTTGCCAGTAGCCATACGAAGGAGTGAGACTGAATGCCACACTCGGATGGTCAAAGTCCAATGTACTATTGGTATAATAGAAGGAGAAAGGCATGCTTATGCCGTAAAGATTAACATTGACATTAGCATACAAGGCATTACTCATCGGCGACGAGAAACCGTCACCTAACGAGGAATACCTGTATGTGTTCTGCGTACCCACCGCACCAGTTATTATCAGCGGCGAGCTCTTGGATATCTGCGATATGTTCTGCGAACAGGCATAACGGCAAAGACCCAAGAACAGAAAAACTAATGTTAATCTTTTCATGTCGTTGTCCGTCCTTACTTTTTGCCATTCATTCTTCGGTAGCCCACTATCATTTTGTCATTTCAACTTTTAGACGAAAATTACGAACCATTAACGAAGGGTTAGCGAAGGATTGATGAAGGGTTAAGCCATAACATTTTGTCATGTAAAACCCTCCATTGAATAGCAAGAATAATGATGACCTAACTTACTTGTTCATTACCTTCTTTGTCACAATTGAGCCGTTATTATTATACGTCACAAGATAAGTGCCACGACCCATAGTATTCACCTTTCTGCCAGTCATATCATGAATCTCAACTATATGTGCATCAACGGCATTAACATTTGAGACACCAGTAGTTACAACATCGGAAGTGAGATCCACTGGCTTGCTTATAGAACCGACAAAACCAGCATAAGCAAGTGATTCATTGAGGTCTGTCATTTCTCCTGTATGCTTGTCGTAAAGCTTAAAGCTAATAGTTTCTCCTGCCTTAGAAGCAACGCTAATAAACATCCTTCCTGACTCAGAAGCCTCTCCCTCACCACGGCACTCGTCTCCAACAAAAGCACCAATGCTATAGTTGGCAGGATTGTCTATTCCGTCAAGTGAAGCTACGATAACCATGTTATCTGCAAACTGAGAGTCGTCATAGCTCCAAGGTGAAGGCACACCTGTTTCCTTTATCCTACTACGACTACCTGAAGTATTAGGCATGGACACAAGTGTGTTAACCGATGAATTACAAGTATAGCCTATATTTGACTTGAAACTCATGCTTTTATTGCTTGAAGATGTAGAGTAATATATGTATCCCTTTCCAGCCTCAAGCAGGAATGAGGATGACGCTTGCCATTGTGTTCCGTCATATTCGGCAAAGGCATTCTTGCCAATAACCTTATCGCCTTGTGAAGGAGTAATGACAAGAGCCTCAGACAACTGACTGAGGGTGATGTCAAGCTGATAAGGATTGTTGAACCAGTTGTAACCCTTGCGTATCTGCTTAACCACGTCTAATCCGTTGCTTGTCTTATGGCCAAGGGCAAACTGTGTGGCAGACTTTGCCTTCACTTTATACATTCCGTCTCCTACATTGAGGTTGGTTATCTCGCCAAACAATCCATAGTCAGTGTCATTATAGAGCAGGTATAACTGTGAACGTATCTCGTCAATATACGTCTTTGCCCATACGCCATACTTGCCATCAGCCTCAACAAGACTGATATTGTCTGTCATCTCATCCGTGGCAAGCAACGACAACCATGACCAGCCATTAGGCACGCTACAAGTGGCATCCACGGTAACTGTGGCAGTCTCCTTATTGTCTGACGACATCATAGGCTTTCCGTTGTAAAGCACCTTGTATGGCAACTGTCCCACCATGTTGGCATAAATATTGAAATACCACTTGCCATTCTTTTGTTCGTATGAAGTAACTGCCATTGGCACGCCTCCTACTGTTGGGAACTGGAACTCAACAAGTGAAGGGTCAAAGATGATACCCACGAGGTTAGGCAGATTTATGGATGTTGTCTTGAAACGGTCAAGTTCAAGAGTAGGGAAGTTGAAGCTCACTGGATAAGATGCCGTAAGATTTGTGGAACAACTCTTGGAGAATTGCTCTGTTCCATACTTAGGACCTGAAACGGTACACTTAATAGGCTTGTCAATACACTCACCCGTAATGTGCAAGGTGTTCCCTGTAACAGAGAAACCGCTGGCACCGAAAGTGTTCCACGAAACAGTCAACTCGCTCAATACGGATGAACGAGTGGATGGGGTAATGTTCTTCCCCTTAAAATCTTGATAGAGATATGTGTGTGAAAGTGTCTTGTCAAAAGGCAGGTTGGCGGTTATGTTGATGGCGTTATCCGTCGTAACACCCGTTATGGCAGACAACTCAAGGTTGACGATTGCAGTCTCTCCCGTAAACTTGGATGCTGATGCAGGTTGAAGCGCATACTCCAATCCCTTGTAGTAAGCCCTATACTCAATGGTCTTGTTAACCTCAGAATTGTCACCTACCACACGAAGCAGATACTTTCCGTTGGAAGAAGGAACAGTGGCAACAGCACGGCAAGTACCATCAACGAAAGCAGCAAGTTCCACTATGGTATCTGCATTGGCAATACCATTATTGATACGAAGAGAAGCATAAACCGGACTACTCGTAACATAGTCATAGACAGATGCTGAAGTCCAGTGGCCTGCCCATGTTGATACACATATCAACAATAGCGCAATTGACGAAATGACTTTTTTCATAATATCTCAAGTATAAATTATATGACAGATTATAAAGTTGTATTAGAATACCCCTTTTTCATATTTCACCAAATTAAATATATAGGGAATATAGGTTGGCAAGGAATGCATAAACGATACTTCTTGTTTCACATTCGTGGCAAATATACAATTTTTATTTAATTATCAAGGTGGAATTTGCAATATAAAAGCATTCTAAATTGCTTTTATAACTGACAATATGTAAAATCATAGCAATAAAAAACAACTTTTTTGAATATTTGTCACGCTTTATATGGTTTTATAGAAATATTTTTGTACATTTGCATTTAGAAACTAACAACACCTATGAAAAGAAAGAAAAAGATAGCTTATTTCTTTGCCCTCCTATTTTTAGTTATAACTATTCTATCATGTGGAGATGCCAGAACAAGACATGTTGCAAGCCCTCGCAAAGCAGAGGCACAAGCAATCGCCGACAGTCTTAAATCTCTTGAACAATACCCTGAATACATTCAGAAGTATAAGAATTTGGGAGATAAGGATGCCGAGTTGGTCATTCGTATGGCATATGGCAAATGTCTTAGGGATAGGTCCTTGTTCAAGGCAGCTATTATCCAGCATGATTCATGCATAGCCCTCGCGAAAGAAATTTGCGATACATTTGAAATAGTAAACGCACTTAACAACCAGGGTACTAACTATCGTAGGATTGGTTCAATGAGCGAGGCTTCAACAGCACATTATGAAGCCTTGAATCTTTGTGCCGTTTTCTCAGACGACACAAGCTTTGCTGTAAGGAAAAACGTGACACGTGCACTCAATGGTCTCGGAAACGTATTTCTCTCACTCGAAAACTTCGAGCCTGCAGAGAGTATGTTCCGTCGTGCACTCTCATACGAGACAGATGCACGTAACCCAATAGGCATAGCTATCAACCTTGCCAATCTGGGTAGTGTAAAGGAACGTCAGAACAAGACGGACTCTGCACTTATCTACTATAAGCAATCACTTGAATACAACAAGAGTGCTCACAATGATATAGGTATAAGTCTATGCTACATGTACCTCGGTAAACTTGAGGAAAAGAAGCATAATGACGAGGACGCTCTCAAGTATTTCAGAATGAGTTATGAAATAGCCTTGCCTACTGGCGATGCCTGGCACTGGATGGAGCCTTGCCTCTCAATAAGCAAGTATTATTTCAACGAAAATAAGATTGACTCTGCCAAGAAATATCTTAACATTGCTCTTGAGACAGCCAACTCCATACACTCAATAGAGCACCTTGCAAGAGTGTATGAGTTGTTTGCAAAGGTTCATGAGTCAACAGGTGAATACAGCAAGGCAATATCAGACATTCACAACTTCAAGGTTTACAATGATTCCTTGGCTTCACAGTCAAGCAAAGACCATCTCCAGAACCTACGAGTAGAATACGAGTCTAACAGGGCACGTGAGGCAGAGACAAGGGTTAAGACAGAGAAACAGATTAACAACCTCATCCTCATTAGTGGCGGAATAATCACATCCATTGCCGCAATTGCCTTCATCCTTCTTATCCGTCTGTTCAACGTGAACAAGAAGGCAGCAAAGGAGAAGGAAAAGATAGCACTTGAGAGACAGGAGTTCTACCGTGGAGTAACTCACCAGTTACGTACTCCACTTACCGTAGTGCTTGGTATGGCGCAGCAGCTTCGAAAGTTCCTGCCAGAGAACGATATGCTCGCAAAGCGTGAGTTCGATGCCATGAACCGCCAGTGTCAGCAGTTGCTCAACCTCGTTACAGAGATGATTGAGTACTCTAAGAACGGAAGTACAAGCAACACACCTGCAATCAGCGAGCTTAGCAATAACACTAACTATGCAGACATAGATATTCCTTCATCAGTCAGCGAGGAAGACGAGGGACACTACATACTTCTTGCAGAGGATGACCCAGACGTTGCACTTCTCGTAACAGAGATGCTCAAAGCAGAAGGATATAGCTATGCATGGGCAAAGGACGGTCAGGAAGCTTGGGAGATGATGCACGAGAATATGCCTGAACTCCTCATTACCGACATCATGATGCCACGAATGGATGGACTTGAACTGATGAAGAAGGTAAGGGACGACGAGAGCATTAACCACCTTCCTATCATCGTGGTTTCTGCACGTGTAGAGAACGAGGATCGTCTTATCGGATTTGAGGCAGGTGCAGAGGTATATCTCGGAAAGCCATTCTTGCCAAACGAATTGCTCATACGCATCCGCAAGCTTCTCGAACAGCGACAGTTGTTGAAGAGTAAGTTCCGAATTCACATTGGTCAGGCTGCAAAGGATAATCACCCACAGCCTATTGAGCCAAATATGCCAAACGACACAGTAGATGTTGTTCCAAACACTCCTACAGAAGTAGCAGAGGAGAGCGAGGAAACTCCAGATACAAGTACAAGTGCTAACGAGCCTGAGCAGAAGCCTAACGAGCCAAAGTCACAAGAGGCAATGTCAACAAAGGAGCGTATGTTCCTCGAAAGCGTGGATTCATTTATCCAGAAGAACCTTTCAAACCAGAACCTCAGTTCGGCAACACTTGCAGACGCGCTCAACACTACCACAAGTACATTGAACCGCAAGCTCAAGAACCTTACCAACATTGACACTACGCATTACATACGTATGCACCGTATCGCTAAGGCTAAGGACTTGCTTCAGAACACAGACCTTGCAATGATGGAGATTCAGATAGAATGTGGATTCGACACACCAAGTTACTTTAGCCGTACATTCAAGGCTGACGTAGGTGTATCACCATCAGAATATAGAAAGCGTGACAATTAAGTCACGCTTTTCTTTTTCTCCTTATATTATCCGAAGCATAGAGAAAGTAAAAGTCCCAGCAACCATATTGGTCACTGGGACTTCATTTATATTATTATTTCACCGTTATTTTACGGTTCACCGTAAAAACTTACTTTACATTACCAACCTTGATAAGGTACTCTGCAATCTGAACGGCATTGAGGGCAGCACCCTTCTTAATCTGGTCACCTGTGAGCCAGAATGTAAGACCATTAGGATTGGCAAGGTCCTTACGCACACGACCTACATACACGTCATCCTTGCCAGCTGCGAAGAGAGGCATTGGGTAAGGAAGACCTTCCATAGTCTCTGCGTTAGCGTCCTTGTTAGCCTTAGCACCTACAAGAGCAGGATTGTCGATGAGAGTAACACCATCAGCAGCAGCAATAGCCTTCTGAGCATCCTCTACAGAGATAGGCTTCTCTGTCTCTACCCATACAGCCTCAGAGTGAGCACGGAGTGAAGAGATACGAACACACATAGCAGAACAGTTAGCATCTGTATGCATAATCTTCTTTGTCTCGTTGAACATCTTCATCTCTTCCTTAGTGTAACCAGTATCTGTGAAGACGTCAATCTGTGGTATTACGTTGTATGCAAGCTGATAAGCGAACTTGCTGACTGTTGGGTCCTCAGAGTTTGCAAGCTGCTTGTACTGTTCCTGAAGTTCAGCCATTGCAGCAGCACCAGCACCTGAAGCTGACTGATAAGAAGCTACGTGGATGCGTTTTATATGTGAAAGCTTCTCAATAGGTTTGAGAACTACAACCATCATGATAGTTGTACAGTTAGGGTTAGCGATGATACCACGTGGACGATTAAGAGCATCCTCCGCATTACACTCTGGCACTACCAATGGAACGTCATCGTCCATACGGAAAGCGCTTGAGTTATCTATCATCACAGCACCATACTTTGTAATGTCCTCTGCAAATTCCTTAGAAGTACCAGCACCTGCACTTGTGAATGCGATATCCACATCCTTAAAGTCATCACCGTGCTGAAGAAGTTTTACTTCATACTCCTTACCTCTGAACGTGTACTTAGTTCCTGCACTACGAGGAGAACCAAAGAGAACAAGGTCGTCAATTGGGAAATTTCTCTCATCAAGTACGCGGAGAAACTCCTGACCTACTGCGCCTGATGCGCCAACGATAGCTACTTTCATATTATTTAAGTTAAAAAATCAATAGCTTGATTACAAATTATTCACAAAATCGGGAGCAAAATTACAACTTTTAAACGAAATGATAAATATTTATAGCAAAAAGTTAGTATCTTTGCCGTAATTTTAATCAATAAATCATTAACAAGAGTACACATTTTAATAATCATCACTTAAATTGGACTTGATTAGCACATATCTTCATTTGCCAATTACAAATCCAACGTGGATATTCTTTCTTGTATTGTGCATCATTCTGTTTGCTCCTATGATACTTAGCAAACTACATATTCCACATCTCATCGGAATGATTCTTGCTGGTGTCCTTATAGGAGAAAACGGACTTAACTTGCTTCAGCGTGACGCAAGCTTTGAATTGTTTGGACAGGTAGGCATCTACTTCATCATGTTCCTTGCAGGTCTTGAGATGGATATGCAGAATCTTAAGCTGAATAGGACAAGGGGAATCATATTTGGTGCGCTAACCACCCTCATACCTTTTGGCTTTGGATTCGTCACAGGCTATTTCCTGCTTGGCTACAGCATCCCGGCGTCCTTGCTGTTGTCCTGCATCATGGCATCCCACACACTTGTGGCTTATACCATAGTGGGACGATATGGCGTTACTCGCAATCCTGCGGTCACCATTTCCGTTGTGGCTACTATGATAGCGTTGCTTGCCTCCCTCATTTTCCTTGCAGCTATGGGCGGAGTGCTCAACGGCAGTTCTGACGTTTGGTTCTGGATGTTGTTCCTTGGCAAGTGTGCCATATTTGCCTTTGTGGAATTCTTTATCGTACCAAGGCTCACACGTTTCTTCTTTCGCAAGTTTATTGAACCTGTGATGCAGTTCACATACACGCTTGCCATTGTGTTCTTTAGTGCCGCCCTCGCAGGAGTGTGCGGACTTGAAGGCATACTTGGCGCATTCCTATCGGGACTCGTACTCAACAGATTCATACCACATACCTCACCACTCATGAACCGACTGGAGTTTGTGGGTAACGCACTCTTTGTACCTTACTTCCTTATTGGCGTGGGTATGCTTATCAACATATCTCCTATGTTCCACGAGATACAAGCCGTACTCGTTGTAATAGCAATGGTCATAGCAGGTACTGTTTCAAAATATATTGCCGCCCAATGTGCAAAGAGGATATTCAAGTTCTCTTCTGGCGAAGGACTTATGATGTTCGGTCTTACTGAGGCGCATGCTGCAGGAGCACTTGCCATGGTGCTTGTAGGAACAAAGCTTGAGACTGCTCCGGGTGTGCCACTTATGAATAGTGCCGTACTCGATGGTGTGGTAATGATGATTCTTATCTCTTGCATCATCAGCTCTATTGCGACAGACCAAGCCGCAAAGAAGATTAAGCTATACGAGAAGGAAGAGAAATCCGTTCGTCACGATAGTACATCATTGGATGACGAAAAGATTCTTATCCCAATCAACTATAAGGGCAATATCCAACCGCTTATGCAATCTGCCATTATGATGCGCAACCAGAAGCTAAAGCGTGGACTTATATGCCTTAACATCATCAACGATGCAGATCTTAACGACAAGACGCGTGCCAACAGCCAGGAATGTCTTGACATGGCTGCCAAGATAGCAGCTGCAAGCGATGTGCCAGTGCAGACACAGACACGACTTGCCGTCAACTTCGTGACTGCTACAATCCACTCGTTTAACGAGAATCACGCATCCGAGATGATTATTGGTTTGCACAGAAAGGTTCACGAAGGCGATAACTACTTCGGACAGTTTGCCATGGGACTTGTTGAAGGTATGTCACGACAGCTTACCATTGTCAACCTCAAACAACCTGCCCACACCCTTCATCATATATATGTGGCAGTACCAGACAAGGCACAATACGAAAAAGGCTTCTATCGCTGGATAAACCGTCTTGCACGTATGACTGCTGACCTCGGTGCAAGCATCGAGTTCTTCTCACCAGAGAGCACAGGCAATCTCATAATGCGATACATGAAAGAACGTCACAAGTCCGTACGTGCAGAATATTCCGAACTATACACTTGGGACGACTTTCCAGCCCTACGCCATGAAGTCAAGAGGGACGACCTCCTTGTTGTCGTTACGGCACGTAAGGGTAGTATCTCGTACCAGAACTCATTCAGCAAGATTGGCAACCAACTGGAGAACGAGTTTGCGAATAACAACATAATGGTCATTTATCCTGACCAGCAGGAGGAGAACAACGAGACATACACGTTCAGCGACCCTCACTACTCCACTCCAAGCACAGCCAACACTCGCGTAACCCAATGGTTCAGCAAGTGGATTGGTGAGATGGGATAATTAGGTGGGATAAGAAAAACATTACATCAATCCTGCGCATCTTTTCAACACAGATTTACGTAGAATAGAAAAAGTAAAATGGTAAAAACAAAGAAAACGGTAACTTGACTTTGCAAGTTGCCGTTTTCTTTCGTTGCACGGGGTGAGGGACTCGAACCCCCGACCCTCGGTTTTGGAGACCGATATTCTACCAACTAAACTAACCCCGTGTATGCTTCTGAAGAGCTCAGACACCCCGTGTCTTGTACTCCCATCGAGAATCGAACTCGAATCTAATCTTTAGGAGAGATTTGTTCTATCCATTGAACTATAGGAGCCCGTTCCTTGTTTAGCGGGTGCAAAGGTAGTAAATTATTATTAAACGTTAAAACAATTAACGAGAAATATTTTACTTTTTTACTTTTTTAACTCTTTTTGATAGAAGAGGGCGAGCCAAGGACTGATCGAAACAAGCAGACGAGCTTAGTATGGCTCGGGATGTAATCCTACATGGGTGCTTAGGCGTTCTTGAAGCCGTTGGCTTTCTTTTCCTTTATACCTGATGCCTCAATAACGTTAATGATGTAATCACCAAGTTTCTCACACTCAGAGATGATATCCATGTAGAAGACACCAATCTGGTAGTCGTAGAGCTTGTTGTTGATGTCAATTATATTCTGGTTCTTGAGCTGAGAGCGATAGTTGTTTATCTCATGCTCCGTGTTGTAGTTCTTATTGAGGTCAACGAAACGATGGTCACCATGCTCGATTACCACAGCCATCTGGCTGAGTGCCTCCTCCGTTAGTTGCATCATGTTGAGTATATGCTCATACTGCTTCTCTGTGAAGTCCTCGTTTGAGTTCTTACGCTTGCGGCTCATAGTGCGAGCAAGGTTGAAACAGCTGTCACCAATGCTCTCAAGTTCGTCGCACACTCGCATCATGTGCTGAATCTCTATCTTTGACTCTACGGAGAGACGTCCCTCACTCACCTTGGAGAGGTAGTCACATATCTCCACCTCAAGGTTGTCGGTAATACTCTCGTATTTTTCTATTCGACTGTAGAGTTTATTGAACTCGTCGCCTTTCTTTACGTGAAGCAACTCCTGTGTCATGGCGTACATCTTGACACAACGATTGACAAACACGTTAATCTCCTTCTTTGCCTCAAGTATTGAAAGCTCAGCTGTGGAGAGGACACCACCACCAATGAAGTGAAGTCGTCCTTCCTCTTCCTCGTCGGCATTTCTCTGGCTTACGATGAGACATACTATCTTCTCAAGTGGCTTAACGAACCAGATAAGGATAAGTACGTTGCACACGTTGAATGCTGTGTGGAATGTGGCGAGGATAGCGTTGAGCGATGTTGCACTCATCTTACCAGACACCTCACCAGGAGTGAAAGGAACATCCCATACGTCACATATAGCTCCTACGAAATACTTGAAGATGCAGAGTACCCAAATCACTCCGAAGAGGTTGAACACCAAGTGAGCCATGGCTGCCCTTCGTGCCTGTGTGGAAGCAGAGAGAGCCACCACGTTTGAAGTGATTGTAGTACCTATGTTTTCGCCCATGACAAGTGCGATACCCATGTCTATAGGCATAACACCTGTTGAGCAGAGAGTCATAGTGATTGCCATGATGGCTGCCGAGCTCTGTACGGCACATGTCATGAGTCCTCCGATAAGAAGGAAGAGTATGTAGCTTCCGTAGCCCCAATGACAAGTGGATGAGAAGAATCCCATGATGGCATCGTTGCCAGCAAGGTTCATTTCGGTTGCATTAGTCTTCAAGGTTGTCAATCCGAGAAGCATGAATGCCAGTCCTATAATAAATTCTCCGAGGTTGGTGTTTTTCTTTGTATAGATAAGAATGATTGCAAAAATGATTGCCGCATAGACAACGCCAAGCATATTGAAATTACTTCCGCCAAGCACCATAATCCATGCTGTTGCGGTGGTACCGATATTGGCACCCATGATTACAGATATGGCTTGTGCCAAGGTAAGGAGTCCCGAACTAACGAAACTTACCGTCATAACCGTAGTGGCTGTTGATGACTGAATGGCAGTAGTGATGAATGCACCCGTAAGGACTCCAGTCACTCGATTGGTAGTCATGGTGCCAAGCACATTTCTGAGTTTGCTACCTGCCATCTTCTGGAGACCCTCACTCATTACCTTCATACCGTACATGAGAAGTGCCACGGAACCAATGAGTGTAATGATGTGAATTGCGTCAATGTGAGATTCGTTCATATAAATTTTGTTAATTCCCTGAAATAATCTACAAGGTTTGAAATAAAAAGTATATATTTGTGCTAACTTTAATAATACAGAATTAAGAAAGTCATGCAAAACAGTTGCAAAAATAATAAAAGTTCAGAAAAGTTTGTAGTCGTAGATAAAAAATTAATCGTTTCAGACGGTTTTAAATCTGAATTAAGAAAAAATTACGATGAAAATAGTCTTTCCGAGTTAGTCAACAAGATTGTTGGCGTTCTTGAGATAAACGGAGTACCAGCAGACAGAATGCTGACGGCAGACATCAGCCTTGACGAGGTAAACAACATTATTGACAAGGGCAAGATTGACAAGCTTATCGTCGTTCTTGAGAAGCTCAAGGAGGCCATGATTAGTAGCGTGGCAGAGGATATTGCACAGAAGATGCCAAAGGTGGTTCTCATAGCAGGTCCTTCGTCAAGCGGCAAGACGACATTCTGCAAGAAGATGGCGTATGCTCTTGAGCAACAAGGATTGAAGCCAAAGATGCTGTCGCTCGACGACTACTACGACACTCTCGATAACTGTCCACTTGACGAAAACGGAGAATATGACTTCGAGTCACTCTATGCTCTTGACCTCAAGCTAATAGAAGACCACCTCACACGCCTCGTGGCTGGCGAGGAGGTCATCCTTCCACGATACGACTTCGCTACGGCTTCGCGCCAATGGCAAAGTGAACCGACAAAGATGGAAGAGGACTCCATCCTCATCATCGAGGGCATCCACGGCCTTAACCCAGAGCTTACAGGCTCGCTAAGCAACGACCTACTCTACCGCATCTACATCTCAGGCTCTGCCCTTAAGATGGGACAAAACGGACAGAGTTTCCTAAGTACGGACAACCGTCTCATACGTCGAATGGTACGTGACTTCAAGTATCGTGGCACTTCTGCCCAGTCAACCATCGACCGATGGATGAGCGTACGCCTTGGTGAGCGCAGATGGATTGTACCTTACCAGAAGTATGCAAATGCAAGCGTGAACACGTCTTTCCCTTACGAGCTTGGATTGCTTCGCCACGAAGCCATTCCTCTCCTTCAGAATGTCACAAACGAAGAGCCTTCATATTTTGAGGCACAAAGGCTGCTAAAGCTCCTCGAGGAGGTTCACCCTGTAGCTGTGGAACTTCTTCCTAAATATTCAATACTCAGGGAGTTCCTTGGTGGAAGCGGATATGAGTATTAAGTTTATAAGTTTGTGGGTTCTTGAGTTTTTAAGTTATTTCGTTATTGAGGAAGGAGGTGATTTTTTGAAATTTTAATTTTTTGAGAAAAAGGCGAAAATATTAGATAACAACACGACAATAAATAAATTAAATGCATTATGATATCTTACCTAAACGATTTAGATAACGTTATTTGGACAATAGTAGGTTCAATTTTATGCTTGATTGCAATATGTGTGAGTATGAGGAAGTCAGGACAGATTATGGATAGCAAGTATTATACGTACTATCTGGGACATTCTATCTTTTTCTTCTCCATCATCTTGTATCTGACGCTTGTCGTCTATACTCCCATGAAATACTTGGTGGAAGTGGAGGATTTCGACTACACTTCGCCATTGCAATTCTTCAACTATTGCTTTCTTTTTCCGATAGTTGTGGAAACGCTCGTGTGTGGAATCATCCTCAGGATGCTTATGGATATGTGCAACAAGTATATTGCCATAGTAATATGCGCACTCATAACCTCCGTCATGCAGGAAACATCGTTCCTAATAATTCCGATTATGATGATATCTGTCAGCGTGTATCTTGTTTTCAGCAAGACGCATAGCTTGATTTATGCCATCATCTGCCACGTCATTGTGAATTTCACCATCTTCCTCATCAACACGCTTCCCCTGTCAGAATGGTTTACAGGCGTCTATTCGTCATTATTATCATTCTCAGTAATGCTCGGAAGCATATTCTACATCATCATGTACCATTACTTTTTGGAGTCGTTGGAGTCAGAGACGTAAGTTACCCAGAAAATACCGGTAAGCATCTCCGTCGCACGTCCGTTGTTTCTCCTAAGTAACTTCGCTATTTCTACGGAGAATGTCCATCGAATCTCCATCGTTTTGATGGACATTCGATGGAGAAGAAATGGAGATGTGATGGTGAAAATACGGAGTAAGAACGAAGTTACTTAGGAGAAACAACGGACGTACTACGGACATGAATGCCTGGGGTGCATTTGTCATTCGCCTTGCCTAAAAATGCCACGAAAAAGAAATTAGTCATTCAAGAGCACGTTAATAAAACTAATTATTTGGTATTTGGAAAGAAAAAAGTTATCTTTGCGCAATATTATATCATCCAAAAAAGGTTCTTTCCCACAAGGGAAACAGTAAAAGTACTTTTATGAACTGGGGACAACTTCTTTCAAATAAACGACTCGGCCAGGAAGACAAGCATCAGAACAGGGCTGAAGAGCGCACAGAGTTTAAGCGCGACTACGACCGCCTTATCTTCTCTGCCCCTTTCCGCCGACTTCAAAATAAGACACAGGTTTTTCCTCTCCCAGGAAGAATCTTCGTCCACAACCGACTTACTCACTCACTCGAAGTGGCAAGCGTGGGTCGCTCATTGGGCGATGACTCAGCACGCCGACTTCTTGAGCGTCATCCTGAACTTCACAATACTCACCTTGGCGAGATTGGTGACATAGTTCAGGCTGCTTGTCTCGCCCACGACCTTGGCAATCCACCTTTCGGTCATTCGGGCGAACGTGCCATAGCTACGTTCTTCAGCGAAGGCCCTGGTGCCATCTACAAGAACCTGCTCACAAGGGACGAATGGGCGGACATCACCCACTTTGACGGTAATGCAAATGCCTTTCGCCTTCTTGCCCACAAGTTCAAGGGACGTCGTGAGGGTGGATTCGTACTCACATACTCCACTCTTGCATCCATCATCAAGTATCCTTTCCCAGCCAGCAAGGCTAAGAAGCAGAAGTTCGGATACTTTCAGGATGAGGCAGAGACCTACAAGAAGATTGCTGAAGAGCTTGGATTGATGGAAGGCGTGCGCCACCCATTGGTTTATCTCGTGGAGGCTGCCGACGATATCTGTTACGAGATTATGGATATTGAGGATGCACACAAACTGAAAATTCTCACGACAGAGGAGACAAAGAAACTTCTCATGGGATTCGTTGCCGAGGAGAAGCGCGAAGCCGTCCTCTCACGTTTCAATGAAGAAGACATAAACGACGTGAACGAACAGGTTGTCTATCTCCGCTCTTGCGCCATAGGTGCCCTTGAGCACGAATGTGTACGCGTGTTTGTGGAGAACGAGGAGGCAATACTCAACGGAACATTCAAGGGTGCGCTTATTGACCACACTTGCCCATCCATACGCGACGCTTACGCCAAGTGTGTTGAGACTTCTTACGCCAAGATTTACCACAGCAAGGACGTAGTGGATATTGAATTGGCTGGTTACAAGATAATCCGAACACTCATCGAGCTGTTCACTGAGGCTGCCATGAATCCTGACCGTGCCTATTCAGAGCTTCTGCTCAATAGGGTTAGTTCGCAGTATGACGTTTACAGCCCTGACACCTACACTCGCATCATGGCGGTTCTTGACTTCGTGTCAGGTATGACAGACGTTTATGCCCTCGACTTGTTCAGGAAGATAAACGGAGAGAGCATTCCGATAATTTAATTCATAAAGCATAATTCATAATTCTTTTCAAGACAGATTTGGATTGAAAAGAAGCTTAAAATAAAGACATAAATGAAAGTACAGATAATAAACAAGTCACATCATGCACTTCCTGAGTATGCCACTCCACAGAGTGCCGGCATGGATATAAGGGCTAACCTTGATGAGCCTATAACACTCAATCCTTTGGAGCGCAAACTCATCCCTACAGGATTGTACATGGCTCTTCCAGCTGGATATGAGGCACAAGTGCGTCCTCGCTCAGGACTTGCCATCAAGAAGGGCATAACGGTACTTAACACTCCGGGTACGGTGGATGCAGACTACCGTGGCGAGGTGTGCGTAATACTTATCAACCTCTCAAACGAACCTTTCGTGGTAAATGACGGCGAGCGAATAGCTCAGATTGTCATAGCAAAGCACGAGCAACCCGAACTCGTGGAGGTGGATGTGCTTGACGAAACAGAACGTGGTGCTGGTGGATTCGGACACACAGGCACGAAGTAAATTAAGAATTAAGAGTTAAGAACTGAGCGAAGCGGTCTCACTGACCGCATGGAAGTAATTAAGATTTAGAAAACGGAGAATCTTCGCAACGAACTCGGCTTGCTAAACTTAAAAATCAAGAATAGGGGCTCTTGCATTAGTCACCCTCCCCTAGTGGGAAGGATGGAGAGAGGGCTTTAACTTAAAAACTCACATGATGAGACTATTGGTAATAATGCTTCTGTCGTTGGTATTCTGTGGCAACATGAATGCGCAAAACGAAAAGAGCGACTACATACTTTTCGAGGCATCAAGGCAGATGGCACAGGGAAACCTTGCAGCTGCCTACGACCTGTTCGACTATGGAATGAGACTTAACCCACAGTCGGGAACGGCACGCTACTATCTTTCTACCCTCAACAGGTACATGCGTAACGACAGCATAGCCCTGAAGGAGATGGAAGAGGCTGTCAAGATGTATCCTGACAACTATTGGTACAAGGATATGCTTGTCAAGTTCTACTTCAATTCGGGAAAGAAGGCAGAAGCCCAGAAGGTGCTTGAGGACATGGCAACCACGTTCCCAGACAAGTCGGACGTGCTCATGATGCTTATCGACCTCTATGCTTCAAACGAGGATTACGCAAACATGGTCAAGGCTCTCGACAAGCTTGAAGTGAAGGAAGGAAAGTCAGAGCAGCTCAGTATGGAGAAGTTCCGCATCTATGTCCGCCTCAAGGACGAGAAGAGTGCCTTCAAGGAGATGCGTGCGCTTGCCGACGAATATCCTAACGACCTTAGGTATCAAGTGCTCATAGGCGACCTTTACCTCGACCAAGACACGGAGGAGGGCAAGGCAAAGGCTCTGTCCCAGTACAAGATGGTGGAGGCAAAGGATTCGACAAATGTGAATGCGCTCATATCCCTCTCCAACTACTACCAGAAGGAGGGTAACGACTCCCTATGTCAGGAATACATCCTCAAGATGGTGACCAACCCTAAGCTTGACCGAAGCGTAAGACTTCAGCTCGTGGGAGGACTTGTATATGAGAACCTTCAGCCTGGGGGCGACTCAATAAAGATGCTGAAGATATTTGACAAGTTGCTTTCCATGCCACAGGAGGATGCCACGATGCATGAGTTGTGTGCAAGATACATGGCTTCTTCCAACATGTCGAAGGAAAGACTCAAGCCTGTACTCAAACAGATGCTTGAGATTGAGCCAGAGAGCGAGATAGCACGCAACCAGTTAC
Organism: Bacteroidaceae bacterium; assembly: GCA_017617575.1. GTDB lineage: Bacteria > Bacteroidota > Bacteroidia > Bacteroidales > Bacteroidaceae > Minthosoma. The sequence continues at coordinate 5,004 of JAFZVY010000046.1, read as the reverse complement.
TTGCCTACGCCGTGGAGGAGAACGACTCAGCAAGCATCTACTCTCTCTGTAAGCCAGCCGTGGAGTATGGCGCAAGTGAACCGATGTATTACTTCTACCTCGGAATCGTGTATTATCAGCAGTCAAAATATGATGCTGCCATAGAGACATTCAAGAAAGGCGTGACGCATACCGACTCCAAGACGAACCTTGACCTCACAGTACGCCTTCACTCTCTCCTTGGTGACCTCTACCATCAGACGGGTTATCCAGAGAAGGCTTTTCAGGAGTATGACTCATGTCTCATCTACAGATATGATGACGCCTACGTACTCAACAACTACTCATACTACCTCTCCCTCATCAAGAAAGACCTTGACCGTGCGGAGATTATGAGCAAGCGTTCAAACGAACTTGAACAGGACAACGCCACTTACCTCGACACCTACGCTTGGATTCTCTTTGTCAAGAAGAACTATAACGGGGCAAAGGAGGTTATGGAAAAGGCTCTCAACATCATGGGCGACGAGCTTGAAGCAAGCGACAGCACCATAATAGAGCATGCAGGCGACATATACAGTCGTTGTGGCGAACAGGAAAACGCTATGAAGTATTGGCTCAAGGCTAAGGAACTGGGCGGAAGCGACAATCCAAAGGCTCTTGACAAGAAGATAAAGAAGAGAAAATTGTGATGATGAAAAGACTTGTAATAGTATTGCTTGGAACCATTCTCCTTGCTTCATGCCGCTCGTCAAAGAAGATGGCAAGGGAGGATGCCAATGCCATTGGCTCAAAGGTAGAGACACTAGTTCCTGCCAAGAAAACACCTAAACATACAGAGATATGTTCAAAGGTAAGGGTAAAGATTGTGTATGACGGTGACAAAGAAATGTCCACCAACGGACAGCTGAAGATGAAGTGGAATGACGTAATCCAGATTTCACTCGTTGACCCTCTCCTTGGTGTGATGGAAGTGGGCAAGATGGAGATTTCCACAGATTCCGTACTCGTCATAGACAGGGTGAACAAGCGTTACATATCAGAGTCATACACCAAGCTGACTGCGCTGGCTGGCACTACGATAACCTTTGACACAGTACAGGACCTTTTCTGGGAACAGGTGCAGAAGACGGGTGCAAACGAAACGGTCAACTACACCATCCCAATGTCCAAGCCAGTGGCACTTGAACTCCGCCTTGGCAACATCAGCTATGAATCAGGATGGAACGGACATACAGCTGTATCATCAAAATATCAGAGAGTTTCGATTGAAGCACTCTTTAAAGCGATGCTGAATAATGAATAGGAAATACATCATATTGCTATTGGCGATGGTGCTTTGCATGCCTGTAATGGCTCAAAAGAAGACAACCACGCAGAAGAAGCAGACGACAACAAAGACAATAAGCAAGAATGCTGTCAAAAGCAAGGCACAGCTCCAGAAGGAAAAGGCAGCCTTGGAGAAGCAGCGAAAGGAGGCGTCACGCAAGGCTGCCGAACTAAACAAGCACATCAAGTCAAACCTTGATAGCGTGCTTATCCTTGACAACAAGATTGGCAAGCAGAAAGTAGCCATTGACAGTCTAAATGTTGAGGTGAAGGTGCTCAACGACACCATAGATTCACTTTCAAGCGAGTTGAAACGTCTTGAAAAGGAACTTGCAATAAAGAAGAAGCGTTTTGCCAAGGCGGTCGTATATATGAGGCGTAACCGCTCTGACCAAGAGAAGCTGATGTTCATCTTCTCTGCCGACAACTTCTCGCAGATTATTCGTCGTATGCGTTACATGAAGGAATATTCAACATTCCAGAGGGCACAGGGCGAACTTCTGAAGGAAAAGCAGATGGAGGTAACAAACACTCAGAACAGTCTCCTTAACGCTAAGACAAGGGTTGAGAACAATCTTGCCAACCTTCGTGAGCGTAAGCACTCACTTGAAGTGATGAAGACTTCATGCGAGACGCAGGTAAACTTCCTCAACAAGAACCTTTCTGTAGTTCAGAAACAGATTAAGGATTACCAGAAGAAGGAACAGTCACTTAACGCGGAGATTGAACGTATAATACAAATAGAACTGGAAGCTGCACGCAAGGCAGAGGCAGAGCGTAACCGCAAGGCCGAAGAGGCTGCAAGGGAGAAGGCTCGCAAGCTTGCAGAGGCTAAGGCTGCCAAGGAATCTGCCGAAGCAGCCAAGAAGGCAGCCAAGACAGCCAAGGAAAAGGCTGCTGCAAAGGCTGCACTTGAAAAGGCTAATGCCGACCTCAAGGAAGCAGAGGCAGAGGATAAGCTTGAGCGCAAGAAGATGGAAGAATGGAAGTCAAGTAGCGCAGACGTAAAGCTCTCTGGTAACTTTGCAAACAACCAAGGTAAATTACCTGTACCTATCACAGGTTCATATTCTATAGTAGGTCATTACGGAACATACACCGTAGCAGGACTTAAGAACGTGACACTTGAGAACAAGGGTATCGACATAAAGGGTCAGGAAGGATGTAGCGCACGTGCCGTATTTGACGGCGAGGTAAGTTCTGTATTCCAGTATGGTGGACGATATGTAGTCATGCTTCGTCACGGTTCATACATCACCATCTACTCTGGTCTTTCATCCGTTGGAGTATCAAAGGGTCAGAAGGTAAAGACACGCGAGACACTTGGTACCATTGGTAAGGATACTGACGGACGTTACGTCCTACAGTTCCAAATGCGTAAGGAGAGAACAAGGTTGAACCCAGAACAGTGGGTAAGATAGGACCCTCCCCCAACCCCTCCCTTTCAGGGCGGGGAGAAGTTACACATACGAGAAGGTGATACAAGGATATCACTTTATAAGGTAGAGGGTTTGTGCAAAGAATATAAAATTAGTATTAACGAATAATAGTTCCCTTGGTAACTATTCCCCGCCCTGAAAGGGAGGGGGCAGGGGAGGGTCTTTATGATTGAAATTAAAAACATAAAGAAGTCGTTTGGCAACCTTCAAGTGTTGAAGGGAATCGACTTACATATTAATAAAGGTGAAGTGGTCAGCATCGTAGGACCTTCGGGTGCAGGTAAAACTACGCTCCTACAAATCATGGGTACACTTGACGATGCGGATTCGGGAAGCGTCATCATCAATGGTACGGACGTTACGCACCTTAGTCAGAACGAATTGGCTAAGTTCCGTAACCAGCACCTTGGTTTCGTGTTCCAGTTCCACCAGCTCTTACCTGAGTTCACGGCACTTGAGAATGTCATGATTCCTGGAATGATAGCTGGACGCAACAATAAGGAACTAAAGGCTCATGCACTTGAACTTCTCGATTTCCTTGGCCTCAAGGAGCGTGCCAACCACAAGCCTTCCGAACTGTCAGGTGGTGAGAAGCAGCGCGTAGCTGTTGCCCGTGCCCTTATCAACAACCCTGAGGTAATCCTTGCAGACGAGCCTTCTGGTAGCCTTGACTCACAAAACAAAGCAGAGCTACACAAACTGTTCTTCGACTTGCGTGACAAATACGGACAGACATTTGTTATTGTTACTCACGACGAGCATCTTTCGGAGATAACAGACAGAACTATACACATCAAGGATGGCTTGATAGAGAATAACGAAGAACCATCTATCCCAGCTCCTATAGAGGAGGTTTAATAGTTTCTAACCGAACTCGGTTTGAAAAAACTTAACATAAAGAAAGAATGATGAAACTGCAACTTGGCAAGCGTAATGAGCTTGAAGTCATAAAGGAGGTAGATTTTGGCGTCTACCTCGATGGAGGAGAGATAGGTGAAATTCTTCTCCCTAAGCGTTATGTCCCAGAAGGAACAAAGGTTGGCGACATACTTGACGTGTTCCTCTACCTCGATAGCGAGGAAAGACTTGTTGCCACAACAGAGACACCACTCACTCAGGTGGGCGAGTTCTCCTATCTTGAAGTAAACTGGGTAAATGAGGCAGGCGCATTCCTCAACTGGGGACTTATGAAGGATCTCTTCTGTCCATTCCGTGAGCAGAAGATGCGTATGCAACAAGGAAGAAGCTATATCGTATATACATATATAGACGCTCTCACATATCGCATCGTGGCAAGTGCCAAGGTCGATAAGTTCCTTAGCAAAGAAATGCCACCATACAAGGTTGACGAGAAAGTCAGTATACTTATCCAGCAGAAGACAGATCTCGGCTTCAAGGCAATTGTAGAAGGCAAATATAGCGGTCTTATCTACCAGAGTGAACTATTCCAAAACATTCATACAGGTGACCGTCTTCAAGCATACGTAAAGAACGTACGCGAGGATGGCAAGATTGACCTTGTTCTTCAGCAGCACGGTCGTCGTCACATCCGCTCTTTCTCTGACCAACTCTATGAGTACATTCAGGAGCACGACGGTTTCTGTCCTTATCACGACAAGTCACCTGCCGAAGATATCTATGAGGCATTCCAAGTAAGCAAGAAGACCTTCAAACAAGCTGTAGGTGACCTCTACAAGAAAAAGAAGATAGAACTTCTCCCTGACGGCTTAAAAGCCGTCTCAGACAACGAATAACGATTACTGATGTGCAATTAGCAATGAGTAATGAATAATGAGTAATAGCCATTCGGACAAAACATTCCGAATGGCTATTATTATTTTAAATAGGAATAGCAAACGATAAAACTTAAATCTATTAATTAGCCATACTCTTCTCCTTTTGTGGTGAGAAAAACGTGGAGAAAAATATGATATTTACAAAACAAACAAGAGGTCTATCACGAGAATGGAAGAATGGAAAACTTTATTTTGATGAAAACTATACAGGGAAAATATAGAAAAATCATATAAAGTTTATGTTAATATCAATGCATTTGGGGTGAAAGAAATTGTAAAATAATCGCAAATAATGAGTAATATATTTCAATTGCAAACAATACTAGTGGTGCGATATTTTTTCATCAAGCCACAATATGCCCTTTATTTATAAGGGTTTAAGTGCGTTCTTTGATTTTTTGATTTGAAAATGACAGAGTAACTTTGCAGTAATAATACTGCTGAGTTATGAATACAGGTCG
>JAFZVY010000045.1 GCA_017617575.1 Bacteroidaceae bacterium | reverse complement strand
GTGAGGCTCTCCGTCGTGCAGACCTCGTTCGCTGGGGTATCATTGATGAGAAGATGGAAGAGGCAAAACAAAAGCTTCAGGCACTTGCAAACCGTACTGGTGCTTATGCAGACTATCCAGCAAAGCTTTATGTCAAGACATACGATGAGAATACCGACAAGGAACTTATCTCTGATTATGGTATGTACGTAGGCGATGGCAAGTCTGGTGAGGCTATCGTTATCTATGGTCTTGAGAAGGGTCAAACCGATGAAATAGGTTCATCACTCAAGGAGGATGGCTTTACACCAAAGAACTGGTTTATCAACAATGATGAGAATGTCATCAATTCAGACTATTGGGACGGCCTCTTTATCAATAAGCCAAGTCTTAACTACCTCTGGCCTATCTGGAAGACATTTATAGACAAGAGCAATAATATGCTCAACAATGATGGTAACTATGGTCAGTTGTAAATGATAAGGACAAAGGTCTAAGGTCAAAAGCTTTCAGGCCTTAGTCCTTTGCCCTTAGACCTTATAACTGAAATAAATAAAAACTAAAACCGAAAAATCCTTATATGAAAAAATCTATTATCAACAAATGCTTGATTGGCATTGGAATCCTTTCAATGGCATCATGTAGCGATCCAATGGAGGAAATCACAGATGTCATTTATGCCAGAGAGTTTTCACCAACCAAGCTTGAAGTGAAGAACGTTAAAGAGACTGTGGCATTACTCACGTGGAATGCTTCAACACGTATATCCGGCTATTCTGTTGAAGTATATGCAGATGACAGTCTATCATTTACTTCTTCTCCATTTATTACCAAAGACGTTACGACAAATGAATTGCAACTTGAAGGACTTACCTATGACACCCGTTATAGTGTAAAGGTAATTGCCAAGGACACAAAGAACTCAAGTCGTAATTCAAAGGCTGCAACTCTGTTTTTCCGTACAGCTGCCCAGCAGATTCTCAATGCCATTGAGAAAGGGAATATTACAGATAGAAGTGTGGTTGTATCTTGGGCTGAAGGTGAGAAAGATGTTTCTGAACTTCGTGCTTTCGATGAGACTGGTGCGCTAATATCTATCCATGCTATTACAGATGCAGAGATTAAGTCAAACACAGCAAAGGTTGAGGGACTCAGTCCTTTGACCAAATACACCCTTAAACTTTATTATAATTCTAATGGAGTATTGAAGGAGCGTGGTAGCAAGACATTTACGACTAAGGTAGATCTCGAAGGTGCAACTCCCGTGACTCCAAAAGATGATCTTGCCGAACTTGTTGCAAATGCCAAGGATGGTGAAGTGTTCGCCCTAATGGAGGGTACATTTGTTGTAAAGAGTGAGAGTGAATCTGTCACAGCAGGTGTAATCGTTGTTAATAAGAACATTACAATCAAGGGTGCCGATCCAACAAGTGTTCCTGTTATCAATGGACGCTTCCAACTTGAGGATGGTGCTTCGCTGACAATTAATATGGTTAACATTGATGGTGAAGGTACCACGGGTGACCAGTGCTTCAATTACAAGGGAACAAATGTAGGTGGTGTTTCTGTTAATAACGCAGAAATAAAGAATTTCAAGAAAGGTGTTTACTATGTTAATGTAGCAGCAAAGGTTCCTTACATCAAGCTTAATAACTGCTTAATTCACGATATTATCTGTGAGGGCGGTGATATGTTCGATTGTCGTACAGGATGTATTGATGAGTTTTCAATCACTAACTCTACTATCTATAATAGCTGTGCAGAGCGTGACTTTGTTCGTTTTGACGATGCTTCTGGTTCATTTGCAGGTGCGACTCCAAAGATAACCATAGACCATTGTACTATCAATGCTGCGGCTAACAAGAGTGGCAAGCGCCTTCTCTATGTTCGCTTCGTTGGTACGACAATCAACTGGACGAACAATATTGTGACAAATACAGCAGCGGTTTGGAGTAACCAGTCAAAGACAGCGGTTCCTACATTTGGAAATAATAATTTTTACTTCAACTGCGCTAAGCTGAATGTTCTTGATGGAGCAGAAGGTGGTAAGACAAACCTCTTTGTCGACGAGATGGCAACTGTTCTTGATCCTCAGTATGCTGATGCAGCTTCGGGCAATTTCACGTTGAAGAATGAGAGTGTAAGCAAGTTCAAGGTTGGTGATCCACGTTGGTATAGTAAGCAGTAAATTAATATATCTGAAGGAGTGTGACGATTCGTTGCACTCCTTCTTGGTAAAAAAAACTAAAAAATGGAATTTTAGTAAAGTAGGATTTGTGGTTTCGCGTTTTTTATTGTATCTTTGCATTTGTAATTTAGGAAATTAATTACCTGACTTAAAAAATAATCATATGAAGAAAATCTTTACTCTTATTGCAACTGCATTTATGGCAGTTAGTGTTAATGCACAGACTGATGCGACAGTTTACGACTTTGCAGGTATCACGGAAGATCGAGTTACAGTTAATGAGCATGGAGAGAAATCAAATCGCGCTCTTGATGGTGTTGATTTCCCATGTGTAAATTATCTGGGAGCAGATAAAGAAAAAAAGATGCTTGTTCAGGTAAAGGATATTGATCTTGTTACGATTCAGTATTCAAATAGCGACAAGAAATCTCCTGCAATTACTTTTGCTGATAAATTCCTTAATCTTGACCAAAAGAATTTTGTCTTGATTATTGGCACAGAGGAAGTAAAGCTTAAGGAGGGTGATGTTATTTCTGTAAAGTTCTGTGCTAAGGGTAGCAAGGAAGCTGTTTTGCATGCAGAGACTAATCTCACAGGCGATGATGCAAAGTCTAAAGATGATAAGGACATTCTGATTGCATCTTTTACTGTAGGTGCTAATGGAACAGCAAAGATTAAGGAAACCAATGGTGGCGTTCGTATCTATACAATGACTATCAATGCTGATATCCCTGCTGAAACTACTGGCATCAGCGAGGTTGCTTCTGCTAAGATAGCCAAGGCTCGCAAGGTTGTTGTAAATGGTCGTCTTGTTATTGAGACGGCTAACGGTACATTCTCAGCAACAGGTGCTCGTGTAAAGTAAAACAAGAAGTCAATTTTTGACACCAAATATAACGGGGCGGTATCATAGAATACTGTCCCGTTTTATTATTCTACCCTCTATACTCTCCTGACTTTTACAATTTTTATTCCAAAATTTTTGCAATCTCAAAAAATATATGTAAATTTGCCCAAAATAAATAAAAAAGTTACCTTAAACACGATTTATGAAAAGAATCTTTACTCTGCTATC
>JAFZVY010000044.1 GCA_017617575.1 Bacteroidaceae bacterium | reverse complement strand
TTTAATTTTTAATTAATTGTTAGTTCCCTTTTGTACTCCAGTTTTCTTCCTTTCTCAAGTGCATCCATGAAGTCTGGCACTCCATTGCCGTACTTGACGTTTGGTGTGCTTGATGCGTTTCCGCTCTTTCGTACAATCTCCATAATCTCGTAGGCTGTGAGGTTAGGAAGTGCTTGCCATAGACAAGCAACCATGCCTGTTAGGATAGGGGATGAGAATGATGTGCCGTTGGCGTATGTAGTATGACCATTAGAGCCGAGGACACAAGCCATGGAGCCTTGTGCACATACGTCTGGCTTTACTCGTCCGTCTGCACTATATCCCATGGAAGAGAAGAAAGATACAAGTCCTCTGTTGTTGACAGAACCAACGGAAAGTATGTCCTTTGCGTCAGCAGGAATGCTTATCTTCTTCCATTCGTCATTACCCTCGTTGCCGGCACTTGTACATAGAATCATACCCTTGGCTGCAATCATGCCTGCCGTGCGTGATATGATGTGAGTCTTGCCGTTAAGGTCCTTGTGGAGTAGGGAGTGGTGAGGCTTGTCAAAGTGATAGTAGCCGAGTGAGGAATTGATGATATCAACTCCTACGCTATCTGCAAATTCAATTGCGGCTATCCAGTTGTCTTCCTCCACTGGTTGCTCCGTATATGCGTCCTCTGTTCGTAGCAGCCAGAAGGAAGCCTCTGGTGCTGTTCCTACGAACACATATCTCTCATCAGATGCTATGCAGGACAATACACGTGTACCGTGGTTATGTTCTGCAAAGATGTCGTCGTCTGGGTTTACGAAGTCACGCACGCCAAGTATGTTGGCATGCTTGAGAGCTGGAATGACATCTGCATTGTGGAATCCTGCATCCACCACGGCAATGGTCATGCCCCTGCCCCTGTAACCCATCTCGTGCAGATGATTGCCGTTAAGCATGTTTATCTGATTGGTGCCTTTGCCAAACACCTTTATGGAATCGTGTTTTTCCTGCTCGGTGTTGATGAGTTCCTGCCTTCCCGGTTTAGGAGAAGGATGAGGCTTCTCAATGGCAACAAGCTCTACCTTTGATACGAAGTGCAAGCCTTTTATCTGGTCGCATTTCGTCGTGTCCTTTGTGCCGACCACAAGGGTGTTGTTCCACTTGCTACTGTGGATAATACTAACGCCACACTCCTTGATGGCATCGACATAGCATCGGCTGATAGGAAGGTCCGTCTTGTCTATCTTGATACCTTGCCTATTACGCCTTTTTATTGCTTTTTCCGAAAGGAACATCTCAGGGTGAGAGATAGAATACTCGTTGTATTTCTTGTCTTTGAGTGTGACCCTGTACTTATATGTGGTCACAGAATCCCCCTGTGTGTGTTGCGCAAATACGTTAGCAACACAGAATAGCATAAGCAACATCCACCATTTCCTCATAACTTAGGTCTTTTTCCTTGTAAAACGTTGATAAAAGTATCCTTGTCGCGGTCGATGTAGTTTAGTTCGTATTGCTCGATATTGAGGCTTCTTACTCCTGTTGCTTCATGTATGCCAAAGTATTCCTTTACTATGCATGCCATGTTTTTTGCAAGATCCGTTTTTTTATTATGAATAAACAAGCAACATTTTTTCATCATCACCTTGTTGTCCTGTATATGTTTTAGGTTCTTGAACAAGACGAAGTAGGTGAGTGGATTGTCTGTCTTTAGCAGAAGGGCTATGCGCTCCCTGACATCTAAGTCGAAGGCATCGAACAGTCCTTCTATCTGTGTCTCTGTCACCAGTAGAGGGATAGCCATGCTAAGCAGACTTTTTACCGCGTCGGGATGATTACCGTGCAAATATAAGGAAATTTGTTTAACATAGTCATTATTAAAGTCAATTTTTTTTTCTTTTGCTAATTGTTCTATTGCAACTATGCATGCAAGGAAGGCTTGTTTCTTATATTTTATAAGGTGATAATAAGTCTCCCAGAACAAGTCGTTATCCAACTTGCACAAATAGTTTTTTCTTAGCGATGTCTGAATTTTTCTAAAGTCGAGCACGTTCATTCGAGAAAGGAACGTCTCCATTCCTTCCCAGTCACGCATCTCTATAGATTTGTATGTAAGGTCGGTTATTGTCATGCTGTTTTATTTTTTTAGTTTATGAAGTTTTTGAGTTTTTAAGTTTTTGAGTTCTTAAGTTCTTGCGGATATCCACTTCTGCGAAAACTAAAAAACTTAAAAACTCACAAACTTAAAAACTCATTTCCCAATTTACTTTTCGCTTTGTCCTAAAGTTCATAGTCCCTAACAAGTCCCTAATGAGTCCCTAAATAGTCCCTAACGAGTCCCTAATTTACTGGTGGTAAAAACGGAGAAAAAAGTACGTTTTTTCTTTTCCACTTGTACTGTTTGGGATGAAGCCTGAAAGGCTGGCGAGATTACAGGCAGGGCGTGGAGCGTAGCGGAACCCCTGATTTTCGTATTGCATCATCCTAGGAACCCTGAAAGGGTGACAGAACAAAAGCTTTGTCTGTGTCTCTATTCTGTCACTCCTTCGGAGTTCTGGGAATGTGCGGCACATTATACAGGGGTTCCGCTACGCTTCACACCCTGCCTGTGTTCTATCAGCCCTTCGGGCTTTATTGGATATTGCTTTCAACCGTACGGCTCAAACAATTATGAATTATGAATTATGAATTCTTTTATCTCGTCAGTGAGAACTTCAAGCTTACTCCGAAGTCGGCAGTTATCGTTGGATAGGCAGAGGCAGATACGAGTGGTACGTTCTTCTGCCAGTCAAGATAGCCGCTGAGTGTGAGCAAACGTGAGAATGTGTAGTCAGCCGTCATGGCAAGCTTGTATGCCGTACTACCATTAGTGGCAGTTGTAGTGGCAGTTGCTATGTTACGGTTGAGTGCGCTCTGCATTCTATATGAGAAGTCGCAACGGATATTGAGGTCGTGACTCACTCCACCCACTCTTCGTTGTGTCTGTTTCGTCTCCTCCTTGTCCTTGCTGTTCTTTGAACCCTTTCTCTTTGATTTTGGAGTAGCACTCTGTATCTTCTTTGCTCCGAACAGTTCTATGTCCTTGAGCTTATATCCAAATCCAAGAACGATGTCGTTGGAGTAGTTCTCCGTGAGAGCCACGCTTGTCATACTGAGGTTCAGTGTACGTGTCTTCTTGTACTCCATCTTGGCAGTAAGACCGCTATTGAAGGTCATATCCACGCCCACGAGTGGTGAAAATGTCTCGTTGATGCTTACTGTCGATACGTTGTATATTGAGCTTGGTATTGGGTTACCTGATTCCACGTCTGCTATGAATCCCATGTCACCCATGTACTCCATGTAGCTTGAGTATGTGTTGTACGAACCTACGGAATAGACGCTCTTGTAAGCGTGGTTGAGGTTGAAGCTCTTGAAGTGGTTGGCAAACCAATCCAACTTGGAGAGACCAGAATACTTTACCGTCCAGTTTGGCATGATGCTCGCAATGGTAGGGAAGATGTCAAGAGGACTGCTGAATGCACTCTTTCCGCTGTAGGCTGCAAGGAATGCTGGTATCATCACGTCGCCTGAGTACATATCCACGCCTCCTACCTCAGGGTTGTACTTCTGTCCTGCATACTTGCCTGCGTTGAATGGATATACCGTATTTGCATACTTCTGCTCGATTCTCTCCTTCATTATTGGGAGATTCTCGAGGAACTTGTTGAATGGCTTGGATGCGTATCCGTTGCCAATGTTTCCAGAACCAGCGAATGCAGTTGAGATGGTCAGTACTGTCATGTTGAAGCTACCGCTACGGTTCACAGGCATTCCTTCATACATGAACTGTATGCTCTTTGAGTTATTTGTTGTGCGACTACCGTGAACGTCAATCTTGAAGTCCTTGAATGGCTCAAGTGTCATCTTCAACTGTAAATCCTCCGTACCGCTTGTTGTGGCAGGCGTTGTGATGTTTGAGTCGTTCTGCATCAACCAGCCATGTTCAGCAGCCTTGTTGATGTAGCCGTCTCCTACCATACCAAAGGCAAAGTCGAGACCTGGGGAGAGCATTCCGTTAACACCCTTCTGTCCGAATGCGTCACCAATCTCTGTCTTGAAGCCTGGGAGCGTGAGGGCGTATGTGTTCTTGTATGATATGCTTGCATTACGCACGAGCATGAGAACACGTGTAGCCATCTGTGCCACATTGAAGAACTTGTTTTCTTCCAATGGCTTCTTGGCAATTACGTTCACCTTGATGCCAATGGTGTCGAGGTTCTTAATCTTGATGGTGTTGGCATCCACCTTGGTATATTTCAAGTCGTATGTCTTGCCCTTGCTTGTTGTTGCGCGTACTATGATGCGCTTTGAGTTCTGACCGTGGTTAAGCTCTGTAGCTGTAGAGTCGTTGAGCATTATCTCCTTGGTGAATCCCTTCTGCTTCTTCTTGCCCTTGCTGTCACCGTTGGCATCCTCTGAGCCTTCTGCATCGTCACCTTCTCCATTCTTCTTGTTCGTAAGCTTCTTGGAGTTGTTGGTCTTTGAGTTTCTGCTGTTCCTGTTGCCAAGTGAATTCTTTGAGTTGCTTCCGCTACCAGAGAACTTGTTCTCCACGTCGGCAAGGAACTTGACCTTCTTGTAGAGGGCTTCAAAGTTGAAGCGAGTATTGATGTTGAGGGCACGATGTGTCACGGCTGTGTGTCCGAGTGATGAACCATCCTCAAGTTCTGTTCCTCGTGTCCAGTTGTATGAAGAGTTATACGATGCGTCGGCAGTCATCCACGCAAGGATAGGAATCTTGTTGAGTGGTACGTTGTATGACGCATTGAATGTACTTCCGTATGTGAGAGGACGACCGAGTGACATGAGGCTTCTCTTCACGGAGTCCTTCCATGCAGAGTAGCGGTCAGGGTAGAGGTCCTTGTTGATTACCGTGTATGGCTCTTCAATCTCTGCGTGTGTGGCAGATGTCCAAGTCATCTTGAGTGACTTGAAGATATCCCATCTCACACTGAGGTCACGGTTCCACAGGAACTGCTCGGCAAAGGTGAGAGGCAACTTCGTTCCGGCATCTATGTCACGCTCTTGGAACTCGTGGTATGCGCGTGTGATGTCTGTATTGAATGATACGTTCTGAGGGGCATAGTTAAGGTTCTGTGCCTTTACTATGTCGAGCCACTTGCTCTTACCTTTCATCTTCTTGAATGGCTCCCATGTCTTGTACTTTGGTGAGTAGTTGTAGCCGAGGCTTGCCTTCCAGTTCTGGTCATTCTCATATACTGTTGTCTCACCAGTCTTGTACCTCTGGCTATAGCTGTAGCTGAGGGTGAAGTTGGCTGGGTCGTAAGGCATAGGCTTAGTGCTGCGGTAGCTTGACCTCCAGTTAGAGAGTGAGAAGTTCTTGTTCTTCACCACGCTCTCTGTGAGGCTGCTCAGGGAGTCACGCTCTGCCTTTGTGGCACACTCGTTGAGGGCATCCTTTAGGAGCATGTCCGAGTCGAATGGGTTGTACTTAGGCGAAATCTTTTCCCAAGAGTAAGAGTAGTAAACAGGAAGGTTCATCTTCCATGTCTCAGGGAACAGCTTGCCTAACTCAAACTGTGTCGTTATGCTCCATTCGTACAGGTTATCGTTTCTGCGTGCAGCCACTCCTTCCTCAAGTCCTCCGAAGCCGGCTGTCTCCACATGACCGCTCATGTTCACCGAACCGAGGTCACTCAGCTGTATGTTCATGTTACCTTGTGCTGCCCAACCACCTTCGTTGTTGTAGTCCTGCATACGAAGCTCATTTACCCATACTTCCACGGAACCTGTCTTACGTCCGTTGTTGCGCACACCTATCATCACGGTCTTTATCTCTCCGAGTGAAGGGTTACCCATGACGCTCACCTTGTTGCTTGCCTTGTCTGGGTCGTACTCATAGTAAAGCTGCGTGTAGCTTGCATTACCATTGGCACGCTCCATGTTTCTCTTGTGCTTGATATTTGTGAACACGTCGAAGTTGATGTCCAGCATATTGCTTTCTGGCCATACGCTCTGACAACCGTGTGCTGTATATGTGTCGTAGTGTCCCTCTGGCGTGAGCTTGAGAGGAATCTCGTATTCGTAGTAGTTGTTCTTGTAGTCGCTACCGAGACGCAGGAACACACTCATCTGGTCGTCCTGCAACTCGTGGTCGTTCTCAAGTGCATTGGCGTGTACGAACATCTGAAGGTGCTTGTAGTTGCGGAAGTCGAAGTTCATGTTCTTGTACACCGCACGTGCATCACCACTTGCGAGGTTCTCTACAATCATGGAGAGTGCAGCCTCGTTCTCCTGGTTCAACTGTGGCTGACCTGGGTCGAGCACACGTGTGATGCCTGGAGGAAGCACATAGTTTACAGGTGTCTTGTCGTTGTTCTCCTCGATGTTCACGGATGCTGTCTTTATAGAACCGCTCACGCTTGGCTTTGTGCCTGTGAAGAGTGCCTGCTGGTAGTTACGCCACTCGCCATGAACGAGTGAGAGTGATGCGAGACGGAGTACAATAGGCTTCTCAAAGTCTGTCATGTACATACGGATGAATCGTATGCTACTGAAGTCGTTGATGCTTCCCTGCTTGCTCTGGTACTGCTCCACAGGTATGCGGAAGAGATACCATGTAGCTGACTCTGTCTTGCCGTTGCGAAGTGACACCTTCGTCTCTCTTGAGTCAACGATAAAGTTACGTCCCACCTGCATGTCGTTAGGCTTGATGTCAACCTTGTACTCGAAGAAGTTCTCGTACTCGTTCATCGTATAGTCCATGTTGACATCCTCGCAGTCAGGTGTCGTCTTGTATGCTGTACTGTACTTCTCACCTGACTCGCTTGAGTTAGGCGAGTTGCCTGATGGTGAGTTGATATGCTTGTAGCGGTCAAGGATGGAAGTCTGGTTTGCGTCGAAGTCTGAACCACGGAAATAGTGGTAGTTGTCTCCTGCTGGGTCTTCATAGATGGAGTCGAACACCTGTGAATCCACCTTACCCTTTACCTCGTTGAGATAGTCGGTATATGCTGGGAACAGACGCTCCTCGGCATCAGACAAACCGTTGAAACCAAGGTCTTGCTTCTGTCTTGCTCCGCTCTCATTTGAGAATGAATATACCACGGACTTCTCCGCTGGCACGCGTCCCCATACTGTCTCTGTATAGTTAGTGCCGTTTACAGGCATACCGCTCTCGTATGATTTCTTACCGTCCTTGAGGATATCCTCGCTTATGTCTCCAAGGTTGAAGTAGAGGCTACCTCCGTATTTGTTGTCGTCCTTTGAGTAGATGAATGGGTCAAGCATCCAGAACTCGATGTACTGGACGTTGCTTGTCTCGAAGTCACTTCGGTCGATAGGACGCATCATACCTCCCCAGTTATCCTTAGGATTATTGAGGTGACCGTTTCTCTGTAGGTCAGGGTTAAGGTTGTATGGACCTCTTTCCTCTGGGTAGTATGCAAGGTTGAGGATGCTGAGTGTGTTGCTCTCACCTGTGTTCACGTCCTTGTTTGGATAGACCTCACGCACGAAGACCTCACGCACATAGTGGTTGGACAACTGCTCCGCGTCGCTCTTGATGTGTGAAGGCGTGAGTGAACTATTCTTGCGTGTGAAGAGAGGGTCTATGTTGTACCAAGCGAGGAGGGCACGGTTGTAGCCGTACTTCACATCGTTGGACAGAGTACCATTCTTGAAGTGTGATGGAGTGGACGAGAGTGTCCAGTCCTGTGGCGAACCAATGTTCTCCTTGGTGTTTGTGTTCTCAAAGTCGTCTATGTATGACGCATTACCCTGCACACCACTTGCCTCTCCTGCTATGAGTTGTGCAAACTCACCCGTAAGGGATATGTTTGAAGGCGCGGTAAGGTCAAGGAGTGGTAGCTTGTCAAGCATGTTGGTCATCCATTGTGACTCCTGCTTCCAGTTCATGTTGAGTCCCCAGAGTGTGTTGTTGAGTGGCTCGCTACCCATGGTCACCTTGGATGTCTGTGACTTCTCCGTGAGGCGTAACAGGGTACCTCCAAGTTGGAAGTTCTTGCTGAAGTCATAGCTCCAGTTCACACCTAACATGGTCTTTCGCATGGTCACAAACTCTGGGTTGCTCTCAAGGCTCACGTTGATGTTTGTACCTGCGTCTATGATACTCTGGTTGATGATGGTCACAATACCAGAGTAGTAATCCACGGTATAGTCGCTTCCCTCCGTGAGGGTCACGCCTCCAGCCGTCACGACTACAGAACCCTGTGGCACTTGTGTAGCTCCAAGGCTAATCTCGTTTCCGCTCGAAGCCTTGTATTCACCCGTAAACTGGAACTTGTTCTTTTCGGCTATCTGCTTGGCAAGCGTCTTCGTTGAATCGTAAAGCTCGTCGTAGCAGTATTTGTCAGCTATGGCGTCGTTGCCTATCTTCTGGCGCAACCAGTCACCGAAAGGCTCTACTACAGGGAAGATGATACGTCCCGTGCTTGTGTTCACGGTATAGCCTTCCACAAAGTCGAACTTACCATTAGGATTGGTCTTCTGGTTGTCGTCCAAGCGGTCAAGGTTCATCATCTTGAGGAGGGTAGTGTTCTTGAAAGCCTCCTCTGGCAAGTACGACATAGCCACACCAGTAGTGTCGCTGGTGTACTTGATGTCAAACTTGAACTTGTCCTTCTGGAGTGAGTATGCGTTGAGCGAATAGACGTTCTTCATCATCAAGTCCCAGTTACCCATCTTAGGTGAGTTGCTGGTGTTCTTGAGAAGCTTGACGAAGAGCGCCTTGTCATTATCTTTCTGGTCAGCGGAGAACTCACCCACCTGATAGGTCTGTCCTCCTGCCGTATATTCGTAAGCTATGGCAAGCACCTGATTTGAGGTAAGCATGCTCCTGAGAGAGATGTAACCCAAGTGCTTGTTTATTGTATATTCCGAAGAAGAAAGAAGTCGTGCATTCTCAATCTTCTCGTAGTCAATACCGCCTTCCATCACCTTGTCTGCATCAAACACACGGCTCGTCTGCTCGGCATTCCTTGCCTCCGCGTATTTGTTGATAAGGGTAGAGTAGAGCGTGTTTGATGAGTTCTGAGGCTGTACCGTTCCGTTACCCACCCAGTTGCTGTTGCTTATCTTCTTTTGCTCGGCAAGGTCAACGAAACCTATGATGTTACGTGTGTTCTCAGTATTACCCGAGGTATTCGTAACCCACACCTCCACACGGTTGATGGTCACACCACTCGTGATGTTTGGAAGCGTAGAACAAGCCTTGTCGTAGTTGTCACGGAAATACTGTGCAAGGAAGAAGTGACGGTTCTCATCATAGTCGTAAGCCTCAATCTCAAATGTGGAGAGCTGTGAACCTCCCTTTGACGAGATACTCTGTGACTGTGACTTCTTCTGGCTCACTACCGTCTGCAGGTTGAGCTTACCAAACTGCAGGTCGGTACGAATACCAAACAGGGTGGATGCTCCCTTCACAAGGCTTGAGTTAGTAGGGAATGTCACGTTACCTGCCTCCAACAGCTTTACGATGTCATCCTCCTTACCCTCATAGCTGAGCTTGAGGTTCTTGGCGTCATAGTCAAAGGTGGACTCCGTGTTGTAGTTGATGTTGAAGTTCATCTTGTCACCCACCTTGGCATTCACGCTTATGTTTATCTTCTCATCGAAGTCAAATGTTGTCGTTGTACGGTTATGCTCCGATAATGACGGATTATCCGTGAACTTATACGTATAACCTGCCTTTATCTCCGCACTACCGTTAGTCTTTACCTGCACACCGCCAGGACCGAATATCTTCTCAGCAGGACCGAGGTCAAAGTGCATATCCGAGAAGTCAAACTTACTCTTACCCTTTGAGTTCATCAGCGAGTCATTCCTCTCCCTGAAATAGGCGTCCATGCTCTTCCTCTCCGTCCACTTCAGATACTCCTGTGGTGTCATGAGTGTCGGTGTACTCAGATAGTTATCTCCCAGCTTAGTACCCACCTTGTACAATCCGCTCTTCTCGTCGTACGTACCCTCATCATACTTCAGGTTCTCTGGGTCTTTCAAGTCAAGCGCATAATCATCCGGATGCGAGTATGGGTAGTCAGTCTTCTTCACCTTCACCGAGTCATCCTGTACCTCCCAGCTATCTATGCCTGCGTCTGCCCCCCTCCCCTTGGGGAAGGTTGGGGTGGGGCTATCTTTGGCTGCCTCGCCCTTAGCAGCTTCTGCCTCGCCTTTCGCAGCTTTAGTTTCGCTTGTTTCGCAGCCGTCTTTGGCTGCGCCTTTAACAGCTTCTATCTCGCCTTTCGCAGCTTCAGTTTCGCTTGTTTCGCAGCCGTCTTTGGCTGCGCCTGTTTCCTTTGCGACATAACGCACAAAAGCACTATTGCTCATCTGTGAGGCAATAGCGCTAATACTTCCCATCAGTACCGATGCTAATAATATTTTATGTGCTATATGTTTCAATGCTTCTCTGCGTCTGTTTTTATTATTAACGCATTTTCTCTTCTTTTATTGTGTGTTATGTCTGTTTTTTCCCTGTCTGTCTCGCAGCCCTCTTTGACAGCTTCTGTCTCGCCTGTCTCGCAGCCCTCCTTGTCTGCTGTTTGGCTGTTTCTTCGCAGCCGTCTTTGGCTGCGCCTCTGCCGCCTGCCCCTTGCATTAGTCACCCTCCCCATAGAGGGGGAGGGATGGGGAGAGGGTCTTGAGGCTGGGGGCTTTACAGCATCTTCAGCGCCATCTTTATCACCTTCTCCACCTTGGCATCAGGCTCGTCCTTGAGTATCTGGCGCACCACCTTAGTGACAGGAGCAGGAGGGAATCCGAGCATCTTGAGAGCCTCGATAGCCTCGTCATGTACCTCCTTGTTGGCAATAGTGATGCCGCCGTCCTTGCCGGCAGCACCCATGCCGCCTCCCTGAATACCGAGGCTTGCCACCTTGTCCTTCAGTTCCACGATGATGCGCTGTGCTGTCTTTGTGCCTAAGCCCTTCACGGTCTTCAGTATCTTCTCGTTCTCTGTCGTTATTATCTCGCACAGCTCCGCTGGCGAGAATGAACTGAGGATTGTGCAAGCCGTATTGCCGCCTACGCCACTCACGGAGATGAGCAACAGGAACAGGTTACGCTCATCCTTCGTCGCAAAACCGAAGAGTACCCACGCATCCTCGCGTATTGCCTCATAGACGAACAGGCGTGCCTCGCCCTTTCCCTGAATGGCAGTATATGTGTTAAGTGAGATATTGCAGAAATATCCCACTCCATTGCACTCTATTGTTGCAGAGGCAGGAGTCAGTTCATCAACTATGCCTCGTAAGTAATCAATCATATATGTGAGTTTGTTAGTTTTCTGCCCCAAAGTTACGCTTTTTTTGCGTGTTTCTCAATTTTTTGCGCATAAAGTCACAAAAAAATACCATTCCTGCCCCTCTTATTCGTTATATTTTCTCACTTTTGCCATTAGAGAACAAAAACTAACCAAAAACACGTGTCATCTTATGCGAGAAAAACAACAGGAATCATCCTCTGCTGAATCCTCATATCGTCCACACGACCCAGGTCATGATTACTATGCCCCCGGCATCTATCTCATCACCCTTGTCGTCCGTGACCGACAGCACCAGTACGGCATCTTTGGCAGGCTCAATGACGACGTGCGCGCACCTGCCATGATGCTCAGTCCTGTTGGTGAGGCGGTCATGGAGGAGTGGAGCCGTATCCCTGCTCATGAAGCCTCCAAGGGGCGTAAGGTACGCATCCATAATGCTGTCTGCATGCCCGACCATTTCCATGGTGTCATCGAGGTGCAGGAGTGTATGGACAGGAGCCTCGGTCAGGTCATCTGGGGCTTCAAGGTCGCATGCACCAAGCGATGGCGCGCCATCCTTGCTGCCTCTGCCGAGCCAAGGACGGCTCTGCCCCCATCGCAGCCGTCCTTGTTTGCTCAGTGCCAGCCATCTTTGGCTGTGTCTGCTTCGTGCCAGCCGTCCATGACTGCGCCGTCCTTGTCTGCGCCGTCCTCTCTTGTCTCGCAGCCGTCTTTGGCTGCGCCCATGTCGCCAGTGCCCCCTGGCCTTCATCGTCTCTCCGCGCGTCAGCGCCGTGAGTACTACGCCGCTCATCCAGAGGCACTCAGCCCCCTCTGGGATGATAATTACGACGATACCGTCTGCCTGAGCGACCCCGCCACGGGTGCCTATGACTCCCGTCACTTCGCTGCCATGATGCGCTATGTGGACGATAACCCACGTCGCGCCATCATCTGCCGCCTCCGCCCTGACTACATGAGGCGGTGCCTCCATGTCGTCATCACCTGCCGTGATGCACAGGGTAAGGTCACCACGCGTGACTATGCCGCCTTCGGCAGTCTCTTCCTCCTGCGTTGGGCACGTAAGGTACAGGTGTTCTTCCATCGCAAGGCACGCATCCGTCATCTCACCAAGGATGAGCGCGACAGGTTCGGCTGCCTTGGCACACTACATCCCGACCATGTCACCACCGTCCCATACGAGCGTACCGCTGCCTTTCGTGACGACTGCCGTGAACTCAAGCGTAAGGTCATGGCAGGTGCCACCGTCCTCGTCACCCCGGGCATCTCCATGGGCGAGCGCATCATCAAGGAACGGTGCATCGAACGAGGCTACCCCCTCATCCATCTACAGAAGGAGGCTATCGGTTCTTATTGGAAACCAGAGTCCTCACGCTTTGCTGCCTGTTCCTCTGGCTCTCTCCTCATCCTTGCCCCATGGAAGCCCGATGCCATAGGTGATGTTAATGGCGTGCCGTCCACCACCGACTACTCCATCTTCCACAACCTCAACCAGCTCGCCTCCGAGCTCTCCGATGGCGAGATACTCGACCTCTCCATAAGGCACGACTCTCTGTAGGCAAATAAACCATCCATTTTAGGCTGGCTGCCCTGCTTTTTTTGCTTCAGCCTTAACAGCCCCCCTACTGTCAGTGCACACTTTTCCACCCCTGTTTCTTCGGCAATCCTTCGTGAACCCTTCGTGAGAAGTTCGTGTTGGTGTCGCCTCTGAATCACATTGCAAAGATATGGCAAAAGGGTGTTATCGCCAAAGGATTTTGAAACGCCAACTGCACAACACTGCACAACTTGAATTTTA
>JAFZVY010000043.1 GCA_017617575.1 Bacteroidaceae bacterium | reverse complement strand
TCAAACGCATATTTCGACTTGCAGGAGGACAAATACTCCTGTATAAACGCAAGACGTTTATCGTCCGTCATCTCTTTTGATTTTCGCATAATAATGACACTTTTTGTAGCCCTAAAGTGTCAACTTATTTAGTACACGTCAGATCTATATGTTTTCCTTAGTTTTGCATTATGTTTCCCTTAGTATCCTGTACAAATCCGTAGAGAATTGTACAGGAAT
Organism: Bacteroidaceae bacterium; assembly: GCA_017617575.1. Taxonomy (GTDB): domain Bacteria; phylum Bacteroidota; class Bacteroidia; order Bacteroidales; family Bacteroidaceae; genus Minthosoma. The sequence continues at coordinate 4,133 of JAFZVY010000043.1, read as the reverse complement.
GTAAGGGAAAAGTAAGGTAAAGGTGATGAGGAGACGATGAGGACTCATTGAGGATGTAAAGATGTGAACAAGTATGTTTATATGTATGTTAAAAACGTGTTGAAAGAATGTTGAAAAATAATAATACATTTTCTTGCTTTTTTCCATCCAGATTATAGGAAGACGTGCAATCATATATGCAAGGAAAACTATTATTTTTTATTATTGTATTTTCAACACCATTTTTCCCTATTATAAACACCACCTGAGCAAAAAAGTTATTAAATAATAACCTTGTTCACAACTGTTGATAAGGAAAACATCACACATGAATATTAGGCATTTAATGAATAAATACTGTGCATAACATATTTACAACTTTACCACCTCAAAACAATAACTTAATATGCAAGAAAAAAGTCATTTTTCTTTGAACACTATTAACAACATATAATCATTATCATTTTCATTTTTTAAAATTTAAAAAGAAAATATATTTTAATGATAGTTTTCGACCTCTCACCTTTGAGGTAATAAAAAAAAAGTGTACTTTTGTACGGAAATAAATAAAATTCAATATAAATGGGAAAGGTAATAATTATTGGTGCAGGTGGTGTGGCTTCTGTTGCAGCACACAAGGTAGCACAGAACAGTGATGTGTTCACAGAGATAATGATTGCAAGCCGTACTAAGGCTAAGTGTGATGTTCTTGCAAAGGCTATCGAGGCAAAGGGACTTGTTCCTGTTGGTAGCATCAAGACTGCCAAGGTTGATGCTGACAACGTGGAGGAACTCGTGGCACTCTTCAACGAGTACAAGCCAGACCTCTGTATGAACCTTGCTTTGCCTTATCAGGACCTCACTATCATGGAGGCTTGTCTCCAGAGTGGCGTTAACTATCTTGACACAGCCAACTACGAGCCAAAGGACGAGGCACACTTCGAGTACAGCTGGCAGTGGGCATTCAAGGATAGATTTGAGAAGGCAGGTCTTACTGCCATCCTTGGTTGCGGTTTCGACCCAGGTGTTACTTCTATTTATACAGCATACGCAGCAAAGCATCACTTTGACGAGATACAGTACCTCGACATCGTTGACTGTAATGCAGGCGACCATCACAAGGCTTTTGCCACTAACTTCAACCCAGAGATTAACATCCGTGAGATTACTCAGAAGGGTCTCTACTGGGAGAACGGCAAGTGGGTGGAGACAGAGCCACTTGAGATTCACAAGCCACTTACATATCCAGAGGTAGGTCCAAAGGAGTCATACCTTCTCCATCACGAGGAGATAGAGTCTCTCGTTAAGAACTACCCTACTATCAAGCGCGCTCGCTTCTGGATGACATTCGGTGAGCAGTACCTCAAGCACCTTGACGTTATTCAGAACATAGGTATGTCTCGTATTGACGAGATAGAATATGAGGCAACAGGACTTGACGGCAAGCCAGTAAAGGTAAAGATTGTACCTCTTCAGTTCCTCAAGGCTGTGCTTCCTAACCCACAGGAGCTTGGTGAAAACTACGAGGGACAGACATCAATAGGTTGTCGTATTCGTGGTTTGAAGGACGGTAAGGAGCATACATACTATGTATATAACAACTGTTCTCACCGTGCAGCATACGAGGAGACAGGAATGCAGGGTGTAAGCTACACTACTGGTGTTCCAGCCATGATTGGTGCCATGATGTTCATGAAGGGACTCTGGAAGCGTCCAGGCGTATGGAACGTAGAGGAGTTTGACCCAGATCCATTCATGGAGCAGCTCAACAAGCAGGGTCTTCCTTGGCACGAGATTCACGATGGTGACTTGGAACTTTGATAAATGAAGAACGAAGAATGAAGAATATTTTTTAATTTCTTTGTTTTTCATAAGTAATAAAAATATTTTATAAATTGTAGTGAAGATTAAAGCGTAAAAGAATTTATTTGCACTAAGGTATAATATATTCTTCATTCTTCATTCTTCACTCTTCATTAAAATTTATGGCAGACGAAAATAAACTTAAGGCACTTCAGGCAGCGATGGAGAAGATTGAGAAGAACTTCGGTCGTGGTTCCATCATGAAGCTTGGAGATGATAAAATAGAAAAGGTAGAGGTAATCCCTACTGGTTCACTTGGTCTCAATGCAGCACTTGGTGTGGGCGGTTATCCAAAGGGTCGTATTATTGAGATTTATGGTCCTGAGTCTTCTGGTAAGACTACTCTTGCTATTCATGCTATTGCAGAGTGTCAGAAGGCAGGAGGTATTGCTGCATTCATTGATGCTGAGCATGCCTTTGACCGCTTCTATGCAAAGAATCTTGGCGTAGATGTAGATAACCTTCTCATCTCACAGCCTGATTGTGGTGAGCAGGCTCTTGAGATAGCTGACCAGCTTATTCGTTCATCAGCTATTGACATCATTGTTATTGACTCAGTTGCTGCACTTACTCCTAAGGCAGAGATTGAAGGCGACATGGGTGACAACAAGGTAGGTCTCCATGCAAGACTTATGAGTCAGGCACTCCGTAAGCTCACAGGTACTATCAACAAGACAAACACTACTTGTATCTTCATCAACCAGTTGCGTGAGAAGATAGGAGTGATGTTCGGTAATCCTGAGACAACAACAGGTGGTAATGCGCTTAAGTTCTACGCTTCAGTTCGTATAGACGTGCGTAAGTCATCAGCCATCAAGAACGGAGATGAGATAATTGGTAACCAGACAAAGGTAAAGGTAGTGAAGAACAAGGTAGCACCTCCATTCAAGAAGTGCGAGTTCGACATCATGTTTGGTACAGGTATTTCACACACAGGTGAGATTATCGACCTTGGTGTTGCTACTAATATAATAAAGAAGAGTGGTAGCTGGTTCAGCTATGACGGCAACAAGCTTGCACAGGGTCGTGATGCCACAAAGGCACTCCTTGAGGACAACCCAGAATTGTGTGAGGAAATAGACAAAAAGATTATGGCAATCATCTCTGGAAAAGACATAGACATAACAGCTATGACTGATGCAGAAAAGGATGAAACAATAGCCGAAGACGGAGAATAATAAGGCGTTATTTGAAGTCTTTTTGTAAAGCGTATGTTGCAACATACTTGTAAATAAATAAATGAGTGGGTTTTTATTATTTATTTTTACTAATAAATTGATAAAAACTCGCTCATATTTTTTTTAATAATAAAGTAATTTATTACCTTTGCATTTGGAATAGTGAAATATGGTTTTGCTTTTAGGATAGTGTAACTTATTTTTCACTTTTTAAGGTAGAAATTTTATTAACTAAAAATATTTTAATAACAAAAATTACTATGGCATTAGATTTGACACAGTATGGCATCACTGGTTCTACAGTGATTGCTCACAATCCTTCTTATGAGAAGCTTTTCGAAGAGGAAACTAAGGCAGGTCTCGAAGGTTTCGAGGTAGGTCAGGTAACTGAACTTGGTGCAGTTAACGTTATGACTGGTATCTTCACAGGTCGTTCTCCTAAGGATAAGTACATCGTTGACGATGCACAGAGCCACGACAAGGTATGGTGGACTTCTGAGGCTTACAAGAACGATAACCACCCAATGTCTGAGGCTGTTTGGGCTCAGGTAAAGGACATCGCAAAGAAGGAGCTTTCTAACAAGAACCTTTACGTAGTTGATGCTTTCTGTGGTGCAAACAAGGCTACTCGTCTTGCTGTACGTTTCATCGTTGAGGTAGCATGGCAGGCTCACTTCGTAACTAACATGTTCATCCAGCCAACAGCTGAGGAACTTGCTAACTTCGAGCCAAACTTCGTTATCTACAACGCTTCTAAGGCTAAGGTAGAGAACTACAAGGAGCTCGGTCTTAACTCTGAGACTTGTGTTGCTTTCAACACTACTTCACGTGAGCAGGTTATCATCAACACTTGGTACGGTGGTGAGATGAAGAAGGGTATGTTCTCTATGCAGAACTACTACCTCCCACTTCAGGGAATCGCTTCAATGCACTGTTCAGCTAACTGCGATATGAACGGTGAGAACACAGCTATCTTCTTCGGTCTTTCTGGTACAGGTAAGACTACTCTCTCTACTGATCCAAAGCGTCTCCTCATCGGTGATGACGAGCACGGATGGGACGATGAGGGCGTATTCAACCTGGAGGGCGGCTGCTACGCTAAGGTTATCAACC
>JAFZVY010000042.1 GCA_017617575.1 Bacteroidaceae bacterium | reverse complement strand
TTTTATTAGTTCTAAGAAATACTTTAATCCTTTGCGAGTGATTTTTAGCCCATCATCTTTTGATAATCCAGAATTAATAAGTCTATATGTTTCAAGTTCTTCGCATATTTCATCGAAGAAAGGAATGTCAAGATAGTCAAAATGTTCTTTTCCATCTGACAACCACTCGAGAACCTTATATACGTCCTCGTCTTCGTCATCTTCTTCCTCGTCAATGCTGATTCCTCCTTGTCTGTCTCTCAAGTCGTCAAGAGCAGCTTGTCCTTCAATTTTTATCTGTGCACATTCTGCTTCTCCACCTTCTATGAAAGCTGCATATACCAGTCCTTTACTATACAGACTTTTCAGCGCAACACAATACTGTGCGAATGATAGTGTATCAGGATAATCATTGTGCTGTTTGCCGTCAGCTAAGTGTATCAATGCTTTTAATTCGTTACTGTTTAGTTCCATAATATTATTTAAGTTTGTAATAATTTGTACGCAAAAGTAATTATAAATATATGATTGTGCAAATTATATGAGTGTTTTTTTCTTTATTGATTATCACTTTTTTGTAAAAAATATAACAAAAACCAAAAAGTGGAATGACGTTTATGCCATTCCACTTTTTTATTTGTTTTTATCTGTTTTTATCTGTTTTTTCTTCGTCCGCACCTCTGGTGCGATAAGAACATGTATGATAGTCGTGAGAACTAAAAAACTTAGGATATCAAGAACTTAAAAACTTACTTCAAGAACTTGCTGTAGATAAGTTCTATCTGAACGCCTCCGTCCTTGCCGCCTACGAGACGGGCACTCTTCATACTGAAGTCGTGGTTGAGCTTAACGACGGTTGATGTACCTGTGGAGCTCTTTATCGTTGATGCCTCAACTGGGATGAGGAGTACCTTGTTGCAGTTCTCTGTTGCTGTTCCGTTCTTCTTCTCACGGAGCATCGTAGTGACGAGTCGTGAGATGTTGCTGAACTCGTATGAGTTGGAGCTGCTGTTGAACGTAGCAAGGTAGGAAGTGACGTTGTCTGCCAACTTGTTGCTCTCGAAGAAGCCGTTGATGTATTCGTCGTAGCGAACCAAGAGCACGGTCTGTGGCACGCCTAAGCGATATGTCTTGTCAACCTTGCCTGCTGTCTCCTCGTCGTCGTTGTAACGTGTGAACTTGATGGAGGCAGTATTGATGGTGTCGTTTGTGCTGATACTGTCGATTGGCAGTTCTGCCATGGTGAACACACCAGCAGGACACTTGAGGTATGTGGCGTCAGTGTCGTCTATGAGGTTCTGTATGTTCCTTGATGTGAAACGTGATGCCTGAACGACCTCCTCTGTACCTTCAAAGAGGAGTGCTGTGCCGTAGAGTGAGTCGGTGTATTGGTCACGATAGTTGAAGCCTACGTTGAGTCGGCTGTTGCTGATGTAGAACATTGCTCCGTCGCCGCTGCAAAGCTTGAAGTAGAAGCCCTTGCTTCCCCTTACGCCGCTCTTGCACCAGTTGGCCTCCTTGAGGAGTGATGGGTTCTTCTTGAAAGCCTGTAGTATCTCGTCGCCGATGGTGCGGTCGATAGGTATGCTCACGTAGTTGTAGCCGTTGCTGTAACGCTTCTGTCTCGTTGTGTCAGCCAAGGCACGGTTTGAGGCAGAGAAGCGGAGCGAACCCACTGGTTTTGCATCCTTCTTGACAAACTTTGTTGGGTCAATGTTTGTGTAGTATGATGCGTTAGGGTCGAGGAGTGAGTCAAGCTCGTACACCTCGATGCTGACTGGTGAGAGTGAGTCGCCTACGAACTCGCTAAACTCGAGGTCGATGTACACGATGCTGGCTGTGTCGTTGAGCGGTATGGTGTCGAGTGCCTGGATAGGGCAGTAGTTGTACTGTGACAGGAAGTCGCTCTTGACTGTTGAGCCAGTGATAGGGTCGGTGTACTGTCCGAAGTATGATGTACTTGTGCGTGACAACACGGAGTCGCCTACGGCGTATGATGATGTCTTGACGTCGTAAGTCTTGTATGTCTTAGCTATCAGGTCAGCGGCAGGTATCATATCCATTCCGAGAGTGGATGTGTTATCATCGCATGAGACGAAAAGTATGCTTGCTGTGATTAAAGCAAAAAAGTGTTTCCAATACATCTATTAAATGAATTAAAGCCCACTATCCCCCAAAGGGGGCGTCTGTCCAGAGCGGGTCTTTGTTTTATGTTAGTTCTGAACGTGTGAGGCTGTTAATTATCAATTCTCAATTCTCTTTTAGCCCGGATGGATGCCCCCTTTGGGGGCTGGGGGGCTATTCTTCTCCCATCACAGTCTCGTAGAAGTCGCTGTAGGCATCCTTGTATGCATCGCCTTCGACGTAGTCGAGCACTGGGATGTTGTTTGCCTTTGCATATTCCACGATTGATGGGTCAACGTTAGGGTCTTCGAGGATGATACCGTCAGAGAACTTTGTTGCGAGCTTTGCAAGTTCTGTGTAGCCGAACTTCTCGCCGCATACGTCTGTGAGGTCGTCCATTGTTGCGTCCTTGAATGGGATGCACTCAAGGCTGTGCTTGCCGAGGTCGTTCTTGAAGTCGCCTGCTGAGACAGAGAACACTACCTTGCTGTCGCAGAATGATGGCTCATCCTTGTATGCCTTCTTGATGTAGAGAGGTGCAAGGGCTGAAATCCATCCGTGACAGTGGATTACGTCTGGAACCCAACGGAGCTTCTTGACTGTCTCAAGTACGCCGCGAGCATAGAAGATGGCTCTTTCTCCGTTGTCCTCGTACTCGTTGCCGTCGGCATCGGTAGTCATGTCACGCTTCATGAAGTAGTCATCGTTGTCGATGAAGTAAATCTGTGTGTGTGCTGCCTGAAGAGATGCGACCTTGATGATAAGTGGGTGGTCGGTCTCGTCAATGATAAGGTTCATACCTGAAAGACGGATAACCTCGTGAAGCTGGTTACGTCGCTCGTTGATGACGCCCCACTTTGGAGTGAAGGTTCTAATCTCGTGCTTTCTGTCTTGTATAGCCTGTGGAAGGTATCGTCCCATTATAGCCTTTGGACTTTCTGGTACGAACGGAATCATTTCCTGTGTGATGAATAATATTTTCTTTGCCTTCATTGTCGATTTTTTACGAAAAGTAATGCAAAGATATATAAAAAATACGACAAAATTGCAACTTTTTCAATATATTTAAGATTTTGAGAATGTTGTTTGGGTAAAAATTGAGGAAATTTAACTTTTTTACAATTAGGAATTAAATAACAATTAGGAATTAGGAATGTGGAATGAGGAATTGATAGTGAGTGGCGAATAATAATTAAGCCATTCGGATGCTAAACGTATCCGAATGGCTTAATTTCTTCTCTACGGTCAGAGAGACCGCTTCGCTAAATTATCAATTCTCAATTATCAATTATCAATTAAATTGTATGGTCCCGTCGGTATCTTCCTTCTGAGTACCTCAAGCTGGAAGTCAACGCCGGCTATGATGCCGAACGAACGAAGGTGAGTGTCGATGGTCTTGCGTGCCAACTCAGGATGGTTGTTTTCCTCGCTGAGGTGGCATAGCCATACACGCTTGAGATTTTCGTGGAAGTTGGCGGAGAGAGCCTCTGCCGTCTGTGTGTTGGCAAGGTGTCCGTTGCCAGAGCTGATGCGCTGCTTGAGTATGATAGGGTAGCGTCCCTGCTTGAGCATCTCGCTGTCGTAGTTTGCCTCGATGACGAGGTTGTTGGTCATGCGGATGTACTTGTTCACGTTGTCCGTCACGGCACCTACGTCGGTCATCACGGTGAAGGTGGTGTCTTCCACCTCTATGTAGTAGCCCACGTTCTCTGATGCGTCGTGAGGAAGCATGAATGGCGTTACCTTGAAAGGTCCTACCTCAAACTGTTCGTCTGGAATAATCTTGACGGCGTATTTTTCATCCACCTTGTTCTTCACTTGATAGTTGCGGTTGATACCTTCGTGTACTGGCGCAGTGGTATACACAGGCACGTGGTATTCGTTGCTCAGAAGACCTGCGTTCTTGATGTGGTCGGCATGGTCGTGGGTGATGAGTACGCCGCGTATGATGGACGTGTTCAGTCCATACTCACGCACATTCTTTTTAAAACGTCTAATGCCAACGCCAGCATCTACGAGGATGGCGTCGTTTCCAGTGCTTATGTAGTAGCAGTTGCCGCAGCTTCCGCTTCCGAAACTGAAGAATGTTAGCATTAGTAGTTATGAATTATAATGTAAAAAAAAAGAGGAAGACAATTCTTATCCTCCTCTTTGTACGCCCTCAGGGATTCGAACCCTGGACCCATTGATTAAGAGTCAATTGCTCTACCAGCTGAGCTAAGGACGCATGCTTGTTTGAGAGCAACATTATGTTGTTTTTCTCAATTGCGGTGCAAAGGTAAGGACTTTTCTCGAATTGGCAAGCGTTCCACAAACTTTTTTTGTTGAAAAAAGCAAAAAAAGTAAGTTTTTAGAATAAAGAAAGAGAAATTAGGCAATTTGTGTGTGATAAATATTGTTTACCGTCCTGTTTCTGCCGAGGCGAATGGAAAAAGAAAAGGCAGGAAGCGATGTTGCCTCCTGCCCTTATTTTATGTGTTCCTTAGCCGAGGATGGCTAAAGCGTTAGTCCTCTTTTGGAAGATTGATTGCGATGAAGTCTTCGTCAAGCTGCTTCTGGTCAACGAATGATGGAGCGTCGAGCATGACGTCACGTCCGCTGTTGTTCTTAGGGAATGCGATACAGTCGCGGATTGAGTCGAGACCTGCGAAGATTGATACCCAACGGTCGAGACCGTAAGCGAGACCACCGTGAGGAGGTGCACCGTACTTGAATGCGTTCATGAGGAAGCCGAACTGCTCCTCTGCCTTCTCTGGAGTGAATCCGAGAATCTCGAACATCTTAGCCTGAAGCTTAGGGTCGTGGATACGGATTGAACCACCACCTACTTCGATACCGTTACATACCATATCGTAAGCATCAGCACGTACTGCTGCTGGGTCTGTGTCGAGCATTGGGATATCCTCGTCCATTGGGTGAGTGAATGGGTGGTGCATAGCCATCAAGCGGCCTTCCTCGTCGCTCCACTCAAACATTGGGAACTCAGTAACCCAGAGGAGTGCAAACTTGTTCTTGTCACGGAGTCCGAGACGCTCACCCATCTCAAGACGCAACTCGCAAAGCTGCTTGCGTGTCTTCATTGCGTCGTCGCCACTGAGGATGAGGATGAGGTCGCCTGGCTGTGCGTTCATCTTCTCCTTGATAGCCTGGAGTGTGTCCTGACCGTAGAACTTGTCAACAGAAGACTTGACTGAACCGTCCTCTGCAACGCGTGCATATACGAGACCCTTTGCACCAATCTGTGGACGCTTAACCCACTCAGTGAGCTTGTCGATGTCCTTACGTGTGTAAGAAGCACAGCCTGTTGCGCAGATACCACCTACGTAAGCAGCCTCGTCGAATACTGAGAATCCTGCTGGGAAGATATTAGCGTCACCATCCTTGCCTGTAGTCTTGAGCTCTACGAACTCCATGCCGAAACGCATATCTGGCTTGTCTGAACCGAAACGCTTCATACACTCAATCCAAGGGAGACGGAGGAACTGTCCCTCGATGTCGATGCCGCGAAGCTCCTTGAAGAGGTGCTTTGCCATTCCCTCGAATGTCTGGATGATGTCCTCCTGTGTAACGAATGACATCTCACAGTCAATCTGTGTGAACTCTGGCTGACGGTCAGCACGGAGGTCCTCGTCACGGAAGCACTTTACAATCTGGAAGTAGCGGTCGAAACCAGCCACCATGAGAAGCTGCTTGAGTGTCTGAGGAGACTGTGGGAGAGCGTAGAACTGTCCTGGGTTCATACGTGAAGGCACGATGAAGTCGCGTGCACCTTCTGGAGTAGAACCGATAAGCATTGGAGTCTCAACCTCAAGGAATCCGAGGTTAGAGAGGTAGTTGCGTACTGCGATGCAGAACTTGTGGCGAAGCTCAAGGTTCTTGCGTACAGCGTTACGACGGAGGTCGAGGTAGCGGTACTTCATACGGATATCGTCACCACCGTCGCTCTCGTCCTCGATAGTGAATGGAGGAGTGATTGACTTGTTGAGAACGACAAGCTCGTTCACGTTGATTTCAATCTCTCCTGTTGGAATGTTCTGGTTCTTTGAGTAGCGTTCAGCCACTACACCTGTTACTTGGATTACGAACTCACGTCCAAGCTTGTTTGCTTCTGCGCAAAGTTCGGCATTTGTTTCCTCGTTGAAGACGAGCTGGGTAATGCCGTAGCGGTCACGAAGGTCAACGAATGTCAAGGCACCCATCTTTCGTGTGCGCTGTACCCATCCTGCAAGAGTCACTGTCTTGCCTGCATCGGAGAGACGAAGTTCTCCTGCTGTATGTGATCTGTACATATTTTTATGTTGTATTTATATTTTCTGTGCAAAGATAGCGTTTTAAATTCATAATTAATAATTCAAAATTCAAAATTAGCAGAAAAATGGGAATTAAGAATTGGGAATTAAGAATTATGAATTAAGAATTATGATTTGTGACCCCCAAAAGGGCTCAACAGAGTTGATTATGATTTGGTGGGAAAAGCCTCCATAACCATTTCATTTTGCATTCTGAATTCTGCATTATTAATTTAGAACGGGAGTCCAACAGCGAAGTGGAAGGCGAAGTCGCGACTTAGGTTCGGATGGATGAGAGGGTAGTGGTCCATGCCAGTGCTGGCTGGGTCGATGGCCTTCATACCTGCGTCGAGTCGGAGGGTGAAGAAGTCGAGGCTCATGCGTAAGCCCAGACCATAGCTGAAGGCAAGTTCCTGAAGGAACGTCTCGAAACGGAATGCACCACCCGGCTGGTCGGCATAGTCCTTTATCGTCCAGATGTTTCCAGCGTCAATGAAGAATGCGCCGTTGAACTTCCAGAAGAGGTGAGTGCGATACTCCATGCTCATGTCAAGCTTGATGTCACCTGACTGGTTGATGAAGTTGATGCCCTTGTCCATACCGCGGTAGCGACCCGGACCGAGTGAACGTACAGACCATCCACGCACGCTGTTCGCACCTCCTGCAAAGTATCGCTTCTCAAATGGAAGGATGTTGGAGTTGCCGTAAGGGTAGGCTACACCTCCAGCGATGTGGAATGCCACTGAGTTGTTATTGTCTATCTTGACGCTCTTGGCGAGGTCGATATCTGTCTTTATGTACTGTGCAAAGGCGATGCCGCAGAAGGTATGCTGTCCTTCGCTGTTCTTCTTGCCGTTGACTGCACTTGTCAATGCGTTGAGCACATTGCCAGATGTCTCGATGTTCCACTTGAACGTATAGGCATTCTGACCGTATGTCTGCATACGGTGTCCGAGTGAGTTGTACGAATAAGTGTATCCTAACTTTGTGATAAGGATATTCTCGTAGTTGTACTTGAGGATGGCGTTTGTCTTACCGATGGAATCGAGGTATTGTTCCTTGAAAGTACCTGAAATCCAAGGCATGTACACGTAGTTTATCTCAAGGAGGTCGAACTTGTGCTGAATACTTTGGCTCATGCTGCTCCATCTGTATCGCCATGCGGCAGTGAACACGCGGCGGTTGAACTCAGGACGGTTCTGTGTGTTGGATTGCAATGCAATCTCCGAACTTGCGTGGTGGAGCATTCCCCAGTCACGCTTCACGAATGGAAGGAGGAATGATGGGAATGTAATCTTTGCCTCGTAGCCAATCTCACGGAATGACGTTCCGTCGTAGCCTTCGAGTCCCGTGATGGCTTCGTATGCACCGCGCACCTTGAAGGTGAATGTCTCCGAACCCTTGAAGATGTTCTTCATCTGTAGGAGGACGGAAGCCGCTGCACCAAGGTCGCCAGCCGTATTCGTTCCTTCGAGTGAAGCCTCGGTGTGGAACAGCTTGCCACGGTTGACGGTGATGTCAACGTCGAGAGTGTCTGTTCCCTGTCTCTCCTTCAGTCGCACGTTGGAGTACGACACGGCAGGAAGGCTCGTGAAGTTGGTGTATGTGTTCTTGAGATACTTGTCGTTGTAGAGGTCGCCGCTCCTGAACTGTGTGTTGCCGAGCAACATGTTCTTTCGGAAGTGCCTTGTTCCCTTGGAAAGAAGTTGCACTCCGCGGAAAGTCTCACGGTTGTATATTGAGTCGTAAGGACCTACCTCAAGGAGGAAGCGCACATCGCCTATGTAGTATGGCTTGTGGTCTTCAGGGAGCGAACGTCCGTTCTCAAGATGCTGGTTGATGCGTATCGTCACATCCACGCTGGTGCTCTCAGCCGTGGTGTCGGCTATGAACATTATATCCTGCTTGGTGAACTTGTAATATCCTATGCTCCTCAACATGTTGGCAATGCGTGAACGCTCATCGTTGAGATTGTTGATGTTGAACACGGCACCCGGATATATCTTTGATTCGAGAGTGTCCGCTCCGCAGATGATTTCCCTTATGGCATCATCCTGTGTCTCACGCCTTACATTGCGTATGTAGTACAAATCGCCAAGGTTGACGTCGTACTTGAGTGAAAGCTTTTTCTTGTTGATGGTCTTGTCGAGTTCAACATTCGCCTTCATGTATCCTGAGTTGAGGAGAGCCTGCTTCATAGCCTGACTGCTCTGAATGGCAGACGACTCATTGTACAACACAGGTTCTTCGCCAACCTTGTGAAGCAGCTTGTTGTACCATTTGGAATTATTCTTACCTGAGAGGCTGTATATCTTTAGCGGAAACTTGACGCCAAAGATTTTTGTGTTAGGTGTTTGCTTGATGTAGTTCTTGAGTGACAGTTCCTTGGTTACCTTGTTGTCATCATTGGTATTGATGGTCGCATCCTTGAGTAGATACTGATTCTCAGGGATGAACTTGTCAACGGAACACGACATGAGTAATGCCACCGAAAGAAGAACTGATACTATGTGAAAACGACGTATGGTCATTATTTTGCTTAAAAAAACGTTCAAAGATACGAGATTTTGCATTAAAAAACAAATCTTATCAATATTAAGCCCTATCTTTGCGCTATGATTAGCAAAAATAGAATTAAATACATACATTCGCTTGAACAGAAGAAGCATCGTAAGCAGGAAGGCGTGTTCGTGGCAGAAGGTCCAAAGCTTGTGGGCGACCTCTTGCCTGTGATGCGATGCGTATATGTGGCTGGAGTGGAAGAATGGGTGAATGACAATTCTGGTCGTTTGCCATCTGACTGTGCCGTTGATACTGTGACTGAGGATGAACTTCGCAAGGTCAGTTTCCTTGAGACGCCACAGAAGGTGCTTGCCGTCTTTAGCCAGCCTGAGTATGAGGCTCATATAGCTGATGTGGCAAAGGATAATCTGTGCATAGCACTTGATGATGTGCAGAACCCAGGTAATCTTGGCACTATAGTACGTCTTGCCGACTGGTTTGGCATTGAACATATCTTCTGTTCAAAGGGTAGTGCGGACATTTACAACCCAAAGACCGTACAGGCTACGATGGGTGGCATGGCTCGCGTCAAGGTTCATTACGTTGACCTCGTGGAGGAGTTGGATTCAGCCAAGGATATTCATGTATATGGCACTTTCCTTGACGGTGAAAACATGTATTCCAAGACTTTGAGCAAGAATGGTGTCATCATCATGGGCAACGAAGGTCGTGGAGTGTCTGCCGAGGTTGGCGCAAAGGTCAACGAGCGTCTCTATATACCTAACTATCCAGAGGGTAGCGAGACATCAGAGTCGCTTAATGTGGCAATTGCCACTGCCATTGTCTGCGCTGAATTTCGCCGTAGGGGATAGAACCTTGTTCAGATGGTAGGCGTGCATGCGCTTGTCGTGTTGCTCGCAAGCGTTGGCAACTTCGTAGAATTCCTCGATGCTGTCAATCTGTGTGAGGTCAACGTATGAGGCTGTGGTAAGGAGAAGCATACCACCGAGCCATTCAGTCATTGCAAGTTCTTCACTTATATTATAATGGTTTACCACCATATCGTCAAAGAGTTCCACAATATGATTTTTGTGGAACTCTTTGTCGTTTATGTAAACTATGTTTGCTGCTACTCGACGCACGTGATAAATGCAAAATTAAGAATGCAAAATTCAAAATTCATAAGTACATTGAGTTTTCAATGAATAGACTATCAATTTTGAATTTTGCATTTTGAATTATTAATTAATTTTTCACCGCCTTCTTCGCCTTCCTTCTTCCGTACGTGTTAGGAGTACGAACCTCAGGTGCGGTCTTGATGTCTATAGTCTTTTTCTTCAGACTGTTGCGCTCAAGAAGCTCTTCTGGGCTGATACGCTCGTGAGGAAGAGTGTCTTGCTCGATAATCTCAACGGTGTCAGTCTCCTCAAGCTTGAGCTCTGAAGAATCTGGCTTAACCTCTGGCTCTGCTGGCGTAGCCTGCTTGTGCATTCGGATAAGCTGGATGTCATCAATGAAGGCTGTACTACGATAGTGCTTGTTTCCGTTGAAGTAGAAGAAGCCTGTTACCTTCTCAATCTCAACAGAGTCCTTTGATGCTATGGTAAGCTGAATCTTGTCGTTGGAAGTAGCCTGACGCGTCCATCCCGTCGTCGTGCCATCCTTGTACTTGATTGACATTCCGATGGCTACGTATTCGCTACGTTCGTTCCTGTTCTCAAGAAGTAAGCCGACCTTGCACATGAGGATGTAGGAATCAGCCTTGTGGAAGCTTGTGTCAGCCTTGATGGAGAATGTTTCCTTGTTGAGAAGCTCGTTGTTGCGAAGCACGATAAGCTTCTGTGCTCCCCAGATATTGGTGGTGTCACCTCCTGTTGAGAAGACTGCCATCATATCCTTGTTACCATTCTGAAGCTGAAGCTCGCTGTTCAACTTCTCGTACCTCTCCTTGATGTTCTCATACAACTTGTGGTACTCCTTTGGATGACGGCTGTACCATACGAGTGACGAGTCAAAATCCTCCTGTGTCACACCGTATTTCCTGAACACGGCATCAATATACTCCTGACCCTTCTCCTCCTGTTCCGCAGAGCTCATGTCGTATATCATACTCTGGGCTATGTGGAAGTCGAAGAGCAAGTCCTCCATCTTGCCTTTCGAAATCACTCCGCTTGGAGTGCTGTCGCAAGCGCAAAGAAGTCCTATTGTCAGTATTGTAAGAAGGATTTTTCTCATTATTTATTCAGTTCGTTGAGTATCTTGTAATAGAAGAGGATGAGTGCCACGATGCCTACAGATATTGCGGCATCGGCAAAGTTGAATATTGGGCTGAAGAACACACAATGCTCGCCTGCGTATGGCAGGAAGCTCTTGTCTGGCATGTCCCATTCGATGAGAGGGAAGTAGAACATATCCACAACCTTTCCATATAGGAAGTCGCCGTAGCCGTCGCCGAAAGGTACGAACTGCGCCACGCCCGGATATGGAGGTGTGTTGAAGATGAGTCCGTAGAAGAGGCAGTCGATGATGTTGCCTGCAGCTCCAGCCATGATGAGTGAGAGACAAACGATGTAGCCGAAAGGTCTGTTACGCTTTATCTCCTTGTAGATGAACCATCCTATGACTGACACGGCTACGACACGGAAGAGCGTGAGGAAGAGCTTGCCTCCCCATAGTTCCCATCCGAAAGCCATACCGTTGTTTTCCACGAACACCAGGGAGAACCATGATGTTATCTCAATGCGTTCGCCAAGAAACATCCCCGTCTTGACATTGACCTTTATTATTTGGTCAATGACAAGTACGGCGATGAATATAGCGATTGATACTATGTATTTAGTCCTTTGTGACATTTATTACAGCTTTGAAGTCATCGAAGTTGTACTCCTCACCCTCAGATGCTCCGAGTGTGATTGAATTAGCAAGAACCTGAGCTGCAATGTGCTCCTTGAATGAGTCGAGAACTGCCTTTGTCTCTGGACATTCTGAGATTGTAACCTTGATACGGTCTGTAATCTCGAAGCCTTGTGACTTACGGAGTGTCTGAATCTGCTTGATGAGCTTACGTGCATTACCTTCGTTCTTGAGCTCTGGAGTGATTGTGATGTCGAGTGCAACTGTTACTGCACCTTCGTTTGCAACGCTCCATCCTGGGATGTCCTGACTCATGATGCTTACGTCAGAGAGTTCTACTACTGCATCCTCTCCGTCAGCCTTGAGTGTAATCTGTCCGTTTGCCTCGAGTTCTGCAATCTGTGCCTGTGACATAGCTGTCACGGCTGCACTTACAGCCTTCATCTGCTTTCCGAACTTCTTACCCATCACACGGAAGTCACACTTCACGTTCTTCACGAGCTTAGCACCATCCATGAGCTGGAGTTCCTTGACGTTGACCTCCTTAGTGATGATTGATGCCATGCGCTGAAGCTGTGCTGAGAGAACGGCGTCAGTATCTGGGATGGCGATTGCCTGAAGAGCCTGAATAACAGGAATCTGTACCTTCTTACGGATAGAGAGTCCCATTGAAGTAACCTTCATTGCTGCCTCCATTGCTGCCTCAAGCTCTGAGTCGATGTACTCCTCCTTGTATGTAGGGAACTTAGCGAGGTGTACGCTCTTGGCGTTGTCCTTGCCAGTTGCTGCGTTGAGGTCGCGGAAGAGCTGGTCAGCATAGAATGGTGCGATAGGCGCGATGAGACGGCTGAGCGTGTCGAGACAAGTGTAGAGTGTCTGGTATGCGCTGAGCTTGTCGTCTGTATTCTTGCTTCCCCAGAAACGTGCCTTGTTAAGACGGATATACCAGTTAGAGAGATTGTTGATGACAAACTCCTGAATGAGACGGCCAGCTGGAGTTGGGTCGTAGTCGTCGAGGTATGTCTGTACGTTCTTAACGAGAGTGTTAAGCTCTGAGAGCAACCAACGGTCGAAGTCTGGACGGTTCTTGTAGTCGATGTCGGCTTCCTTGTACTCAAATCCGTCAACATTAGCATACATTGTGAAGAATGAGTATGCCTGCTGAAGCTTCATGAAGAATGAGCTTGTCACTTCCTTCACGCCCTCTGGGTCGAATGAAAGGTTGTCCCAAGGAGATGAGTTAGTAATCATGTACCAACGAACGGCATCAGCTCCGTATGTTGCGATACAGTCGAATGGGTTGATTACGTTGCCAAGACGCTTTGACATCTTAACTCCGTTCTTGTCGAGAACGAGACCGTTAGAGATTACGTTCTTGTATGCCACGCTGTCGAACACCATTGTTGCGATGGCGTGGAGTGTGAAGAACCATCCACGTGTCTGGTCAACACCCTCAGCGATGAAGTTTGCTGGGTATGCTGTACCGTTGTCGATGAGTTCCTTGTTCTCAAATGGATAGTGAATCTGAGCGTAAGGCATTGCACCTGAGTCGAACCATACGTCGATGAGGTCGAGCTCACGTGTGAGTACGTTGCCATTGTCGCTTACGAGCTTGATGTCATCCACGTAAGGACGGTGGAGGTCAATCTTGTCGTAGTTAGCCTGCTCCATGTTGCCAGGAACGAAGCCCTTATCCTTGAATGGGTTGCTTTGCATTACGCCTGCAGCAACTGCCTTCTCAATCTCGTTGTAGAGTTCCTCAACTGAGCCGATACAGATTTCCTCGCGTGTGTCGCGGTTGCGCCAGATTGGGAGTGGAGTACCCCAGTAGCGTGAACGTGAGAGGTTCCAGTCGTTGAGGTTCTCAAGCCACTTACCGAAGCGTCCTGTACCTGTTGACTCTGGCTTCCAGTTGATTGTCTTGTTAAGCTCGAACATACGGTCCTTCTTAGCTGTTGACTTGATGAACCATGAGTCGAGAGGGTAGTAGAGCACAGGCTTGTCCGTACGCCAGCAATGTGGGTAGTTGTGCACGTGCTTCTCAATCTTGAAGGCAGTACCTTCCTCCTTCATCTCAAGACAGAGGATGACGTTGAGGTCCATGTCCTTTGCAGCAGCCTTCTCGTCATACTTGCCGTCCACGTTGTACTTAGGGTCGTAAGCGTTCTTGACGAAGTCGCCAGAGTGCTTCCAGTATGCCTCGTTCACGCAAGCTGCCATGAACTCCTCGTTCATGTCGTCCTTCACGAAGTACTTACCTGTGAAGTCAACCATTGGGCGAGTGTCGCCTGCCTTGTCGATTACGAAGAGTGATGGGATGCCAGCATCCTTAGCCACCTTGGCATCGTCAGCACCGAATGTAGGTGCGATATGTACGATACCAGTACCGTCTTCTGTTGTAACGTAGTCGCCAGGGATTACGCGGAATGCCTCTGCAGACTTCTCAACTACCTTGCCGTCCTCAAGTGCGCATGGCTTAACCCATGGCATGAGCTGCTGATAGTGGAGACCTACGAGGTCTGTACCCTTACCGCGCCAGATAATCTGGAGTGGCTTCTCATTGCCTTCCTCGTCCTTCTCTGCCTGGAAGTAAGCAGCAAGACGGCTCTCGGCAAGGATGTAGATTGCCTCTTCGTTTGTATATGGGTTGTTGCCCTTGAGAGCAACATAGTCAATCTTAGGACCAACACAGAGTGCTGTGTTTGATGGGAGAGTCCAAGGAGTTGTTGTCCAAGCAAGGATGTATGTTGGGAGAGCAGAGCTCTGAGTGAGGAGTTCTGAGTTGACAACCTCGCCCTTGCCCTTGAGTCCTTCGCATACGTCGAGCACCTTGAACTGAGCAGTTACGGTAGTGTCCTTTACGTCACGGTAGCAACCAGGCTGGTTAAGCTCGTGAGAAGAAAGACCTGTACCTGCTGCTGGAGAGTATGGCTGGATAGTGTAGCCCTTGTAGAGGAGTCCCTTGTTGTAGAGCTGCTTGAGGAGATACCAGAGTGACTCGATATACTTGTTGTCGTAAGTGATGTATGGGTGCTCGAGGTCAACCCAGTAACCCATCTTGTCTGTGAGCTGTGTCCACTCGTCTGTGTACATCATCACGTTCTTGCGACAAGCGTCGTTATAGTCGTCAACTGAAATCTTCTTACCAATATCTTCCTTTGTGATGCCGAGTGACTTCTCAACTGAAAGCTCAACAGGGAGACCGTGTGTGTCCCAACCTGCCTTACGCTTTACCTGAAAGCCCTGCATTGTCTTATAGCGGAGGAATGTATCCTTGATTGTACGACCCATCACGTGGTGGATACCTGGGTGTCCGTTAGCTGATGGAGGTCCTTCGAAGAAGATGAAGGATGGGCATCCTTCACGTTCCTCAATACTCTTGTGGAACACATCCTCTGCGTTCCAATCCTTAAGTACATCTTCGTTAACCTGTGAAAGGTTAAGTTTAGCACGTTCTGTAAATTTGCTCATTTCTTCATTGGGAGTTAAAAGGAGTAAACTGAAGTTAAAGGGAGTAAAGAGACGAATGTAATGTCCTTTTACTACTATTTACATCTTTTTAATCCTTTTTACTACTACTGTTAACTATTTTAACTTTATATTATTCAACTTTTGTTCCTTGCCGCAGTAGCGACACTTGAGAGTGTTCTCGCCCTTGAGGTAGAACACGGTCTTCATAGGCTCGTTGTTAGTGATGCAGACAGGGTTTGCACACTTCACGATGTCTGTGAGAGTCTCTGGAAGAGTGATTTGTCTCTTTGCCACAACCTCATAGTTGCGAATCTCCACGAGACGTATGTTTGGACATACAACTGCAAGCTTGCTTATCTCAGCTTCCGTGAAGAACTTACCGCTAATCTTGATAAGTCCCTTCTTGCCCATAATCTTGCTTTCAAGGTTGTTGCCGATGAGTACAGGCTCTGTACACTTGCTCACCTCAAGAAGCTGGGCGATGGTGAAGAGCTTGTCTGTTGGTATATGGTCGATAACTGTTCCGTTCTCAAGAGCAGCTACGAGTTTCTGTTCTTTTGTTCCCATTGTGTTAGCCCCCCGTCCCCCAAAGGGAACGGCCATCCGAAAATAGGGGGCGGATGGCATTATGTGTTTACCCCGAAAGCATTCATCCGTTGCTCTGCGGATGGCTGCCCCCTTCGGGGGTTAGGGGGCATCATTTATCCTTCCTGATATCCTCAAGTGTGATGCCGAGGACGTCGCAGATGAGAGCCTCACGAGCGTAGAGACCGTTCTGTGCCTGCTCGAAGTAGTAAGCGTGCTTGCTGTCGTCAACGTCATACTGTATCTCGTTCACACGTGGAAGTGGATGAAGAATCTTCATGTTCTCGCGACACTTGCCGAGCATGTCGGCACGGAGGATGTAGGCATCCTTCACGCGCTCATACTCCATGAGGTCGGTGAAACGCTCACGCTGTACGCGTGTCATGTAGAGGATGTCGGCATCGGCAATGGTATCTTCTGTGAAGTCCCTCTGCTCGATGTACTTGATGCCTTCCTTCTGGCAGTATAGTTTGTACTCCTCTGGCATCTCAAGCTCCTTTGGTGCTATGAAGTGGAAAGTAGGGTTATACTTGCGCATAGACATAAGGAGGCTGTGAACCGTACGACCGTACTTGAGGTCGCCCACGAGGTAGATGTTAAGGTTCTCAAGAGTGCCCTGAGTCTTGTATATGGAGTAAAGGTCAAGCATTGTCTGAGAAGGGTGGAGGTTAGAGCCGTCGCCAGCGTTGATGATAGGAATGTTAGTCACCTCGCTTGCGTAGAGGGCAGCACCTTCAAGTTTGTGACGCATCACGATTACGTCGGCATAGTTGCTAACCATCTTGATGGTATCCTTCAGCGTCTCGCCCTTTGATGAACTCGTAACCTTAGGGTCGGTGAATCCGATGACGCGCGCACCCAGTCTGTTAGCCGCTGTTTCGAAAGAAAGTCGAGTACGTGTGGAAGGCTCAAAGAAGAGCGTAGCCACCACCTTGCCCTTGAGTAGGCTTCTGTTAGGATGCTTCTCGAATTCGGTTGCCATGTCGAGAAGGTTCTGAATCTTCTCCTTGCTATAGTCGGCAATCGAAACAATGCTTCTATTTTCCATTATCTTGATTGTGGTTTTGTTGTTGTAATTACAAAATATCGTGCAAAGATAGTC
>JAFZVY010000041.1 GCA_017617575.1 Bacteroidaceae bacterium | reverse complement strand
CAGGGTGTGGAGCGTAGCGGAACCCCTGTATAAAGTTCGGTTCTGTTTTTCAGAACTCCGAAGGAGTGACAGAATAAAGGCACTAACATGGCTTTTGTTCTGCCACCCATTCTGGGTTCATAGGATGACGTCGCACCAATAATCAGGGGTTACGCTACGCTCCACACCTGCCTGTAATCTCACCAGCCTTTCAGGCTTAATCATCCAAGCCATACAATCCGATTTCGTGTTAGGTGCACCTTACGTTTCCCTTAGGTTCTCCTTAGTTTCCCTTAGCAACTGAACAGACACATAAGGCACACCTAAGGGGAAGGTAAGGGAAAGGGCGAAAATACGTCGCGAACGTACTCGTAGTACGTGGCGAGCGTACTCTCAGTACGTTGGGGACGTACTGAGAGTACGTTCCCGTACGTACTGGCTACTTGGCTTTTCTATACAAAAGCTATAACATAACGAATTATTGTTTTTAATCCCACCACGGAACCACGTAGAATACATTTTTTTGGAACCCGCCTTCTGGCGAAGGCTAAATTACCAATCTGCGCAATCTTTAATCCAACTATTCTCACCGAAGGTAATCTTACCATTTTTTATGCGCTAAGGCGCCAATTGGAAAAACAAGAAGGGAAACAGAACAAAAACAATAAAAAACAATTTTACCTTCGGTGAGAAAAGTTCTTTATTTTTTTAAATTTTCGTTCTAAAAATAATGTAAGATTTCCTCCCTACGGTCAGAGAGAACAGTTGGTTCAAAGATTGCGCAGATTGGTAATTTAGTCGCCCTTGGCGACGGGTTCTAAAAAACTCTGCTTTCTCCGTGGGGTATAAAATTCAACCATACAGTTCGAAAAATATTCCAAGTTATTTTTTGCTCATAACTAAAAAGACTACCTTTGCAAAAAACTTAATACGATGATACAGACCTTAGATAAGTCTTTCATACCTGTTCTCCAGGAAAAGATTGACAACCTCAACAAGCCGAAAGGCTCACTCGGACGACTTGAGTCGCTCGCTCTTCAGATTGGGCTTATACAGCATACGCTTACGCCTAAGCTACAGCATCCGTGTCACATCCTCTTTGGCGGTGACCACGGCATAGAGCGTGAGGGCGTGAGTGTCAGTCCTCGTGAGGTGACGTGGCAACAGATGATAAACTTCGGACGCGGCGGCGGTGGCGTGAATATGTTCTGCCGTCAGCACGGCTTCAAGCTTCACGTGGTGGACGTGGGCGTGGACTATGACTTCGACCATGAGCGTTATCCGCACATCATCGACCGCAAGATTGCACACGGCACACGTAACTTCCTCCATGAGCCTGCCATGACGCAGGAGGAGTATGAGCGTGCCCTTGCCGTAGGTGCAGAGATGGTGGACAAGTGTCACGCCGAGGGTTGCAACGTCATCAGCTTTGGCGAGATGGGCATTGCCAACACATCACCTTCAAGCATCTGGATGCACCTTTTCCTCGGCATACCTCTCGACAAGTGCGTGGGTGCCGGTGCAGGACTTAACAACGAAGGGATAAAACATAAATATGAGGTGCTATCCAAAGCATTGGCCCCCCGTCCCCCAAAGGGGGCGGCCATTCGGGACAAAGAGAATACGCACAACAATAATATAAGTGAAGATAGATTGATATCCGGATGGCCGCCCCCTTCGGGGGATGGGGGGCTCCTTGCCTACTTCGGTGGCTATGAGATGGTAGCAGCCATAGGCGGAATGTTGCGTGCGGCAGAACACAGGATGATAGTGCTTGTTGACGGTTTCATCATGACGGCTTGCATGCTTGGCGCATCGCAGATAGACAGGAACGTGATGGAATACGCCGTCTTCGGTCATTGTGGCGACGAGTCGGGACACCGCCTCATGCTGGACGCCATGGGTGCAGAGCCTCTCCTCTCCCTCGGTCTCCGACTGGGCGAAGGCACTGGTGCTATATGTGCCTACCCTATCCTGCAATCAGCCGTCAACATGATAAACGAGATGGATAACTTCCAACACGCGGAGATAACGAAATACTTCTAAGGTAGCCCTCACCCCGACCCTCCCCGAGGGGAGGGAGTAGTTACCCATTCGATAACCATAACTCGGGTACAAAAAACATATCTGTATGGTTGCAATTTTGCACTAAGGTGCATATTGGAAAAACAGTCAAGAACTCTCTCACTGACCAACGGGAAGTAAACAGAACAAAAACAAGAAAAAACATGTTTTCTTTTGTTTTCCTGTGTTTTCTTTTGTTTTTCTAACTGGCCGCTTGGCGGCAAAAATAATATTTTTCACTAAATAAACAGAACCAAAAGGCCTCCTCCCCCTAATCCGGAGGCCGCCCCGTTACTTCCCTGCGGTCAGTGAGATCGCTTCGCTAAGTTGGGGGTCGGGGGGCAGAATATGAACCGCATACTTGCAACATTATCATTCTTCACTCGCCTACCATTCTGGAGGCTTAGTGACATACCTAAGGAGGCGTACGAGAGAGTCGTACCGCTATGGCCGTTGGCTGGTTGGCTGACGAGCCTTATCATGTATGCCGTCATGTACGCTGCGTTTAACTTCTTAGGTTACGGCGACGGATTACTTTGTTACGTGCTTGCACTCCTTGCACGCATCATAGTCACAGGGGCGTTGCACGAGGACGGACTTGCCGACTTCTGCGACGGTTTCGGTGGTGGCACGACACGTGAACGTACGCTTGAGATAATGAAAGACTCGCACATCGGCACGTACGGAGTGATAGGTCTTATCATCTACTTCCTCATCATTACGAACGCCATGTGCGGAGTGATGAATTATGCAGACACTATCATATTCAATGACCCATCGGGTCTGCCTATCGAGCAATGGGAATCCACACCTCTTTGGCTCATGCCTTTTACCATCCTCTTTACTGCTGACGTGATGAGCAAGGCTGTATGTTCACTCACCATATACTGCCTGCCATACTCTCGCAAGGAGTCGGAGGCTAAGAACAAGCTCGTATATACAAGGAGTACCATTGCTGACATCATGCTCACCCTTCTCGTGAGCCTCGTGCCATGCGCCCTACTCATAGCATTCGTGTTTCCTAAGTTCCTCATACCTGCACTGGTGGCACTCGTCGTTACAATCATCACGCACGTCCTCCTCATGCTGTACATGCGCCGCCGCATCGGTGGCTACACGGGCGACTGCTGCGGAGCATCATTTCTCATCTGCGAATGTGTGTTCTACTTGGCACTTCTTTCAATTAGGAACTAAGCGAAGCGGTCTCACTGACCAATCATTCGGATAAAAAGACAGCCGTTAATTTAATGCGCATTAAATTAACGGCTGTTTTTATTATGACATGAAAAAAGCATCCTAACTTCACAGTCGGGATGCTTCCATTTTACAAACTTTAAATGATTATATTTTGATTTCACGTATTCCTTAAATAAGGAGGAATGAGCAATGAGTAATTAGTAATGACTCATTCCATTGCTCTGTTCCTGAGCCTTCAGGTTTATAATTTCGCAAGAACTAAAAAACTTAAGAACTCACGAACTGATAAACTTAAAGTGGCATATTGCCGTGCTTCTTAGGAGGGTTGCTCTGGTTCTTGTTGCGAGTCATCTCGAGAGCCTGAATGAGGCGGATACGTGTATCCTTAGGCTCGATAATCTCGTCGATGTAACCAAGCTGTGCCGCTGGAAGTGGGTTTGCGAACTTCTCGCGATACTCCTCAATCTTCTGTGCACGCTCCTCTGGAGTAGCCTTGCGGTAGAGGATGTTGCAAGCACCTTCAGCACCCATGACTGCGATTTCGGCTGTTGGGTATGCAAGGTTGACGTCTGCACCGATGCACTTGCTGTTCATCACGATGTAAGCACCACCGTATGCCTTGCGAGTGATGAGAGTAATCTTTGGCACTGTAGCCTCAGCGAATGCGTAAACAATCTTTGCTCCGTGACGGATGATACCGTTGTGCTCCTGCTGTACGCCTGGGAGGAATCCTGGTACGTCCTCAAGTGCCACGAGTGGGATGTTGAAGCAGTCGCAGAAGCGGATGAAGCGAGCAGCCTTGTCACTTGCGTCGATGTCGAGTGCACCTGCAAGGAAGTTAGGCTGGTTGGCAACGAATCCGACTGTGCGTCCAGCCATGCGACCGAAACCAATAACGATGTTCTTGGCGAACTCTGGCTGTATCTCGAAGAAATACTGCTGGTCGCAGATTGGCTCGATGATATTGCGGATATCGTATGGCATATTTGGATTCTCAGGTACCACGTTGTCAAGTTCGTGACACACGCGAGTAATCTCGTCTGTTACAGAGTGAACCGGTGCATCCTCCATGTTGTTTGAAGGAATGAAGCCGATGAGTTCACGGATAGTCATAAGTGTCTCCTCGTCATCCTTGCAGATGAAGTGGCTTACACCGCTCACAGAGTTGTGAGTCATTGCGCCACCGAGTGTCTCCTTGTCAACGTCCTCGTTAGTTACTGCCTTTACCACGTTAGGACCAGTGACGAACATCTGGCTCTGTTCCTTCACCATGAGGATGAAGTCTGTGAGTGCTGGAGAGTAGCAAGAACCACCTGCACAAGGACCGAGGATTGCGCTAATCTGTGGGATGACACCACTTGCCATCACGTTGCGACGGAAGATGTGTGCGAATCCTGTGAGTGACTCCACGCCTTCCTGAATACGTGCGCCACCTGAGTCGTTAAGACCGATGATAGGTGCACCATTCTTGAGTGCGAGGTCCTGTACCTTTGCAATCTTCTGTGCATTGGCAGCAGAGAGTGAGCCACCGAGTACAGCAAAGTCGAATGCATATACGAACACGATGCGTCCGTCAATCTTACCGTAACCTGAGATGACACCGTCACCCTCAAAACGCTTGTTCTCCATTCCGAAGTCGTTGCAACGATGAACAACGTGCTTGTCCATCTCAACGAATGTACCACTATCGAGGAGAGTCTCTATTCTTTCTCTTGCTGTAAGTTTATTAGCCATTGTTAACCTCCAATCTAATTAATGTTTGTTCTACGCCTACGCTGTCGCCCTCTGCAACGAGCACATCCTTAACCTTGCAGTCGGCATTAACCTTGTAGTTTGACTGCATCTTCATTGCCTCCATAGTGAGGACTGTGTCGCCAGCCTTGAGCTCGTCGCCCGGCTTGACGTAAACCTTCACAATCTTACAAGGCATTGGAGCTGCGATGACGTCTGCCTGTGCACCATCCTGTGCACCGCGCTTGCGCATCTTCATGTATTTTGCCTGTGAGTCAAGCATGTCAATCTGGTAAGTTGAATAGTTGAGGTTCACACGATAGTGCTTGCTTGCGCTATTTCTCACCAACTCGGCATTGTATGAGTTTCCATCATAGAGGATGGAACAAGTGCCGTTCTGTAGCATTGCCACGTCAACGTCATACACCTTGCCGTCGATGTCTATCTTGACATTGTTACCCTCCTTGTTGAGCAAGGTAACTTCGCATATCTTATTTCCTACCTGTACTTCCATAAAGCCCCCCGAGCCCCCAAAGGGGGCGGCCATCCGGAACTGTGGGGGTGGATGGCATTAAAATCAGTTTCTTGTCCCCGATTGCATCCATTAGGAAAGCCACTATTATTATATAATGGTATGTTCCGAATGGCTGCCCCCTTCGGGGGTTAGGGGGCTACACTCTCAATACTCCCTTCTGAAGTCCGAATGCTCTCCAGCGGTTGATGGCAGTACCATCTGTTGGAGGATTAGGAGTGTTCTCCTCAAGGTTCATGAGATAGTCGATGTAAGCGGCAATGACAGCCATTGTCTCGCTATCGTTCTTGAATCCTGGGCGTGGACGGAGACGGTCCTGGTTACGCTCGATGAAGTATGTATTATAGTCGCCGTTCTTGAAGTCTGGTGCATCAATGATACGACGGAGATAACGTATGTTTGTTGTGAGACCCGTAATCTTGTACTCATAGAGCACACGGCGCATACGCTCGATGGCGTACTCACGTGTTGTTGCCCATACGATGAGCTTACCAATCATTGGATCGTAGTGTACAGGAATCTCGTAGCCCTCATATACGTAAGAGTCAATACGCGTACCGATACCGTGTGGCTCAGTCAACTGCTTGATGACACCTGGCGAAGGCATGAAGTTGTTCTCTGTATCCTCTGCACAGATACGGCACTCGATAGCGTGGCCTCTCTGCTGTATCTCGTCCTGCTTGCGTGAGAGTGGAAGACCGTCGGCAATGCGAATCTGCTCCTTAACGAGATCCATGCCTACCACTTCCTCTGTGATTGGGTGCTCCACCTGAAGACGTGTGTTCATCTCAAGGAAGTAGAAGTTGTGGTGCTTGTCAACGAGGAACTCGATTGTTCCTGCACCTACATAACCTACAGCCTTGGCTGCTGCTACTGCCTTGCGTCCCATCTCTTCGCGGAGTTCCTGACCGATGAATGGTGATGGACTCTCCTCCACTACCTTCTGGTGACGACGCTGAACAGAGCACTCACGGTCGTAGAGGTGAATGACGTTTCCGTGCTTGTCACCGAGAATCTGGAACTCGATATGGTGTGGCTCCTCGACGAACTTCTCGATGTAAACAGTATCATCGCCAAAGCCAGCCATTGCCTCACTCTTGGCAGCGTTGTACATCTCGATTACGTCTTCCTCACGCTCGATAAGGCGCATACCCTTACCACCACCACCTTGTGATGCCTTGAGCATTACTGGGAAACCAATCTTACGGCATACTTCCACTGCTTCTTCGCCAGAGTTGAGCTGCTCCTGTGTTCCCGGAACTACAGGCACACCAGCCTCAATCATCTTGATGCGGGCACGTATCTTGTCACCCATGTCCTCCATAGTCTCTGGACGTGGACCAATAAAGATGAAGCCTTCCGCCTCGCAACGACGAGCGAACTCTGCATTTTCACTAAGAAAACCATAACCGGGGTGAATTGCGTCGACCTTGTGCTTCTTTGCAGCTGCAATGATATGGTCAATATTCAGGTAACTGTCGCTGCTTGCAACGCCACCGATGCACTCTGCCTCATTCGCAAAGAGCACATGACGAGACAAACGGTCAGCTGTACTATAGACGGCAACGGAACGTATGCCCATCTCATAGCAACTACGCATGACACGTATTGCAATCTCGCCACGATTAGCTACTAAAATCTTTCTAATCATGTTCTATATATGTCAGATTCCGTTGTCCGTATTCCCGCAGACAATTCACTTCTAAGGCAAATGGCAGGTCTTCTGACTTAATCCCTTGACGACGTTACCTTCCCAGCTTTTCATGGCCAGTGGCTCCTAATTTATACGCCGCCCTCGAAATAAGGACTCACAGCATCGGGTAATGTCGCAGAATTTCACTGCGTTCCCATCTTAGCCCCACTTTCCGCTCTTTTTTACACGTAGGGGGAACCAAATGCGGTGGCAAAAGTAGCACTTTATACTCAAACAGACAAACATTTCTTGAAAAATAATCAAAATGTGACCATATATGAGTGTTCTTTCAAAAATAATCCTCATATTTGCATTGCTTAAATTTACAAAAAGCAATGAAAACTATACTAATAACGGGAGGTCAACGCTCCGGAAAGAGCGAAGAAGCAGAGCGGCTTGCCCTGTCACTCAGTGACTCTCCTATATATATAGCCACCTCACGCATCTGGGACGAGGAGTTCCGCCATCGCGTTGAACGTCACAAAATGCGACGAGGACCACAATGGACAAACATCGAGGAAGAGAAATGGTTGAGCCATCACGACGTAAGCGGCAGGGTGGTACTCATCGACTGCATCACGCTATGGGCAACGAACTTCCTCTTTGACTCCCGTGAGGACTTTGAGGACTCATCAAGGAGCGTTGACGGCATCCTTGCACAGATGAAGGAGGAGTTTGACCGTTTCACGTCACAGGATGCCACGTTCATCTTTGTGACCAACGAGATAGGACTCGGCGGTGTGAGCGATAATATTCTACAGCGACGCTTTACCGACCTTCAGGGATGGATAAACCAACACGTCGCAAGGAAAGCCGACGAGGTCTATCTGATGGTAAGCGGAATAAAGGTGAGGATAAAATAGCCCCACCCCTGCCATCCCGAGGGAGGGTGACGGCAGCGCACCGAAAGCCAAGCGAGCAGCACAAAGGCAAAAGGGGCGGAAAAAGGGCAACACAAACGGCAGCCTCGTGCGCCGTCCTTGGCGCACGTTTCCTCTCACATAACTAACGAACTCAAAACTAACACAAGCAGACACTCCCAAACAGCCACGGCATCACTCCCCCTCCCAAACGAGGATGACGACCACGGCAAAGGTCTGCCACAAATTCAGATATTACTTATGAAAACAAGAAACCTAATCTTGGCTTCCCTTATCTTAGGTTTGCCAACAACTTACGGAAAGGCATCCACCATCACAGGTGAAACACCAGCAACAGGCATTATAGGCACACAGGGCGTATCAGCATCTGCCATCAAGGGCACTTGGGCATTTTCCGAGGCTGTACTTGCTTTCAAGTCACAGGAACAGGAAGCATCTCTCGGTTCTTCTGCACCAGTCACAAAGGCTCAGACATACCTTCAGAAAGGACTTGAGAAGGCTGGAATATCATCAGGCAAGGTATCTTTCACATTCAACGACAACGGCACACTTGCCGTCACCGTTGGCGACAAGACATTCAACGGCACATACACCCTTGAGGGTAGCAACATCTCTATCACAGGCATTGGCAAGTCAACGACTGCCAACATAAGCCTCACAGGCGGCAAACTGCAGTTGGCAATGCCTGCCGACAAGCTCATTGCCCTCACTCAGTCAGTATCAGCCACTGCCACTCAGGCAAGCACGACACTATCTACCGTGGCTGGTCTTCTCAACAGCCTCCAAGGCACATACGTAGGACTTGTACTCACGAAATAAATCCACTAACATAGAATACTAACTTAATCAATTATGGACATAATAGAAAACATCTTTTCGTACATCATTGGACTTGGTGCTGCGGTGATGATGCCAATCATCTTCACCATCCTCGGCGTATGCATCGGCATCAAGTTCTCAAAGGCACTCAAGAGCGGACTCTATGTAGGAGTCGGCTTCGTGGGACTCGGAGTAATCACTGGTCTTCTCACTTCAAGCCTCGGCCCTGCCCTCAGCAAGGTAGTCGAGATTTACGGCCTTGAGCTCAACGTGTTCGACATGGGTTGGCCAGCAGCAGCTTCCGTGGCTTATAACACTACGGTAGGTGCATTCATCATCCCAGTGTGCCTCGCCATCAACCTCTTGCTCATCCTCGTAGGATGCACACGAACAGTCAACATTGACCTCTGGAACTACTGGCACTTCGCCTTCATCGGCGCTGTGACCTACTTCCTCACAGACGGTCTCGGATGGAGCTTCCCTGTTGCATGGGGATTCTTCGCAGCAATAATATGCTACATCATCACCCTCGTGCTTGCCGACCGCACGGCTAAGTCATTTCAGGAGTTCTACCCTGGCATGGAGGGCATATCCATTCCTCAGCCATTCTGTCAAGGCTTCATGCCTTTCGCCGTTATCATAGGCAAGGCTCTTGACAAGATTCCTGGATTCAACAAGCTCAACATCGACGCAGAGGGCATGAAGCAGAAGTTCGGACTCTTCGGCGAACCTCTCTTCCTTGGTATCATCATCGGTATTGTCATCGGAATCTTTGCGTGCAAGGATGCACAGGAACTCGTTGACAGCATCCCAGCCATCCTCGGCCTTGGCATCAAGATGGGAGCAGTCATGGAACTTATCCCACGCATCACAAGCCTCTTCATCGAAGGTCTCAAGCCTATCTCAGAGGCAACACGCGAGCTTATCGCAAAGAAGTTTGGCGACAAGAAGGAGTTCTACATCGGTATGTCACCAGCACTCGTGATTGGTCACCCTACTACACTCATCGTGTCACTTCTCCTTATCCCTGTGACACTCGTACTTGCAGTAGGCCTCTCAAAGGTTGGCATCAACCAGTTCCTCCCACTTGCAAGCCTTGCAGGAATGTTCTATGTATTCGTCATGGTACTTCCTTACACAAAGGGCAATGTGGTTAAGAGCTTCATCGTGGGACTCGTTGTCATTGCCATCGGACTTGTGTTCGTCACACTTATGTCAAAGGACTTCACAAGCGCAGCCATGCAGGTATCTGCTGCCCACCCTGACGATGCAGCAGTACGTGTGCCGGAAGGCTTCAGCGCAGGTTCACTCGACTTCGCATCTTCTCCTATCGCATTCCTCATCTACGGATGCATGAACTACCTCAAGTACATAGGAGCAGGCATCTTGGCTATCATCGCCATCGCCCTCCTCGCTTGGAACAAGAAGAAGATAGGATAAAGCCCACTGCCCTGCCCTCCCGAGGGAGGGTGACGACAGCCTACCCGTGCGCCGTTTTTGGCGCACGCCATCAATAAAGCACTAACAAAAAAACAAACAAATATGAAGAAAATAATCTTACTCGCAGCCCTCGCTGCATCAATGACAGCCAACGCACAGGAAGCTGACCGCTTCGTGGGCAATCAGCACGTTCGTTTCCAGACAGCTTGCCATCCAGAGGATGTGAAGCACTACGACACAAAGACTCTCCGTGAGCGTTTCGTCATGGAAAAGGTGATGGAGGCAGACTCTATCCTCCTCACTTACTCTCACTACGACCGCTTCATCTTCGGTGGTGCCATGCCTGTAAACAAGACTCTCAAGCTTGAGAACTTCTCAGAGCTCGGACTCGACGTTGACAACACCATCAAGGATAAGTATTTCATGTACAACCGTGAGCTTGGCGTAGTAAACTGCGGTCAAGGCGACGGCGTGGTTATCGTTGACGGCAAGGAATATGCACTCTCACCAAAGGAGGCACTCTACATCGGTCGTGGACACATCGGCAAGGACAAGGACGTGAACAAGAGCATCGAGTTCCGTTCAAAGGACTCAAAGAAGCCAGCTAAGTTCTACCTCAACTCTGCCACTGCACACCAGCACTACAAGACACAGTGGATTACGCTTGACGGTCGCAAGGGCTCACTCAAGGCAGCCATCTGGGGACCTGTAGGCTCTGTGGAAGAGGCAAACAGCCGTACAGTATATAAGCTTATCGTAAACGACGTGCTTGAGGAAGGTCCATGCCAGCTTCAGCTCGGTCTCACACAACTCAACCCTGGTGCTGTATGGAACACTATGCCACCTCACACTCACGGTCGCCGTATCGAGGCATACTACTACTTCAACCTCCCAACTGACCAGACTATCTCTCACGTGATGGGTCAGCCACAGGAAAGCCGTAACGTATGGCTCCACAATGAGCAGGCCATCATGTCACCAGAGTGGTCTATGCACGCAGCAGCAGGTACTTACTACTACACCTTCATCTGGGGTATGGCAGGTGAGAACCTCTACTACAACGACAAGGACAACATTCCTGTGATTGATATAAGATAAGGAAGCCCCAACCCCACGGACCCTCCCCCAACCCCTCCCTTTCAGGGCGGGGAGTAGATACCATAGGAGCGAGGCATCCTTATAGGTAATCACATTATTACATATTGCGCCGTCTTTGGCGCACACACAGAAAGCATTGACGCTCCGTCAGCCAAAATCTGACGGAGCGTCAATTATTTTCTGACGGAGCGTGCCACTATTTCACCAGCCCCCTGTATGGAACGTGTAAATCGAACGAGGTAAGATGTGCAACATCATACGAGGTACGATGTACCATATCGAACGAGGATTGATGTGGTATATCGAACGAGGTATGATATGCCATATCAAATGAGGTACGATAAACAGGGGCAAAAATAGCCATTGCGTTCCATCATCACTTACCCATACCTTTCAAGTATGTGTATTTGCCATTCACACACTTTGATGCTTTATCCCATTGTCTTGGCAAATGCAAGTCACCCGTTGTGTCCATGATAAGAAGATAATACTTTGAGCTCGTGTTAACTTTATACATAAAGCCGTTGTCATCCATTCTTTGTTCATGTTCTTTCACTCTACGGAATTGTACATTAAAGTTCTTTGGTGCTTTACCATCTCGCATCTCATAGTTTAATGTTCCTATAACATCACGCACCTCAACATCAATAAAATCAATTTCAGAGTCTGTCAATTCAATATTACTATATCCCACATCAGGATGAAGCTTCACATACTCTACCGTAGCGTCCAATATGCGTTTATATATATCATCATATTGCTCCTTTGACTCAAACTCATAAATCACTCCTTCCGTACTTGATGGATATGGTGCACAATTCTCTGGATAACGTATTACTGAATACATTTCATCCGCCACATCCTGCGTGAGAACAGAATCACAAGAATAGCTGACATTGCGATGCTTAATGCCTTTAAGTATTGGCTTTACATGATTCATATAATCCTTGACATCAATATACTTACGCTCTGCAACAACCGAATCGATGGAACAGTAATATACAAGAGAGTCCGTATATATAGGCATAGGGCGAAGTTCATTCCATTTAAAATTGCTTATTGACCATATCGCAGAATGATGAAACCGAAGACTTTCTTTTACATTTTTTCTTACACTTGAAGGTGTAACCTCTCCTGAATCCTTCCAGTCATCATCCCTATCCATCACAATGGCATACTCCACATCATCAACGATAGGATTTGCCTCACAGCTGTCAAGAGCTTTACCGTTCATCCTTTTATAAACATCCTGCAACTTACGATGCCACTCCACACGACAAGCATCAACGGCATCCTTTGATAATTCTTCACATACTTGTGTCATTCGCTTACTCAACTCAGACCTCTTAGAGGTGTCCCAATTATCAACAACTCGTCCTTGCCTATCAACCATGACGGCATTATCATCGTTTACATCAAAGAGTGAGATAGTTACCGCAAAACGAGTTGCCTGACCATCACTTGCAGTATATAAAGCTCGACAACTACCTAATTTAGTCGAATCAATATAATGACACAACTCCATTATCTTCGCATTCTGTGCACTTGCATACTGACCTACAATCAGAAGCAAGAGTGTAAATATAATATTTTTCATAATCGTTTCTGTTTTTATGTTTAGTAAAGATTTGGCGAGCAAGCAACCTCAACTTCTTCGCGAATCTTGTCGCCCCTTGCCTTTATATCGTTAATTATTCGGTTCATATCCATCTCTGCCATAAAGTCCTGTGGCATCCGTCTGTACTGACGGTGATGCATCGGCATTGGCAAGGAATCTACGACCACCTCACTTGTTTCCGTCACTGTGTCGGTCACATTGACATCCACCATTGCCACGGCTTCTGCCTCTTCCTGCCTATGACGTACCCTCCTGACTGGTGCAGGCACACTCTCCACGATGTCCGAGTGTGAGTTGTCTGCCATCTGACGCTTAGGCGAATCATATATGACACGTTCTATCTCCTGCACGATGTTTGTGGTATCGTTATCCGCCACCTGTCCCGTCACTTGCTCATGTCCGTTCCACATCATACAGATAGTGACGACAACAGCAATGGAAGCCGCAATACCGATGCTTCGCCACAAAACGACCTTAGGCTTCAGTTCCACAACCTTTGGCATCTCAGCCAAAGAGCCTTCTTCCGTGCGAGGAGTATCATTGACCTCCACACACTCGGCATCAAACATGGCAAACATCTCCTTGTACTCGCGCCATTCGTCCTTCACATCGTGAGTACGGAAGTAGTCGGCAAGCATAGCCTCCTCCTCAAGGGAAGACGTACCTTCCATGAAGTGACTGAGCATCACCTCCACCTGTTCCTGTGTGTATTCTATGCGTGTAGTCATCTTTTGTTCCTCCTTTTTAGTTCGTCCAACAACTGGCGTCTTGCCCTTGACAGAAGTGTCGATACCGACGCCTTGCTGATTCCGAGTATTGACGCTATCTCGTCAAGTTCACGATTCTCTATCTGTCGCATCCTTAGGATAATGCCCGACGTACTCGGCAGACTGTCAATACGCTTTTCGAGCCATTCCTCCAGTTCCTTGTATTCGAGCATATCAGCTTGACTCTCCGTGTTCATCACTTCCATAGTCTCATCAAGCCCGACATCCGCTCGCCTTGTCCTTATTCGGTCAATGCAACAATGCTTTGCCATGATACCCACATAAGCCTCGATACGGGAACCGCACTCCACCGACTCGTGCATTCCCCAAAGCTTCAGCATGACATCCTGTGCCACGTCTTCCGCATCATCCTGCGAGAAGCCGTAAAGGACAGCAATGCCTTGTGCCTTGCTCCTCAGCCTATGTGCTATATGTTCAAACTCTGATTGTTCCATCTTATCTTTCATGGATGATTATTTGCTTCATCCGACTATATAACGAACGAAGCATTCATTCTTAAACAAGAAAATCGTGTTTTTTTGAAAAAAGGGGGAAAATTAAACTTTCTTTTTTTAGGACTCGCCTTCTGGCGAAGGCTATACGTTCGCCAATAGAACTTAGCGAAACGGTCTCACTGACCAATGGGAGGTAAAACATAGGAAAACATTTTCCCTCTCTGAGTTCTCTGTGCTCTCTGTGTTGAGAAAGCACTCAACGAACAATGTAACTACTCCCCGTCCTGAAAGGAAGGGGTTGGGGGAAGGTCTGCAAACACCTTTGCCACGAGTGCACCACTGATATTGTGCCACACGCTGAATATGGCTCCGGGGATGGTGGCAAGAGGATAAGCAGCAAAGTGGATGGCAGCAAGTGACGAAGCAAGTCCGCTGTTCTGCATACCCACCTCGATGGCTATGGCACGACGCTTGCTCTCAGAGAGACGAAGACACTTACCAAGAAGATAGCCTATGCCAAGTCCGCAGACATTGTGAAGCACAACGACAAGTGCAACGACCACTCCACCTGCCAACAGCTTATCGGCAGTATGACCCACGATGACAGCCACCACAGCAGCAATCATCAATGAAGAGAATGCTGGGAGATATGCCACGGCACGCTTTGTCATCTCCGGGAAATAATGTTGCAAGAAAGCACCAGCAACGATAGGAGCAATGACCACATACATTATGGAAAGAAGCATTCCCACGGCATCGACATCCACCATCTCACCTGCAAGCACCCATGTAAGCAGAGGAGTGAGCAGAGGAGCAAGGACGGTGGATACAGCCGTCATTCCCACGGAGAGAGCCAAGTCGCCCTTGGCAAGATAAGTGATGACATTAGATGCCGTGCCTCCGGGACAGCATCCCACAAGGATTACACCTATTGCCAGTTCAGCAGGAAGATGAAACACCTGCGTGAGCACCCATGCCACACCCGGCATGACCGTGAACTGAGCCAGACAGCCAAGCAGAATGTCACGAGGACGACTGATGACTATGCGGAAGTCATCAATGCGCAATGTCAGTCCCATACCAAACATGATAAGTCCAAGCATCGGACTTATCACCCATGTGTCAACAGAACGGAAGGGAGCAGGTACGCATACAGCCACCACAGCCGTCAAGAGTACCAATGCTCCCATCCATTTTGCAATAAAATCACATATTGATTTCATGTTTTTTCTTTGTGGAGTAAAAGGGAGTTAGAAGAAGTAAGAAGGAGTAAAAAGACGAATGATTATTCGCTTATTTGTTTAGAAAAATGTTTCAACACAGAGGACACAGAGTTGAATTAAAAATTCAAAATGCAAAATTCAAAATGTGAGAACCTGCATGTTAATTGTTAATTTTCAATTGTCAATTAAAAATCCTCCTCAGTGCCCTCCGTGTCCTCTGTGTTTCAAAATGTCTTTTAATCCTTGAAGGAGCGTACTACCACAATTCTAAATTTTGAATTATGAATTATGAATTTAAAGTTAGATTCTCTCCACAACCAACTTAATCAGGTTGTCGATAGTGTTCTTATATCCAGTGTTTGCCTCCTTGATAAGGCGGTTGGCAATAACCATGCATACCGTTGTGGCACGGTGTCCCTGAAGACGTGCAAGACCAGCGAGGGCAGATGATTCCATCTCGAAGTTAGTGATGCGGTAGCCATTGTACTCAAATGACTCCACCTTCTCGTTCTGCTTTGGGTCGGCAAGTGGAACACGAAGCTCACGTCCCTGTGGACCGAAGAATCCACCACAAGCGATAGTGACGCCCTTAACACAGTCGCCATCGCCACATATACGTGCAGTAAGCTCTGGGTTAGCATCAATAACGTAAGGATCACAGTTGAGAGGGTTCCACTGCATGTGTGCCTTAAATGCCTCCTCAAAGGCAAGGTCGCACACCTCGTTACGTCCAGCGTAGAAATTGAGGAGACCGTCGAAACCGATGCTCTTCTCAGAGAGTACGAACGTACCCACAGGAGTATATGGCTGGAGACCGCCACAAGTACCCACACGTACAATCTCAAGTGAAGTAAGGCTATCCTTCTCCTCACGAGTGTTGAAGTCAATGTTCACGAGTGCATCAAGCTCATTCATCACGATGTCTATATTGTCGCAACCAATACCAGTAGAGACACAAGACACACGCTTGCCCTTGAACGTACCAGTGATGGTACGGAACTCACGGCTCTGTATGTCGCACTCGATGTTGTCGAAGTGAGAAGCCACGAGAGGTACACGACCAGGGTCGCCTACGAGAATAATCTTATGAGCTATCTGCTCTGGACGTACATGGAGATGGAACACTGAGCCATCCTCATTTATGATAAGTTCTGATGGTGCAAAATACTTTTTCATATCTATTCTGTTTTTATTTTCAAGTTAAACATCATGTTCATTTTCGCTGACATCTTTTTAAGAACGAAAATTAAAAAAATTAAAGAAAATTTGGCATAAAGATTTTTTAGAACCCGTCGCCATGGGCGACTAAATTACCAACTTTTCTCACCGAAGGTAATCTTACCAACCTTTAATCCAACTATTCTCTCTGACCGTAGGGAGGAAATCTTCACATTATTCCTTTCCTGCGCATCGTGCGCCAATTGGAAAAACAAAAGAAAACAATTTAATCTTGCCCTCTGAGTTCTCTGTGTCCTCTGTGTTTTTTAAGAAACAATAATTTTCCTTAATATTCTTAATTTTCGTTTCCCAAATTATCAAGTAACCAAAAGCAAAGGTATATATTTTTTGTGAGAATCATGCAACATTTTGTTCACATTTTGTTTAGTCACACATACTATTATTCTTATCCCCACAACAGATTCTGACATAAAAACATTAACTTTGCACCGAAATATTGGAATTAAACGTCAAATCTATAATCTCAAATCGATGCCTTCGGGGACGTAGCGTTCGGGACGCATAGATTATAAATTTGAAATCTGAAACAGATTAAATATGAACGAATACATCCACAAAGTGACATACTACGAGTGTGACCGCATGGGTATCACTCACCACTCCAACTATATCCGCTTCATGGAAGAGGCTCGCGTCGATTTCCTCGACCGCATCGGCTACGGCTACGAGAAGATAGAGGCAGATGGCATCGTCTCACCTGTCATCGACGTACGTTGTCAATACAAGAAGAGCACCACCTTTCAGGACGAGATACGCATAGAGATAAACCTTGGCGAGGTGTCTGCCCTGAAGTTCTCATTCAACTACATCGGTCGCAAGGGCGACGACATAGTATTCACTGGCAAGTCCACCCACTGCTTCATGGAGAACGGACGACCAGTCAAAATCACAGAACGCTACCCAAAACTCTTTGCAAAGGAGTAAAGAGACCCACCCTAACCAACCACCGTCGAACATGGCACTGTTCTCCCCTCATTTCGGGACAAAAAGACATTTAGTCTCTCTTCTGCGCCCTCATTCGCCCTATAGGGAGGGGAAAAAGAATGCCCCATCGCTGATAAGTAAGCAGACATAGTAACTCCGTCCCCTCCCTGTAGGGAGGGTTAGGGTGGGTCTAACAACCATCATGAAAAGACGTATCCTGACATCATTGATAGCCATTGCCATACTCATCCCTTTGGGACTCCTTTCACGCCACATCGACTGGCTAACAGAAGAGACAGGTGATGCACTCTGGGCAATGATGGTGTTCTGCATCTGGCACATCATACTGGTAAGACGGAACCTAAATACCGTAGCCATCGTGAGCCTCATCCATTCCTACCTCACAGAGTTCTCGCAACTCATAACATGGCAATGGCTCACGACTTTCCGCACCACCTTCATCGGTCACATGATGCTCGGTCAAGGCTTCCTATGGATTGACTTGGTTGCCCTCACCATCGGCATCGTCTGCATATATCTCGTGTATAAGGCAATAGAGCCAAGTGGCGGTGAGTAATAAGCATAGTACGCACAGAAAAGAACCATACTTATCCACCCTAATCATAATACTTACGCTTCCTAAACATAATGTTTAATCATAAGATGTGCCAAGAAACAGAAAGAAATTGGCACATCCCAACACTCCAAATTTTCATAGAAGACATAGGATTTGTTATTCGACAAATCACCAGTTAGTGCCACTAACGAAACATAAATAAGACCACTTATTCACCATCATTATATTTCTCGTACAGTCTTTTTACAATCTGTCGTATCTCGTCTCTTAGTGATTTTGGTTCCAAAATTTCAACGTCATCAAGGTGTGACATGATTTCTTGAATGAAATCGTATGTGGGCTTGAGCTTGTACTCAAAGATTGAATATGTCGGTGTGTTTTCTATTACTCTTTGAGAATGGTGTAATTTCAAGGTCTCCAAATAGCGAACTTGACTGCTGTTTACTTTCAGGCGAACACGTTCACTTTGTACTCCATCTTCGATGATTATACCGAATGATTCGTTGTAGTAATAGTTTACATCGAAGTCGGATGGATAGATGAATGTCTTTGCTTCTATTATAAGTTGTTCTATGCGGTCAAGGGAGAAGATACGAATCTTGTCGTCGTCGAGGTGCTGGCCGATGACGTACCACCTTTGTCGAAACAGCTTTAATGCAAGAGGCTTTAGCGTGTGTTGGGTAGAGTGGTTTCTGCTGAAACTATGGTATTCAAAAGTTATAACTTTGTTTTCTCGAAGTGCAAGAACAACATCTATCAAGAATTCTCCATCCGATTGTATGTTTTCCAGCGCAATCTTATTCTGTATATTTTCAGATTCACGTATTATAGAACAAGTCTCCAAGCTTTTGATGAGCCAGTCGCGGATATTTCTTTCGTAACCATGAGGCTCGTCTTTAATATAATACGTATTATTGCTTTTGTTGCACTCAATTATAATGCCGAAACATTCTTCCATTTTATGCCGATGGTCGTTGAATGTCCTACGTGCAATCTCCTTACCGTCATCATTATGACGGCATGTCTTCCATCGCTCGTTGATTTCTTTAAGAGTGATTCCGTTTGCTCTCTTTATTGTATTGTACAGCCAAATGTAACGTTGCAAAGTATTTTCCATATTCATTTTTTTTTGCAAAAATATGAATTTATTCGAGACTGTGCAACATTTTTGCCGAGTCGATGCTTATCTTTGCACCAGTTTAATAAATCTTTAAGGTATGGCATATAATATAGTTAAATTAGAACGAGTTCAGAATCTTCGTGAGGTGTGGTCGCACGAGCAGCATGATTTTTCTCAATGGCTTGCTAAAGATGGTTTGGAACTTCTTAGTGAGGAAGTCGGACTTGACAGTATTACAGAGCCAGAATGTGAAGTCACGATTGATGGTAACAAAAGAATTGACATAGTAGCGAAAGGCAAGTGTAAGGGAATAGAAAGAAAGGTTATAATAGAAAATCAACTTGAGGCTACTAATCATGACCATTTGGGCAAGATTGTAACCTATGCCGCTGGACGTAAAAATGTAGCAGACTCTAAAGATGCTGCAGATCCTGAATTTGCGACTGTGATATGGATTGTTGCAAAGGCAACAGTAGAGCACCGAAAGGCTGTTGATTGGCTAAATCGTAGGACTGACAACTATGTAGAATTTTATCTTGTCGAAGTTCAGCTATTGAAGATTAATGCCACCGACATTCTTCCACGCTTTAACGTTATTGTACGTCCGGCTCCATCAGACATGAAATTTAAGGATATGACAGAAATGGAGACGTTTTATATGGGGTTTTGGACGGAATTCAATAAATATGCAGATAGCATTCCTCCACATTTCTTTTCAGATGAGAACTTCAATTGTCCACAAAAACCACATCCAGGGAATTCTTACGATTTATGTGTAAAGGGACATCAGGATGTGAAAGCAACTATTATTGTCAGGAAAAAAGAATGCTTGGTTAAGACGGGTATCTATATCCCAAATAACCGAGGAATATTCGATAGGTTATCTGAGCATAAAGATGAAATTGTCAATGCTTTTGGCAGTGAGATAGATTTTTACAGTGGTAATGGAAAGGCAACAAGTGTTTGGTTGGTACATGAATTTAAGGATTTTGATAATGTCAAAGGACAGAATGAAATATTCGCATGGATATGTGACACAATCATGAAATGGAAAGATTTTATTAAGAAATATTGCTGATTTATCCTGACTGTGCAGCTTTTTTGCCGCATCGCTCATTACTTTTGCGTCATCAAATAATTAAACGATGAAAAATATGAAGACAAAAGTAATGTGTGATGCGGCTTCTTTTCAGAAGGAAGTAGAGAAATGGATGATGCACCCAGAGATGTATGCTGAGGGTGTGAATGGCTATCAATTTACTACAGAAGTGCGATATGTAAAGCCTGATGGTACTTTCGGCTATGGCTTGGCATGTGACCTGTTCTTTTATCGTGACCATCTCTTTTATTGGACATGTGAGGATTGTGAGACAGAAGAATACCTTACCGTTGACCAGTTCGACTTTACAGGAGATATGGAAATGATTCGTGTCTTTGCAGATGTGAAGATATTCCCAGTTCTCTTTGCTGGTTTCTATACTGGCTATAAAGATGACCGCGGACGTAAGATATATACAGGTGACGTGGTCAAGACCACTTTCCTCAGTGAAAATTCTATACCTTCCAATGGCGGAATGCACAGGGCAAAAGGTGATGAAAATGATAAAGGTACTACGACTATTATTGGAGTCAATAGTTTCGGAGATAGAACGGATGATTACTATTATATCCTTGACAACTGTTCTGTCCAGATGCGATATACAAAGAAGGTTATTGTAATTGGTAATGTGTTTTTTAATATAAATCCAGATGTGCCAGAGAATATTGATATAATGGAACGTTGCATGATGCTTGCACGTCCTTACAAGATTAATCTGCGTAACCTACATATCAAGATGGCTCATGCACCTTTCTTTACTCCACGTTCTTGGCGTGACTATGCATACCATTTCATTATGGACGAACCTGCATACGAGATACTTGATATATACTTACCGTAGGGGTATCAAGGTTTCCTATGTATTAACTTCTTCAGCAAAAAGAAGGGGACAGGCATAAGCCCATCCCCATACAATCCGAATTATGGATATAAAAAAAGCGTTGTTTCTGGTCGTTTTGTGATGACAGAGTCACCACTTAGAACTTATAGTCGATACCTATACCTACAACGTGGTTAGTGCGTGAGAAGGTGTCTGTACCAGGGAAAACCGCTTCAGGGTTACCGAGGTAACCACCTTTCTCCGCTGTATATTCCTTTGTATAGTCGCTATAGATAGTTACAAAGTAACCTGCATTGAGACGAATCTTGTCTGTGATGTTCCATGCACCACCAAGACCTACGCTATAGCTGTCGCAAGCAAATGATGTGTGCTGCTCGTAGTCGTCAGAGAGACCGTAGTCTGTACGCTGACCACCACATGAAACTGTGAACTTCTCGTTGATGTCATACTCCACACCGAGAAGGTACTCATTAGTACCACCAGTAAGAGTCTTCTGACGGTCACCTGCCATCTTAGCATTCTTATCATCGAAGAAATGATACTCTGCTGTAGCACGAAGGCTTGGAGTGAACTCATAGCCAACTGCAACAGAAAGGAGTGCTGGCATATCGTAACGAACGTGGTTGCCATCCTCGTATGGTGCAGTAAGACTTGCTGGAAGACCATCTGGCATCTTTGTTGTCTCGTTCTTTGTGTTAATCTTTGTGCGGAACTCATAACGTGCAGCAACAGTAACAGGTCCTTGGTGATAGTCAAGGCTGACGATAGGAGCAAAGCCCCATCCACGCTGTGTGCAGTCGAGTTCCTTACTAATCTCTGGGATAACCGCACTATACATAGGATTCACAATTGTTCGCAAATTTACACGGCTATAACCATCATAGTAGTTGGCACGAACACCTACAGCACCAGCCAAGTAATCTGTAAACTTATATGTAAAGTTCAATTGTGCACCATATATATACTGCTTACCCTTAACGTTAGAGTCAATAGTGTACATCTTTGGAGAAACGCCATTATTTGCCAATCCTGCCATAACGAGAGCATTGAACATAGGCACACCGTTCTCGTACTCTACGAAGCCACCGCTACCAACGATACCAATCATGGCAGATACAGCAACCTTGTCCTTCTTGTATGAAGCGAAGAGTGCTGGAACGATTGGAGCAGATGCCTTACCCTCAAACTTGGTGTTGTTCATATAGTCACCACCCAAGAAATTAGGGATATTAGTTGTGATGTCACGATTCTGCCAAGGCTTCTGGAAGTTAAGAGAAAGCTGGAAGCCTTCGTGTCCCCATGCAAGACCGGCAGGATTGCTGTAAGCGGCATCAATGTCGAATGATGCACCACGAGCCATCATACGGTCAAAAGCAATGTGATAATTAGTATTGGTCATAAGTCCTCCAGCGAATGCTGAAGACGCTGTAAGCATCATTGCTGATGCCACAATTGAGATTTTGTTCATAATAGTTTTTACCTTAACACTTTATATTAATTTGACACAAAGGTACGATACTTTATCCCAATTGTAAGAATAAATTTAATGAAAAATAGCTTTTTATTGTTCAATACGTCAATTTTGTCCTACTTTATTAAAACAAAATCCTATTTCATCTCCGTTCTATACTCCTGTGGAGTCATTCCAACCTTCTTCTTGAACACACGAACGAAATAAGAAGAATCGGAGTAACCGACAGCCTGTGCAATATCCTGTATTGCACGTGAATCGGTGACAAGAAGCAGCTGCGCCTTCTCAATCTTCTTGTGGGTAATAAACTGCAGAGGTGCCATTCCGAGCGTTGTCTTAAACTGTCGTATAAGGTAAGGCTTGGTAAGACAGGCTATGTCGGCAAGCGTCTCTATGCTTATGTCCTCGTCCAGATGCTCGAGGATATACTTCAACACCTTCTGAAGGCGCACATCCTCAGTCCACACCTTAGGCTTGGCATCAACCATGAACTTGGAGAACACGATATATACCATGCCTCGCAACTGTGCCCTCTCATAAAGGTGCATAGCCCTGTAACGGCTTGAGAACATGGAGAACGACTTATGATTGTCATATCCCTGTGGGTCGGAATGTTCAAGGCGCAAAGCAAGTTGCGGATAGGCACGACAGAAATAGCGGAAGAGGAAGAGTGCATCATCCTCCACAGGCACCTCGACTGGGAAGTCGTACATGTCAAACAAATCCGTCTGATGCTTCAGTTCCTCAAACACGAAGAGGTAATACAATCCAGAA
The DNA here is from genome assembly GCA_017617575.1 of Bacteroidaceae bacterium. Taxonomy (GTDB): domain Bacteria; phylum Bacteroidota; class Bacteroidia; order Bacteroidales; family Bacteroidaceae; genus Minthosoma. Next base: position 17,143 of record JAFZVY010000041.1, on the reverse strand, counting down.
CCTGGCTCACACACATAGTTATGCTTGACAAACGACGGTACAAGATACAGATGTCCAGGAGTGACCTCTATCTTCTGACCTGACAACTCCAGCCATCCGTGTCCCTTCTCGACATAGTACAATCGGGCAAATGGTGACTCAAGACCATTTACCGTCCACCTGCGATGTGACTCTACATAACCAAGGTTGAGCACAAGCAAATCAAGTATGTCAAGCTGAGTAGTTGCCAAGATTCTTTAAGTTTTTGAGGGAGTGAGTTCTTTAGTTATTGTTTGAAACCAAGGACGGTTTCAAACGTTATTACTAATTACTCATTTCTAATTCTTCATTTCTAATTCACCTCACCTACCGCCAAAAGGTAGTTTTTGAGGTTACCAGCCTTCATGATTTTCTTATATGCTTTCTTGCCAAGCGTTGGCTCCATGTATCCCCAGTAAGTACGAATCTTACCGAGTAGCTGGTCGTCGCTCGGAATGACGGAACGATGATGTTCCAATAACTCGTCATGTATGCGACGGATAAGCTGAAGCCTCTTGTGTTCGTCCCACTCCACCCCTTCGGCATACTCACGGGCAAGACTTGGACGGGCAAGTAAGCCACGGCCTATCATTATGCCTGCAAGTGAAGGATAAGCCGCCTCTATGCGACGAATATCATCGAGCGTACATACATCGCCATTGTAAATGACAGGATGGGCGGATTGTTCCACTATCTCGCCAAACTGCTCCATATCCACATCTCCCTTGTACTGCAGAGTGGCAATGCGAGGATGGACAGCCACATTGACAAGCGGAGTGTCATTAAGGATTGGCAATACAGCCTTCCATTCATCCGCAGATTCGTTGCCAAGCCTCATCTTGACGGAGAAACGTACATCGGGAGTTGCACTAACGATGTCACATATCTCACGAACCTTATCGGGATGCGGAAGTATTCCTGCTCCCCTGCCATGACGTGCCTGAAGCGTAAACGGACAACCCATATTGATGTCTATACGGTTGTAGCCATCCTTAAGGACGGTATCAAGCACCACACGGAACTCATTACCACCATTCGCTATAATCTGTGGTATGACGTTCACACCCTCATTGAACTCCGGACGTATATCCCTAAGATCCTTTGAGCGCAAACCACCATGCTCCAGACGTATGAACGGTGTGTAATAAGCCTCAACGCCACCCACAAGCCGATTGTGAATACGACGATAGGCATCCTCTGTGAATCCCTGCAAGGGAGCGAAGTATAAATTCAGAATTCAAAATTCAGAATGCATAATTCAGAATGCGAAACCAAGAATTCAGAATTCAAAACCAATAATGCAAATTCAAAATGCAAAATAACGTCCTTACCGAATGGTAAATTCTGAATTTTGCATTTTGAATTATTAACTCTCATTCAGCTTCCCCAAAGTAATTAGTGTCTGCAAGCTTGAGGAGATACTGACCATACTGGTTCTTCTTCATTGGCTCTGCCACCTCACGAAGCTTCTCCTTGGTAATCCATCCCTGACGGTATGCGATACCCTCAAGACAGGCAATCTTGAGACCTGTACGTTTCTCAAGCACCTCGATGAATGTACTTGCCTCAGAGAGTGAGTCATGCGTACCTGTGTCGAGCCAAGCGAAGCCACGACCGAGGAGCTGTACCTTGAGCGACTTCTGTGCAAGATACTCCTGATTGACAGTAGTAATCTCAAGCTCGCCACGTGGAGAAGGCTTGATAGTCTTTGCAATCTGCACCACAGAGTTTGGATAGAAGTAAAGACCTACAACAGCAAAGTTGCTCTTTGGCTTTGCTGGCTTCTCCTCGATAGAGAGGCAGTTGCCCTCCTTGTCAAACTCAGCCACGCCATAACGCTCAGGGTCGTTCACCCAGTAGCCGAAGACAGTAGCCTTGCCAGCCTTGGCATTCTCCACGCTCTCCTTGAGCATACCAGAGAATCCACGTCCGTGGAAGATGTTATCTCCAAGCACGAGACATACGTCATCATTACCGATGAACTTCTCGCCAATGATGAATGCCTGTGCAAGACCATCAGGTGATGGCTGTTCAGCATATTCAAAGTGTACTCCATAGTCAGAGCCATCACCAAGGAGACGCTTGAATCCCGGGAGGTCATACGGAGTAGATATAATCAAGATATCCTTGATACCTGCGAGCATAAGCACAGATATCGGATAATATACCATCGGTTTGTCGAAGATAGGAATGAGCTGCTTGCTCACGCCCTTAGTGATTGGGTACAGACGAGTACCGCTGCCACCAGCCAATACGATACCTTTCATTTTTTCTTTATTTTTTTAAACTATTCCTTTTTTGTTTTTCTTTCAAAGGACAAAAATAGTGTTTATTATCCACACTACAAAGAAAAAGCACAAAAAAGTTGCGGCAGGTTGTCTTCACGACAACCCACCGCAAGGTCAACAATAATAATATATTTCGAACTTTCACATAATCCTTAGTTATTTATTTGCGACCACCATATTCGGTAATCATGTCACATCTATCTTAACAGATGCCCCCCTCAAGGGATAGGGGGCTTCTGAACTATTCTGTTTAAGCATCACCGTAAGCTGTCTCACCATGCTCGTAGATGTCAAGACCTTCGTCTTCGATACGTGCTGGAACTCTGAGACCGTGAATCTTATCAATAGACTTGAATACTATGAATCCTACGATTAGTGCCCATGCGCCTACAACTACTACTCCAAGAGCCTGAGCACCGAGGAATGAGAAGCCTCCGCCGTAGAACAATCCTACCATAGTGTCGTCAACCTCACCTGTTGCGAAGAGACCTGTGAGAAGTGTTCCGAGCACTCCACATACACCATGGACAGAGCTTGCACCTACTGGGTCATCGATGTGAAGAACGTGGTCGATGAACTCAACTGAGAGTGGCATCACAACACCTGCGATAATACCGATGATTGCAGCTCCACCTACACTTACGAGGTCGCATCCGTCTGTTATAGCAACGAGACCTGCAAGAATACCGTTGAGAGTAAGTGAGAGTGATGGTTTGCCGTAGCGGAACCAAGAGAGGACGAGAGTTGCAATACCAGCAGTACAAGCTGCCATGTTCGTAGTAACAAAAGTATGTGAGATTGCAAGAGAGTTATCTGAACCGAATGCTGCAAGCTGTGAACCTGGGTTGAATCCAAACCATCCGAACCAAAGGATGAACACACCAAGAGCAGCGAGTGAGAGTGAGTGACCAGGGATGGCGTGTGACTTACCGTCCTTGCCATACTTGCCACGACGAGGGCCGAGTACGATAGCTCCTACGAGAGCGAGCCAGCCACCTACTGAGTGAACGACTGTAGAACCGGCGAAGTCATGGAAACCGCAACCGAACAAGTCGTGCATGAATGTACCCTCACCGAGGTCGTTGAGCCAACCGCCTCCCCATGACCAGTGTGCCTCTATAGGATAGATGACGAGGGAGATAAGGAGAGAGTAAACAAGATACATTGAGAACTTTGTTCGCTCTGCCATGGCACCTGAAACGATAGTGGCAGATGTTGCGCAGAACACAGTCTGGAAGATGAGGTAACCCTCTACAGGAATACCGCCTATGCCGTCTGTGTCAAAGAATGAAAGGTCACCGAAGCTTGGCATTCCGGCAAATGCACCTGCGCCGAACATAACGCCGAAGCCGATGAGCCAGAAGCAAACAGAGCCGAGCATGAAGTCACAGAAGTTCTTCATAAGGATGTTGGCAGTATTCTTTGAACGAGTGAAACCAGCCTCACAGAGAGCGAAACCTGGCTGCATGAAGAACACGAGCATGGCAGCAAGGAGTACCCATACTGTGTTAAGGGATACTTCTGCCGTTGTAGCAACCTCCGCTGCACTTGGTGCAGCATCAGCAGCATGACAGACAAGAGGAGAGATAAGCATCGCAGCAACGAGCGATAGCTTCATATAATCAATCTTTTTCATAATCAAGATTCCTTTTTTGTGTTTGTTGTGTTATTGAGGTTCAAGCCATGCGCAGCTTGAATAGAGGACGAAATAAATACTGAAGACAAAATCTTCATTCTTCATTCTGCATTCTTAATTCTTCATTTACTTCGCCTGTTCAGCATTATAGAGGGCGATATCGCCACGTTCACCTGTACGGATGCGGATAGAGTCCTCAACAGGAATGACGAAGATACGTCCGTCACCAATCTCGCCTGTCTGAGCGGCAGAAACGACAGCCTGAACGGTCTTCTCCACATTGATGTCACGTACAACAATACTGATAAGAATTCTCTCAATGAACGAAGTGTCATACTTCACGCCACGGTAGATTCTCTCTTGGCGCATCTTACCAACGCCCCTGACATCATAGTAACTAAACCACTCAATGTCAGCCTTAATGAGAGCCTCCTTGACATCCTCAAATTTTGTTTTTCGGATAATTGCTTCAATCTTTTTCATAACTTATTGATTTATCTTCTGAATTTTTGTAGTTAAGAAGTTATGAAGTTAAAGAAGTTAAGACAAATGTCTATTCGACAAATGTATAAAAGAGTATCGTCTTAACTTCTTAACTCCTTGAAAGCATAACTTCTATAAATGCTAAATCTGAACAATTCAAATGCCGAGTGTGAAACCTGCCACGAAATAAAGTTTCTCAGTACTTGGGTTTGCAGAGAGACCTGCAAATACTGGCAACTTAAACGATGGAGTGACAACCAGTTCCTTTGTTGCCTTCACGCCGATATTAGTAACGGCAAAACCTCCAGCATCTGCGTAAACCGTAGTAGCGTATGGAACAGCACCAAGAGTAGCTGTCCAGTCGATACCACCAAGTGTGAAAGGAGTGGCGAGTTCAACGTATGATGAATAAGCACGCTCGCCATCCTTATTCACTCCATCTGCTCCGGCGAAGTTAGTAAACCAGTTGACTGACAGACAACCGAAGTCATAACCGAGGTTTGCCTCGAAGACATGACCTGTTGAATGAGCTGCATACTCAAAGTACTTGCCCGGAGTTGATTCCGTGCCATAGGCACAATAGTAATCCGTAACGCCCACTGTGAAGCCACCTACAGAATAAGAAAGAGTAAGGTCAAGTTCCTTCATCTCATTCTGTGAATCGATACCGTATGAGCCCCATGCAGAGAGGCTCAATCCCTTGTAACCGATTCCGAGTGTTGGCTGAACTGCTGCGCCTCCCATATCCTGGCCACGCCAGATATAGCTACTTACCACGTCAGCACTTACTGTTGCCTCAACTTCATCCTGTGCCATCATTGCATCTGGTGCTGCTACTGCAGCGAGTGCCAAGATGCTCATCGTTACTTTCTTCATACTACTAACTTGTTTGTGTTTGTGTTAATACTTACGTGACGTCTGTGCTTGCGTTGTGGCTTTTTCTGATATTTTCCACTCTGTAAGTGTCACGCCTTACTTTTGTTTGTTTTGTCTATATTTCTTTTGTGTTTGTGTCTTTTTGTTATTGACACTGCAAATGTAGTGTCTTTTTGACACCCGAACAAACATTTCTTTAACTTTTTGCAAGAAAAACTGCATTTCGCCCTTATTTTTTACGTTAAACAACATCAAATATGAAAATACGCACACATTTTCACATTTCACAAGGCATAATAATAGTGTCTTAAACTTAGCAAAAGGTAAGGAAACGAATTCTCAATACTTACACTATGGCAAGCATTCCACACTTTGTACTTTCCTTTTGATATTTCCACATTACATATATACATACGGAGGACTCACGAAACATTAGCGAAGGATTTACATGATATGCGCAAATGACATAATGACAACGCCACTACCCGCATCCTACCCCACTCTTCCACCGCTATGGCAAAGGCACACGATTAACGTAAACAAAATAAGTGGAAAAACGGATTGCATCTCGCGGAAACTTCTTATCTTTGCACTTGTGTACTAAAAAATCAGTACACAGGAATATTACAATGGCAAAAGGAAAGATAATAGTTGCGGGCATAGGTCCGGGAAGCAAGGAAGACATTACGCCTGCCGTGCTTGAGGCTGTAAGCCAGTGTGACGTGGTGGTGGGCTATAAGTTCTACTTCCGCTTCATAGAGCATGCGGTAAGGGCGGACGCCAAGCTTGTGGACAGCGGTATGAAACAAGAGAGGCAACGTGCAGAGGAGGCATTCAACTATGCCATGGAGGGCAAGGATGTGTGCGTCATTTCGAGTGGCGACGCTGGCATCTATGGTATGACACCCCTCATCTATGAGATGGCAAAGGAGAAGGGCGAGGACATCGAGATAGTTGCCCTCCCAGGCATCAGCGCATTTCAGAAGGCGGCTTCGCTTCTCGGTGCACCTATAGGCCACGACCTTTGCCTCATATCAATTTCCGACCTCATGACTCCGTGGGCAGTCATAGAAAGGCGCATAAAGGCGGCAGCCATTGGCGACTTCGTGACGGCTATCTACAACCCTAAGAGCCATGGACGCTACTGGCAGCTTTACCGCCTCGTGGAGCTTTTCCTCAAAGAGAGGGACGGCAACACGCCCGTGGGCTATGTTAAGAATGCTGGGCGCGAGGGACAGGAGGTGCACCTCACCACCCTTGCCGACTTCGACCCAGAGGACGTGGATATGTTTACGGTAATCATCATTGGCAATAGCCAGTCGTTCATAGACAACGGAGTGTTTATCACCCCACGCGGCTACTATCGCGAGGAGTCATCCGAAGGCAAGAACGTAGGACAGAACATAATGATAAAGTCTTTCCAGACAATACGCAAGGAGCTGAAGAATCCTGACATCCCTACATGGAAGCTATGGCCTATGCTTCACGCCAGTCACACCACGGCGGACTTCGACATGGAGAACCTCGTGTGGATGGATGACGAGGCTACAGCCAAGCTATACGATAAGGTGAAGGACGGCACGCTAAAGACGATAGTGACGGATGTAACAATGGCGGCAAGTGGCATTCGCAAGGGTGCGCTTGAACGTCTCGGCATAGAGGTTGTCTGTTACATAAACGACCCACGTGGTGCAAAGATGGCTAAGGAGCAAGGCATAACACGTGCTCAGGCAGGTATGCGACTTGCAGTCGAGGAGCACCCCGATGCCCTGTACGTATTCGGCAACGCCCCTACAGCTCTCCTTGAGTTATGCGAGCTCATCCGCAAGAAGAAGTGCCACCCAGCAGGAATAATAGGCGCGCCAGTAGGCTTCGTACACGTGGAAGAGAGCAAGCATGCAGCCAAGCCATTCATGGACATCCCAAAGATACTCATTGAGGGACGCAAAGGCGGCAGCAACCTTGCAGCCACGCTCGTGAACAGCATCCTCACCTACGATGATGCGGAACAGCTCAAGCCTGGGCGAGACGTGTAGAAGAATTAAGAACTAAGCGAAGCGGTCTCACTGACCGTAGGGAAGCAATTAAGTCCTGTTCAATTCTTAATTCATAATTCTTAATCAACGTCGAGTTCTTAATTAACGTCGAGTTCTTAATTCAAATTTAGCTCCGAGAATTTAAATCTTAACTCTTAATTCAAAAAGGGATGATACGTTGCACAGTCATAGGAATAAGTGATGCGAGGGAGCAATGGTTTGAGCCACGCACCCTTGATATCATAAGGACGGGAAAGGTGTTCAGCGGTGGCAAGCGTCACCATGAGATAATGCACGACTTCCTTCCTGAGGATGCCGTGTGGATTGACATTACCGTACCCCTCTCAAACGTGTTTGAGCAATACAAGGAGTATGAGGACATAGTCATCTTCGCATCTGGCGACCCTCTCTTCTTTGGCTTTGCATCTACAATACAGAGGGAGGTACCTGATTGCAACGTCAAGGTACTCCCCTACTTCAACTCCCTACAGATGTTGGCACACCGTATGTGCCTACCCTATCAGGACATGCACGTCGTATCTCTCACTGGTCGTCCTTGGGACAAACTGGACGAGGCACTTATCAATGGCGAAAGCCTCATCGGATGCCTTACAGACAAGAACAAGACACCCGAAGCAATATGGCAGAGGATGCTGGAGTACGGCTACGACAACTACGACATGACCGTGGGCGAGTGCTTGGGAAACGAGGAGAAGGAAAGGGTAACTGGCCCCCTAACCCCCGAAGGGGGCAGCCATCCGGAAACAGAGAAATGGTTTAAAAGAGAATGTGAAGATGTGCCCCGAACGGACGCCCCCTTCGGGGGCTGGGGGGCATTTCTGTCACCCAACTGCATCATCCTTCGCAAGACACATGACAAGCCTCGTCACTTTGGCATTCCTGAAAGTGAGTTCGAGTTGCTTGACGGACGTGCAAAGATGATTACGAAGGCACCAATACGCCTTGTCACACTCTCTGCACTCGACATCGTGAATGCACGTACATTCTGGGACATAGGCTTCTGCACAGGAAGTGTGAGCATAGAGGCTAAGATGCTCTGCCCACGCCTGCATGTGGAGAGTTTCGAGATACGCCCAGAGTGCGAGGCTATCATCAACAAGAACATGAGGCGCTTTGGCGTTCCGGGTATCAATATCCATATTGGCGATTTCCTCCATACGGACATCTCGTCACTCCCATCGCCTGATGCCGTGTTCATAGGTGGCCACGGAGGCAAGCTGGTGGAGATTGTAGGCAAGGTTTTGCCACATACTGGCGAAAATACACGCTTTGTTATCAATTCTGTGTCATCAAATAGCCGCGATTTGGTTTACGAAAGTATAAAAAAATTTAATTTACGCATAATTTCGGACAACAGAGTTGTACTTGATGAACACAATCCAATAAATATCATTACATTTGCAAGATGAACGAAGAGCGCTCCATATTTTCCTCCACAGCCGTAATGGTCGTGGCATTCTTAGGAATCGTTGCAATGTTTATCATCAACATTGCCATGGGTTCCGTACCGATACCCGTGGAGGAAGCCATACGCATTGTGCTGGGTCAACCGACACAGGACACAGAGATGGGCGAGATATGGAGTAACATCATATTCAAGACACGCATTCCACAGGCGATGACAGCCATAATAGCTGGTGCTGGTCTCTCCGTGGCAGGCCTTGAGATGCAGACGGTATTCCGCAATCCTCTTGCAGGCCCTTCAGTACTGGGAGTGAGCAACGGAGCAAGCCTCGGCGTGGCTCTTCTCATACTTCTCTCCGGAGCTATAGGAGGCAAGGCAATGAGTAGCCTCGGGCTCTACGGAAACGTGGCTATAACCGTGGCGGCAGCCATAGGAGCAATATCAGTCATGGGCATTATAGCCATGATGGCAAGAGCCGTGAAGGGCAACGTGACTCTCCTTATCGTGGGAGTAATGATTGGCTACATAGCAAATGCCATAATCAGCATACTCAAGTATTTCAGTCCTCCAGAGGACATACACGCCTACACCATCTGGGGCTTAGGCTCGTTTGCAAGCGTGTCATCGTCACAGATAAGCTTGTTTGCCGGAATCATGGTGGTACTCTTGGCGGCAGCCATGCTTCTCATCAAGCCACTCAACATGCTACTGCTTGGCGAGAACTATGCCCAGAACCTTGGACTTAACGTGGCACAAGCAAGGGTTTGCATCATCCTTTCGTCTGGTTTCCTCGTGGCTATATGCACGGCTTTCTGCGGCCCAATATCATTCCTCGGACTTGCCGTGCCGCACCTTGCAAGAGGACTGTTCCGCACAGCTGACCACCGCATCATCATGCCTGCATCACTCCTCACAGGCGCGTTGCTTGCCTTGGCGTGTAACCTCATAGCACGAATACCGGGGGCAGAAGGTGCGTTGCCCGTCAACTCCGTCACCTCGCTCATAGGCGCACCAGTCGTGATATGGGTGATATTCTCCAATCGTAGAAGGTAACCCCTTGCCCCGAACGGCAAGGACACTCTTTAAAATACAGAATTCTTAATTATTCATTTTAATGATACTTGACATCGTATTATTCATAATAAGCCTTGTGGCGATAATAAAGGGTGCCGACTTCATGACGGACGGCTCTGCCGCCGTGGCACACAGGTTCGGCATCCCTACCATGGTAATCGGAATGACCATAGTAGCAATAGGTAGCTCCGCACCTGAGTTCGTGGTAAGTGCCCTTGCATCATTCAAAGGCAATACGGACTTGGCAATAGGAAACGTGGTGGGAAGCAACATCTTCAACATACTCACCATCATTGGCGTCACATCCTTCCTTGCACCGATAACGGCAAGCCCGGGCAATATACGCAATGACGTGCCTTTCGTCGTACTGTCCTCGCTCGTAGTAGCCATCACGGCACTCGACGGAGTGTTTGCCACAGGGGCACACAACGAGATAAGCCGCTCCGAGGGTATGCTTCTAATCTGTATGTTCGCCATCTTCCTCAGCTACACATTCGCCATGACTAAGGGTGACGGAAAGGCAAAGGAGGAGACATCACTCAGCGACAGCGTCAGGAACATGAAACTATGGAAGTCCATAGTGTTCATCGTGGGAGGACTTGCTTCCCTCATCATCGGAGGCGACCTTCTCGTGAAGAGTGCCTCAAGCATAGCCTTACAGCTGGGCGTAAGCCAGTCAATAATAGCACTCACCATCGTGAGTATCGGCACTTCGCTTCCTGAGTTGGCAGCATCAGCCATGGCAGCAAGGAAGGGAGACGCCGAGATGGCACTCGGCAACGTGGTGGGAAGCGCCGTGTTCAACGTGTTCTTCGTACTCGGAGTGTCGGCAACCATTGCCCCACTCTCCTTAGGCGACATCACGCCGATGGACATTGCCACCCTCGTACTGGCATCCTGCCTCTTCTGGCTGTTCAGCCGCACCCACTTCGAGGTTAAGAAGTGGGAAGGCGCAATACTATTGATAGTCCAAATACTTTATTATATATACCTTGTAACAAATGCAACAACAGAAATCAATTGAGATAAATGACCTTTGCACAGGTTATGTCGTAGATAATAAGAAGAAGATTATATCAGACAAGCTCACTGCAAGGATTTTCCCTTACGAACTCACCTGTCTTCTCGGACCTAACGGAGCAGGAAAGTCAACACTCCTCCGCACGCTCGCAGGATTCCAGCCGGCACTCGGAGGAAGCATCACCATAGGTGGCGACAACATCAAGAGCTTCAAGAGCAAGGACCTTGCCAAGCTTATCAGCGTTGTCCTTACCGATAATGCAGGCATCAAGAACATGACTGCCTACGATGTGGTGGCAATGGGACGTGCTCCTTACACAGGCTTCTGGGGCAAGCTCCGTGAGCAGGACAAGAAGACAATAGACAAGAGCTTCGAGTGGGTGAACATCGTGGAACTGAAGGAAAGGAAGATGCAGACACTCTCTGATGGTGAGCGTCAGAAGGTGATGATAGCAAAGGCTATTGCACAGGAGACACCAATCATCTTCATGGATGAGCCTACTGCCTTTCTTGACTATCCGAGCAAGATACAGATGATGCTCTTGCTCCACCGTCTTGCCAAGTCGCTCAAGAAGACCATCTTCCTCTCTACCCACGACCTCGAGCACGCCCTTCAGGTGGCTGACCACATCTGGTTGCTCGACAAGGAGAACGGACTCACCACTGGTTCGCCGGAAGACCTCTCGGCACTCGGAATGATTGAGAAGTACTTCAACCGTGACGGCATAACATACGACCGCAACCTCTGCACCTTCAACATAGAGCACGAGACATCTCGCGAGGTAGTGGTAAACGGTGACAAGCACAGCCTTGAGTACAAGCTCTGTTGCAAGGCTCTCATCCGCAACGGCATCAAGCCTGTTGACGACAGGAACGACGTGGTCAAGCTTCTCGTACCAGGTGACGGCACATTCCGTCTCATCGAACGTGGCACGGAGATTTACAATGTTGACCGCATAGAGCACCTGCTGGTGACAGTAGTACCAACCATCGTAAAGAATCAGATTTCCGAGATTCGCGAGGCAGCGAACATGACTCAGTTTGAATAAATATCCATTCAAGTCTCGCAAGTTCAGCTGACGCTACTTGCAAGGAGTCAAGTAAAGGAGTTAAAGAGGAGTTAAAAAGTAGTTAAAGTGGAGTAAAAGAGACGGATGTCCATCGCAAAGTGGTTTGGGGTGAACGAAAATTTGGAAAATTAAAGAACTTTTCTCACCGAAGGTAAAATTTCTTATAAGTGATGATTAAAAAATAATTTGGTACAAAATAAGACTTTTGGTTTTGCACGAATTTCCATTAATTTGCCACGAATTATCATAAATATTATTCGCGTAACAAATTAATTATCATTAATTATAATTTCGATAATATCGAAATCCATTTATGAAAATTCGTGGCAAATTCATGATAATTTATGCTAAATAAATATACCATGTTATTTTTTGCTTGTTACTAATGTTCTTCTAAAAAAATCCACGAACAATCAAACGTCTTTTTAACTTCCTATATAACTCCATTTTAACTACAATTTAACTACAAACAAAAAAAATAAACATATCTATAACTACCCACAAGCGGAGCTTGTAAATAAAAAAACAAAGAGAATGAAAAGAATATTATTGACATCTTTATTTATGGCAAGCTGCCTGTTCTGCCTTGCCATCCCATCCAAACGGGTTACCTTTACCGTCACACAAAGTGACGGCACAAGCCTTACGCTCACCCTCAACGGAGATGAGTCACTTCATTACCTTTCAACTACGGACGGAATGCCAGTGGTAGAGAGCGATGGCTCTTATTTCTACGCAACAGTTGCCGACGGCAAGATATCCGCCTCTTCCATCCTCGCCCACGACGAAGCCTTGCGCTCCGAGAGCGAGAAGGAATACATCGCTTCTGCCAACGCCAAGGAGGACATCAGTTCCGCATGGTCGTCACGCGCAAGAAAGCGTAATGCAGCAAGAGTAAGCAAATCGCCAGCCATGACTGGTCGCCGCGGCATAATAGGCAAGGCCTCTTCCTACATGGGCAATAAGCGCGGCCTCGTCATCCTTGTGCAGTTCTCCGACCTAAAGTTCAGGAGCGGACACACAAGGGATGAGTACAACAATATGTTCAACAAGGTGGGTTACAGCAAGAATGGCTGTGCAGGTTCTGTACATGACTACTTCTACGCCCAGAGCTATGGTAAGTTCGACCTTGAGTTTGACGTCATAGGTCCTTACACGGCATCAAAGAGCTACAAGTACTATGGCAAGAACGACATACAGAGCAGCAGCGATATGCACACCTGCGAACTTGCACAGGAGATAATCAAGAAGGCAAGCGACGACATAGACTTCTCCCTCTACGACTGGAACGGTGACTCCGAGATAGAGCAGGTGTTCTTTGTCTATGCAGGTCCTGGTGAGCACACAGGTGCTGGCAGCAGCTATATATGGCCACACGAATGGACATTTCAGGAAGGCAAGGAAGACATAAACGACGGCGAAGGTCCCTTGTACATTGGCGACTACGTGGTTGACACCTACGCCATGAGTTGCGAATATGCAGATGCCGACACCTACGACATGGACGGCATCGGTACTGCCTGCCATGAGTTCAGCCACTGCCTCGGCTTGCCTGACCTCTATTGCACGGCAGAAAACGACTACGCATTCGGAATGCACGTCTATGACCTTATGTGCGTAGGTTCTTCCAACGGTCCTGATGCCCACGGTGAGGCACCTTGTGGCTACACAGCCTACGAGCGATGGTTTGCAGGATGGCTTGACCCAATAGAACTCACAGAGCCTTGCACCGTGACTAATATGCCTTGTCTTGGCGATGCTCCTATTGCATACATCATCTACAACGATGCCAACCGCAACGAGTATTTCTTCCTTGAGAACCGTCAGGACACAGACCCATGGTACAAGTATGTATATAGAAGCACAGGCATCAGTGGACTCCTCATCTACCACATTGACTATGACGAAGAGTCATGGTACTACAATGCGGTGAACTACTCCCACGACCACATGCACATGTCTGTCGTCCCTGCAAACGGTAGCTACGGCAAACGTACAAAGAGTAACTACAGCGTGGAAGGAACAACACTTGCCAAGCAGCTATTCCCTGGTAGCAGCAACGTCACCAAGTTCACGGATGACTCACACACCAACTACGGTGGCAAGCTCTTCAACAAGAACACTGACGACACATACTACCTCCATAAGCCTATCACAGACATCAAGGAGAAGGACGGACTCATCTCCTTCAAGTTCATGGGCGGAGGCGTGGAAATGGACTGGACAGGCATCGCCGACGTAACAACAGACAACAACACAACAGAATACTTCACTCTCAGCGGAACAAAGACCACACCAAGCAACAAGGGTGTGTACCTCGTGCGCAAGAACGGAGTGACAAAGAAAGTAATTATCAAATAAAAGACCTTCCCCCGCCCCCTTCCTTTCAGGACGGGGAATAGTTACTTTGCAAATGAATAATTCAAAATGCAAAATTCAAAATTATTCGTTTCATTTCGACGAATAAAATGCATTCACAGAGTAACTTCTCCCTCCCCATGAAAGGGGGAGGGCTGGGGAGGGGGTCCGTCATTATGAAACATCTAACCTTACTACTCCTGATGCTCCTGACCTTCACGAGCATCCATGCCCAGAACGAGGGCATAGAGAGCGACATGTTTGCCTCCATGAAAGGAAGCGACAAGGCAGCCGTCGTGGCAGTTCACTTCGGCACGACAAACGAGGATGCGCGCATACAGAGCATCGAGCGATTCAATATGCGCCTACGGGAGGCATTCAAGCAGTACGAGTTCCGTGAGGCTTGGACGTCACGCATCGTCATCAAGAAGATGCAGGAGCATGACATCGTGAAACAGACACCATCACAGCTGCTTGAGGAGCTGCGTCAGGAAGGATTCACACACATCCTCCTCCAACCCTCAAACATCATCAACGGCACGGAGATGGACTACCTACGCCTTGAGGTTGACAAGTTCAGGAACATGAAAGCCTTCAAGGACATAAGGATAGGCGACCCACTCCTCTCAAGCGTTGACGACTACTACAAGGCAGTCGAGGCGGAGTGTGCCATCTACAAGGACAAGAAGACCACTAACGTCCTTGTGTGCCACGGCTCAGCCAAGGACAAGAACACACAATACACCATGCTCGACTACGTCTTCCGTGACTCCAACCACGACAACTGGACAGTTGCCACCATCGAGGGATTCCCTACACAGGCCATCCTCATCAAGCACCTCAAGGCCAACGGAGTGAAGAAGGTAAACCTCATCCCCTTCATGTTCGTGGCAGGCGACCACGTCCAGAAGGACATCGCCGAAGACTGGAAGAAAGCTCTCGAGAGCGTAGGCATAAAGGTGGCAAAGGTCTTCACCAAGGGCATCGGAGAATATGACTCCTTCCTCGACATCTACGTCAAGCATGCCATTCAGGCAAGCAAGTTCCGCCCATACACCAGCGTGGAGAAGAAGATGATAAGCTCTCATTGAATGAAGAATGAAGAATGAAGAATGGTTTGCAATGAGGAATGAGGAATGAAAACATCACCCACACGAATTCTTGTAGAACAAATAAAACAGCCGTTAGAACACTTTGTTCTAACGGCTGTTTTATTTTAATGAGTAATTACCAATTAGTAATGAGTAATACCACCCAAGTCTTGAAGCCCTCGCGAAGCCCTATCCGCGACTGAGTAACTTCTCCCTCCCCTTGAAAGGGGGAGGGCTGGGGAGGGGGTCCGGTCGGGCTGGTCTGTGGGTCCGCTCCTTTTACTTCTTCTTAATATACTCCACAATCCAAGCACCCACTTCCTTAGTGCCGTACTTAGCGCCGCCCTCTACCTGAATCTCAGGAGTGCGTACGTTCTGGTCAAGTGAAGCGTTGACAGCCTCACGGATGAGAGCGCCCTCAGCCTTGAGGTCGAAGTACTCGTAAAGCATGGCAACGGAAAGGATCTGAGCAAGAGGGTTAGCGATGTTAAGACCCTTTGCCTGTGGCCATGAACCGTGGATAGGCTCGAACACAGGAGTGTGCTCACCTGTTGATGCAGAAGGGAGGAGACCCATTGAACCAGTGATACAAGAACCCTCATCCGTGAGGATATCGCCAAATGTGTTCTCAGTCACCATGACGTCGAAGAACTTAGGCTCCTGAATCATACGCATTGAAGCGTTGTCCACATACATGAAGTCAGTCTTCACCTCTGGGTACTTAGGAGCCATCTCCTGAGCAACGGCACGCCACAGACGGCTTGAAGCAAGCACGTTAGCCTTGTCCACCACTGTGAGGTGCTTGTTACGCTGCATAGCATACTGGTAAGCCACCTTGAGGATGCGCTCCACCTCAGCACGAGTATATGCATTAGTGTCGTAAGCCTCGTCAGTACCCTCCTTCTTAGCACCGAAGTACATACCGCCCGTAAGCTCACGGATGCAGATGAAGTCAGCACCACGCACAAGCTCATCCTTGAGAGGAGACTTGTGTACGAGGCAGTCGAATGTAGTCACAGGACGAATGTTGGCAAAGAGACCGAGCTTCTTACGCATGGCGAGCAGTCCCTGCTCAGGACGCACCTTAGCGTTAGGGTTGTTGTCAAACTTAGGGTCGCCCACGCTTGCGAAGAGCACAGCGTCAGCATCCATACAAGTCTGGAAAGTCTCCTCTGGGAACGGGTCTCCCACCTCGTCTATGGCGTGTGCACCACAAAGAGCCTCCTTGTAGCTCACCTCATGTCCAAACTTAGCGGCTACTGCGTCCATCACAGCAACACCCTGTTCCATAATCTCTGGTCCGATACCATCACCGGCCAATACTGCAATCTTAAGTTTCATATTATATACGTTAAATTCTTCAAATACTTACAATCTATAAGCCATTTTGGCTTATAGGGTGCAAATTTACACAATTATTTCGGTCTATAACGATAAATTCACACTAAAATTGCAATTTTAATTATTTTTATGCAAAAAGGCTTATCTGTGATAGTGAAAAGAAATGATTGTCCCAAAGATTCACAAATTAACAAACTCACACTTTTGTCCTTTTGGTACGATTTCCCTTTTTTGCTTTCAAGATACCTTATCGTAAAATTCGGAGAAGCAGAAAAACAATAAAGACAATCAATCAGAATTTTGAATTGACGTGTACTAAATAAGTTGACACTTTAGGGCTACAAAAAGTGTCATTATTATGCGAAAATCAAAAGAGATGACGGACGATAAACGTCTTGCGTTTATACAGGAGTATTTGTCCTCCTG
>JAFZVY010000040.1 GCA_017617575.1 Bacteroidaceae bacterium | reverse complement strand
GTCATGATTTCGTCATGCCTTCGCTATGACACCGAAGTGACTCCAAAGTGACACCACTATGGCTCTACTATTATAGCGGAGAAATAGTAGAGAATTAGCAGAGAAATAGTAGAGACACGAAGAAGTCACAACGAATGAACAACGGAACATGAACGAAATGTGACCTGTACGGTTTAATTTTATAATCCCATGGAAAGTTTTTTTTAGAACCCGCCTTCTGGCGAAGGCTAAATTACCAATCTTACCAATCTTTGAACCAATCTTACCATAATTTTTAAGCACGAATTATCATTAATATTTATGGTCAATTTTAATTTATGCTTTAAATTAAAAAAAGATGTAAAGATTGGTTCAAAGATTGGTAAGATTGGTAATTTAGCCTCCTTTGGAGGCGGGTTCTAAAAAAGTTACAAGCATTAGCTCATCTGTCTTATTCAAGCTTTAACGTTCCATCCGTGACAAGCACCTTTGCCTCGCCACCCTTCTTAAGCTTGCCGAAGAGAATCTCACGCATAAGAAGAGGATTGAGCTGCTGCTGTATGACACGATCCATCTCTCGCGCTCCGTATTGCTTGGTGTAACCAGCCTTGAGAAGGTGCGCACGTGCATCGTCCGTGAGGGTGAGAGTGACAGCCTTGGCTGAAAGCTTATCGGAGAGCTGGCGTAGCTTCTTGTCAAGAATAAGTCCTGCCATTGTCATGTCCATGTCACGGAACACAACAGTACCAGAGAGGCGGTTAAGGAACTCAGGCTTGAAGGTCTTCTTCACCTGAGTCATCATCGCCTGTCCAGCAGACACGCTACTGCCAAATCCCACGGATGCCTGACTTGCATACTGCGCTCCTGCATTTGACGTCATGATAAGTATGACGTTCTTGAAGTCAGCCTTCTGTCCCTTGTTGTCAGTCAGCTTGGCGTAATCCATCACCTGAAGCAGGATGTTGTAGATATCGGGATGCGCCTTCTCTATCTCGTCAAGCAAGAGGACACAGTTAGGCGACTTGCGAATGGCATCCGTCAAGAGTCCTCCATCCTCATAACCCACATAACCGGCAGGCGAGCCGATGAGTTTAGCCACGGTATGCTTCTCCGTGTATTCACTCATATCAAAACGTACAAGCTCAATGCCCAGTTCCTTGGCAAGAACCTTGCACACCTCCGTCTTGCCCACACCCGTAGGTCCGACGAAGAGGAGGGATGCTATCGGCTTGTTGTCGTCAAGCAATCCTGCCTTGGACATCTGCACCGACTCCACGACCTGACGCACAGCCTCATCCTGACCGTAAATCTGAGCCTTTATGCGCTCGGCAAGCGACATGAGGTCTGTGTTTGACTCCTCACGCAGAGCCTTGGCGTCAATCTTGCACACCTTGGCAAGCACATCATCTATAAGCTTTGTATCTACCGTCTGATAACGCTTAGCCTTTGGCTTGCCCTTCTTGTCAAGCAAAGGATGAAGCTCACGGAAAGCACCAGCCTCGTCAAGGAGGTCGATAGCCTTGTCCGGGAGGAAGCGGTCATTGATGAACTTCACGCTCCTGTCTATGGCATAGCGAACAACGTCGCTGGCATATTTCACGCCATGGAAACTCTCATACTTATCCTTCAAGCCCTCAATAATCTTCTCCGTCTCATCGGCAGAAGGCTCAAGGATGTCAATCTGCTGGAAACGCCTCACGAGGCTCTTGCTCTTGGAGAAATAGCGGTTGTACTCCTGATACGTCGTGCTACCTATGAAACGTATCTCTCCACTCTCAAGGTAAGGCTTCAGCATGTTAGAGGCATCGAGCGAACCGTCACTCGTCTGCCCTGCTCCCACGAGGTTGTGAATCTCATCTATATATATAATGGCATTACCCTCCTTGAGCACGCCATCCATGATACTCTTAATGCGCTTCTCAAAGTCGCCACGGAACTGCGTTCCAGCAAGGAGAGTGCCCATGTCCATGGAATAAATCTTGCATCCCTCAAGTCGTGCAGGCACATTGCCATCCTCTATGCGCTTGGCAAGTCCGTACACAAGTGCAGTCTTACCCACACCCGGCTCGCCCACATGAAGCGGATTGTTCTTATCCTTACGGCACAGCACCTGAATGGTACGGTCAAGTTCCTCCTCACGTCCTATGAGCGGATTGTGGCTGTCAATGTTCTCATTGACGCACACCACAAACTGACGCCACATCATAGTGCCTTGCTCCTCCTCGCCCTCGTAGGCAGGAGAAGTGCCCTCGTCTTCCTCATCCATGTAGGTGTCGGCAAGAATCTGCATGAACGTGCTCTGCTCCACTCCCACGTACTTCTCTATGACATAGTGTGCCATACTGTCCTCAAGGTCGTACATTGCCCTCACGAGATGAGGGATGTCGTACACCTTGCGACTGGAACTTGTGGCAATCTGTGCGGCACGCTCCATGACGAACTGCAGCTGCATGGACGCAGTTATGTCGTCACCCTCATTCACATGGTCAATCTGACCCACGTATTGCTCCAGTTCCTTGCGCATACGATCCGTATCCGCATCGGCATAGAAGAGTGCCTCCTCAAATATGGACTGCCTGAGCATGGCAAGCAGGAGGTGTTCGGGAGTGATAAGCTCACACTGAGCCTTGTCCACTATCTCGCCCACTATCCTATATGCTTCCGATACATAATCCGTATATTTCATATTTGTGTCTTAGTCCTTTTCGTAAGTAATCTTTAACGGGAAATTGTTATTGCGAGCCATCATCGTAGCCTTCTGCACCTTCGTGATGGCAATGTCCAATGAATAGATGCCCACAATGGCCTTTCCTTCCTCATGAATCATAAGCATCAAGGCACGTGCCTTGTCTGCCGAGTGCCTGAACACGGTACGGAGAACGTTCTCCACGAACTCCATGGTCGTAAAGTCGTCATTATGCATTATGACCTTGTACTTACCAGGTTCACGCAACCCTGAATTCGTCCTTTCCTTTATTGTCTGTTGAGTCTTACTCATATTTTTCTTCTTTTGCGCACAAAGATAGGAAATAATTCCATACATTTGCAACGGAAAAACTCAGCAAAAAACACATAAAAACAAAAAAAATAAAAAAAAGTTGATTTTTCTTGCAACAAAAGAAACAAAACTTACGTCTATGCTTATAGAACGAATTAAAAACTAAAAAACAAAACACTATTATGAAGAAATTATTTTTCGCAACCCTTGTTGCAATGAGCATGCATTCATCAGCAATGAACGCATCAGAAATAGAGAACGACATGGAACCAGCAAACGATGGCGACAAGATAGAAGTCAACGATGAAGGCAACCTAAAGAGAATGTCCCTCTTCCATGGCAAGTACGAATTGACATTCACTACCAACCGCAAGAGTTCTGATGATTCACCTTACAAGGTTTGCACCAAGCATTACACAAACAACCTTCCAGCCATCTACTTCGGTTTCTCACAGCTCAACCCAACAGGAACCCTGAACACTACAGAAGCCCTTTCACAAAAGAGCACATCATACGAGTGGGGAATGTACCTTTTCTCTTGGAATGGCGACTTCACAAACGACCATAAGTTCGGTTGCTCACTCAACCTCGGTTTCAGCCGTACCTCAATACGTTTCAGAGACAACAACGCACTCCTGAAGAATGAGAACGGTGAACTCTTCTTCGATAATTACAATCCAGAAGTAGAACTTGACAAGAGCTGGCTCAGATACTGGAGCATCCGCATGCCTCTCATGGTTGGCTACCAGTCACGCAACGCTAAATTCTCCCTCTCTGCAGGTGCAGAGCTCGAATGGAGACTCGGTGCATTGTCACGAGTAAAGTATAACGGAAGCAAGCACACGGTAGTCAACGACCCAGACATCGAGGCTCTTGGCATTAACCTTCTCTTCTGTGCAGGATTCAAAGACTTCTGCGTTATCGGAAGACTCGGAGTCACTGACCTCATGAAGTTAAAGTACTCAAGCCGAACTCACGGTCAGGACTTCGGACTTGCACCATTCATGATAGGTGTCGGATTCGGACTCTAAACGGTATTCATGCTTAATAATGCAACCTCGTTGCTCAACTTTTAACTTTTAATTTTTAACTTTTAACTCAACACGACATGCTGTCGTCACAACAATTCAGAATACTTGTATCGTCATATCACCGACGGCTTTTCCGATGCGCAATACATCTTCTTGGTAACACGAATGATGCTGAAGATGCCGTACAGGATACGTATCTCAAGTTGTGGAACATGCGTGACTCTCTCGACGAGGTTGAAAACATAGAAGCGTATTGCATATCAAGCCTTCGGCACATCTGTTTCGACCGCCTGAGGGCAAACAAGCTCGACACCAATACTGACATTGATGACATCTCCGAGACATTCACTCCTGCCACACGTGAGGAGCAAGCAATGGAAGCAAGGGACGAGCTGGAGCATCTGCGCAAGGCAATAGACAACCTTCCACCGCCACAACGACTTGCCGTCACGATGCGAGACATAGAGGACTGCTCAATGGAGGAGATAGAAGCGGCATCTGGATTCACCCAGACAAACATACGCTCCCTGTTATGCAGAGGAAGAAAAAGTATTAGAGAACATTTTGCAAAACTTACATGATGATGAACATAGAGATAATAAGACAGAAACTTCAGCACTTCTACGATGGCACAAGCACAGCGGAGGAGGAAGAAGAACTTATGGAGTTCTTTGCTCATGCCACGGAGCTTCCTGAAGACCTCATGGCTGACAAGATGATGTTTGCATCCATGTCAAGAGCAAAAAGCGAGGAACAAGAAGTGCCAGACAACCTTGAGGAACGTCTTCTGGCAAAGGTTGACGAATGGGAAAAGGCTACCCAAGGCAGAACCGTCAGCATGACAGACGCAGGGGATGGCACCAAGAAGGGCAAGGTCGTAAGCCTTCCGTTCCTCAAGTCTCCTGTTTTTCGGCACATTGCAGCCACTGTAGCCATCGTAGCCGGCTTGGGCATTTATTTCGCCACAAGCTACGACAACGACACTCAGATAGCATACGACAAGGACACATATAGTAATCCAGACGAGGCATACGAGAAGTCAGCCAAGGCACTCGCACTCTTCTCACGGGCAATAGAGACAGGCGAGAGAGGAGTGGACAAGGCAGAGGCGCAAACGGCAAACATCATAAACAAGCTTGACAAGTACATACAATAACAAGAGTCAACAATTATGAAAAGATTATATATGACACTCATCATCCTGACCTTTGCAATAGCAGGATTTGCACAGGATGAGTTCTTCAACAAATATGAAGGCAAGCCAAACGTGGACGTGGTATTCATATCCAAGAACATGCTTGCAGCCATAGAGAAGAAAGGCAATTCGATAAGCAATGGCTCAAAGCAATTTGAAGCCTTACGCATAATGGAGGTGAACAACAAGAGCCTCATTCCATCCATCAAGGAGGATGCAATGAAGTCATTCAGCAACTCAGAAGGCTATGAGGACTTGATGCGACTGAACGAAAGCGGGGAAACAACAATAATAAGGCAGAAGAAGCTAAAGAACAGCCGTTCTGTTTTCATCCTCATAAACTACTCGGACAACACTCTGAACATACTTGCACTTACGGGCAAGGGCATTCAACTGAACGACATAAAGAAGATGCGATAAGCATCTTCTTTCCGAGACACTGACATACAAAAATATAACTCATTAAAGTTCGCAAGTTCAGCTGACGCTTTACTTTCAAGGAGTTAAAAAGGAGTTAAAGAGTAGTTAAAGTGGAGTAAAAAGACGAATGTCCATCGCAAAGTGGTTTTGGGTGAACGAAAATTAAAAAAATTAAAGAACTTTTCTCACCGAAGGTAAAATTTCTTATAATGTTCTTCGTAAAAATGAGAACGAAAACAAGAGAAAATGAGGTGAAACAAATTTTCCTTAATTTTTTTAATTTTCGTTCTTCAAAAAAATCCGCAAACAATCAAACGTCTTTTTAACTTCCTATATAACTCCATTTTAACTACAATTTAACTACAATTTGACTACAATTTAACTACAAGCTAAACTTGAATAACTCACTAAACAATCTAAGGATTATGAACAAATTTCTATCACTTGCCACAGCATTCGTACTATGCTACACTATGGCACATGCAAACCCAAAGAACTCTGAAGAACGCCATCTCAATGGCTTCACAAAGATTGAACAAGCTGGTAGCATCAAAATCAACTACTACCAGAGCAAGACATTCAAGGTGGTGGCTCACTGCGACGAAGGAGACATAAGCGAAATAAAGACAAGGGTTGACGGCAACAAGCTCGTTGTCTATATAGAAGGAAAGAAGGAGTCACATCTCGGCGGTCTTATCAAGGTAAATGGCAAGACAACTGTTAAGAATGCGTACGTAGATGTCTATTCTCCTACAATAGAGAAGTACAATGGTGCTGGCTCTGGCTCATTCACTGCTAAAACTGACCTGAACATCGAAAACATCGTTTTTCAACTTTCCGGCTCAGGAAAAATAAAGATAGGTAATGCCACATGCACCAATATGGACATCAACCTTGCAGGTAGCGGTAACGTATCTGTTGACAAGGCAAAGGTTAACGGCAAACAAGCAATAAGCCTTTCCGGCTCTGGTAATGTCAACGTGAATGCCACATGCTACGAAGCAAACATATCTTTAGCAGGAAGCGGAGACATTGTCTATAACGGATCAAACAAGAACACAAGCGTCTCTATTGCCGGCTCTGGCAGCGTAACTGGAGAGGTCTTCACTGACAGCTTCCATGGCACCACAACAGGCTCAGGAAGGATCAATATGAACGGCAAGGCGGGCAACATAAAGACGTCTAAGACAGGAAGCGGAAGTGCAACATTTACCAACAACAAGTAAGGCAACCTAAGCACCCATTCAAAACCCATACCATTGGGGTAAAAACAAAGCGCAGCGAAATGATTGATGTTTCGTTGCGCTTTTTGTATAATGTCGTGACTCGGATGGGATTCAAACCCATGACCTGCAGAACCGGAATCTGACGCTCTATTCAGCTGAGCTACCGAGCCAAGGAAGACTTGCATTACTCATTCTTCATAATGCAAGAGTTAAAAGTTAAAAATTAAAAGTTATAAGTTAGATTTTACCTGTATTGCATGTTGATTACAAGAACTCCTACCTCTCAACTCAACTTTTAACTGTTAACTTTTAATTTTTAACTCCTGTATGGACATACAGGTCCATACTGGAAAGGCGGTGCAAAGATAGGTATTTTTTACCAAAACACCCCATTCCTGGCATATTGTTTTTTACAGAAGGAAGTAAAATGCAAACAAAAACATACTTACGATAATCGCAAGTATGTTTTATCATTTTGTTAATACCAATAGTATTTGTTAATATATTATCCTATATCAATAACAGAGCTATTTTACACTAACGAGGTCCGAATGTCTCGTATGTTCCATCGTCAAAGAAAATGCGAATCTCCGTAATCTGACGAGGCGGTTTCTGAGTGCTCATAGCCATGGCAGTAACATACTCATTAGGGATTACAGGAGGGGTGGAAACAGGCATCGCAGGACGAACCTTTGGCTTCTGCTCAGCTGGGGCGACATGACGAACTGGCTCAACTGGTGGCACATTCTTGGCAACAGGTTGAGTCGTTTTAGAAGCTGACTGCATGGCTCCCATAGCAGCAGATTTTCCAAGATCACCAAAAGCTGAAGTAATGTCTTCCATGGATGACGTGTCAAAGAAATCATCCGATGACATAGATGCAGGAGTTGGAGACGGTGCAACGGATGAACCATCCACATGCATGTTCTCGTCATCCGCAAACAACCACATAGGATTGATGTTCGGAAAAGCCTGAACGAGATTTCGGAACAATGCCATTGTTGGCTTTGTTCGTCCGTTAAGAATACCAGACAAAGAACCTGGAGTTATTCCAATCTTTTCTGAGAATTTTGTCTGGTTCAAACCAGATTCCTCAAATACCATCTTGAACTTTTCGGTATCATCTAATGTTGCTCCCATACTATTATATATATTATATTTTCAAGCCTAATATCCCAAGTCGATGTGTGCCGAATAGGGGCGCGAGAAACTCAAGTGAGTAGGTAACCATGAAAGTGCCGAAGGCACAAAACTTGGATTATAGGAATGACGTTTTTATGTTATTGATTTCTCTATAGTGTTAATTTTGTCCTACAACAATAGAGGCGAAGCCTCTTTTTTTTTCGGGAAAATACCGTATATCTCTCCACAACTTTATGAGCGAAGCGAAAAAATAGGGGGTATTTTGTCCCACTTACAGTGTTCATAACGTCCTCCGAGGCAAATGTCAATTTTGACCTATCGGGGAGGAGGTATAGATGCCACCACTTTAGTGGGGTGGTGAAGGGGTTTATCCGGGTAAACACCCATATTTTTGAGGGTTTACAGTTGGAAACACGCCTTTACCAAAATCTTTGCAAATGTAAACAATATTTACAAACAAAACAAATTATTTACATATAAATATTCATACTCAAACTTTACAAGTTCAATTTTACAACATTAAATAGCGAGCAAAATTTAGATTTGCAAAGATAAATTATACAGGTGTTAATTTTACAATGTAAAACACGCATAAACCCTTAGTTTAGTGAATATAACTATATTTTTCATTCTTAAAGGGGTTTAGGAATCTACTCTAACAAATGAATAGGGTGTGAATAAAGCGTATTCATTATCCATTCGTTTTGTTATAGCGTAAGAGCATATAAAAAGTAATATATAGTTGATAATTTATCTTTTATGAAACTATAAATTAGAGTGCATATTTATGAATTCACGATTGTAAAGCATTACATATTCAAAATTATAGGAAGGTGTTTACAGTTGTAATTATTTAGCTTGGATAGGGGGTGTTTGGATTTAAATTTACAAAACCAAATACGGTTTTGTGTATTTGATGTTGTAAATTTACATTTACGAAACACTATACATTTGCATTTGTAAACACGAATTCACGCACATTTGTAAAAAATAAATTTCCATAAATCATCACTTAACAGGTGTAAATCTGGTGCTTTTCACGCAATTCTCAGGAGGCTTTTTAGGGTATGAAACGCCACATAAACCACTGAAAATAGTAGGATTTAGATGCCGAAAACATGCCAAATTCTTGTTCGGGATTTTGAGCCTAAAAAATTCTGAACGGCTAAAAATAGGGGGTAAATCTCAGAAAATCGTCCCCTATTCTGACAAAAACAAAGTTCCTGACGCCATTATTTCGGACAAAACCCCACGCACAAACTTTTTAGGCGATTTTCACCGTACAAAAATAAGGGATAATATATGACTCTGGAACTGACCCGACATTTCAAATGTCAATTTTGTCCTATCATATATTATCCCCTACCATCTTCCCTGTTCTTCCAAGGAAGCTTCACTAAGGAGTATCTTTCGCCCTCTTTAATGAAGGATGAAATACACGAGTTCGTTCATCACATCTGCATCCGTAAGGTTACCCTTTCCCACTCCCTTGAGCTTGGCATCCGTCTCACGAATCTTGCCGATGATGAGCATCGTCTTCATGGCTGAGTAGTTGGTCATCGCATCACGATACTGTCGGAGTTGCCAGTCGGAACGGAGGTCGAGTTGTGCCAACATTCCGTTGATGGATTTGTCAGGCGAGTAGTAAGCGAGCATCACATTTGAGAACAGATTGAAGAGCATGGACAGGATTGGCTGTGGTGGATTGTTCTTCGGATTGTCATTGAAGAATTGCATAATCTGGTTTGCCTTGAAGATGTTCTTCGAGATGATGGCATTTCGAAATTCGAGCGTGTTGAACTCCTTGCTTATTCCGATATTATTCTGGATAAGGTCGCACGTGATTCTTGTTCCCGAATTTGGCAAAGCGATTATGAGCTTGTCAAGTTCTCCCGCCATGCGATTGAGGTCGCTTCCGACTGACTCGACGAGCAACATACATGCGTCCTGTTCGATGCCCACTCCCTTGCGACGAAGGTAGCTGACCACGAAGTCGGGGAGTGCTCCCTCCTTCAGTTTTTCGCTCACATACAATACCCCGTTCTTCTCCACAGCAGAGACGATTTTCTTCCTTTTGTCAATCGTTCCGTTTTTGTAACAAATGACCAAAATGGTTGTGGAAAGCGGATTGTTGATGTACGGAACCATGTCGTCAATTTTTAACAAATTCTGCGCTTCTTTAACAATTACGACTTGTCTCTCTGCCATCATCGGATAGCGCTTCGCACTGTTGACGATATCCGCAACATCAGTATCCTTGGTGCAATATATTATCTGTTGGTTGAAATCGCGCTCGCTCTCTTCGAGGATGTTCTCCTCCATAAACTCGCAGATGCGGTCGATGTAATACGACTCCTCACCCATGAGAAGATACACGGGTGCATACTCTTTCTTACGGATGGCATCTACTATGTCACGATGTGTCGTTGCAATTTTTATTGCCATTACTTAATTTCTTTTCTTTCTATTTTGGAAAACGAAAATTAAAGTTATGCCGCCAAGCGGCCAATTAGAAAAACAAAAGAAAACCAAAGAAAACAAAAGAAAACATGTTTTTTCTTGTTTTTGTTCTGTTTCTTGACTGTTTTTTTAATAGGCACCTTAGTGCAATTTTCGTTTCCATGAAATCTACAGAAGATAATTCTGAAAAATTCCTTAACTTTGCAAAGTTAATAATAAAATGTAGATGGTACAATTAAATCTTCCAGATTTCGAGATTAAATACACAAAAACGGGAGGCAGAATACAGATATTCGATGTGCTCCGCAAGAAATACGTGGCACTCACTCCTGAGGAATGGGTGCGCCAGCATTTCATCCATTTCCTTATCAACCATAGGGGCTACCCTACCACTTACATGGCTAATGAGGTGGCGATAAGGATGAACGGAATGAGTCGCCGGTGCGATTCCGTGGTGTACCGTCAAGGTGTCCTTCCGCTTCAGCCGCTCATGATTATTGAATACAAGGAGACGAACGTGCCAATCACGCACAAGGTGGTTGACCAGATTTACCGCTACAACACCGTCCTGCGTGCGCCCTACCTCGTCATATCCAATGGTTTACAGCACATCTGCCTTGCCATCGACTACGACAAAGAGGGGTACACCTTTCTGGAGGATGTGCCAAGGTATGAGGAGCTTTAGGAAATTCAAAATTAAGAATTCAGAATTCAAAATTACAAGACACAAAACATTGAACACAGAGGACACAGAGACATTTTTTATTAGGGAACTCTGCGACCTCCGTGTCCTCTGTGTTGAAAACGAACAAACATCCGTCATAACTTCTTAACTCCTTCATAGCATAACTTCTACAAATACCCAAATTTACTAACATATTGGCACATGGCATTCATCCGTAATGAGTCCTCAATGGGTTCTCAACGAATCCTCATCGTAATCTTCACATTTACAAACACAAAAAGATAGGGAACACTGATTTTTTACGACATTATGACACTTTGAAAAATACACTCCACACCGCAAGAAATATAATGGGATAATCTTTACATTTACAAACACATAAAGACTTACAGCATACTAATAATATAAATCTATACAAACATAAATATATTTTTATAGTTTTATATATTATTTGAGTAAAGAAGAAGGTACTGCTCGAAATAGTCATTTAGTCATTTTAGTCATTAGTCAAAATCATTTTCGGATAGTCCGAAAACCGCACAATATAATAAAAATATATATTTTTATTATATTGTGAGCAAAAACAGAGTGTGAAATCGATTTTGACTAAATGACTAATGACTAAAATGACTGAAACGCACCATTTGTCTTAACACCCACAAAAACAGAGACATTCGGGAAAAATATAAAAAAATTGAAAAAAAGTTGGCAAAAAATTCGTTAATGTCGATGCTGTCTTCATATCTTTGCAGCGTCAAAACAAGAGACGGATTTGCGCGCCAATTCAAGAAAAATTCCGAGTCTGTTGAGACGCAAAAAAAGGGGAAGAGATTCGCAATAAGCAACAGCAAACATCAAAAAAAAAATAAGCACTATGACAACGAGAAAGAAAAAAGCCGTTCAGAACGGTTGTTCCAAACGGCTAATTATGAAATTCAGAAAAAGTCTGATGAATTCTGATTTGAATTTTCAATTGTAAACTGCTAATTATCAATTATCAACTGTTAATTATCAATTATCAATTGTCAATTATCAATTCAAGAAAACTACTCCTCACCCTCAGCCTTCTTCTTTGTACCGAGTCTTCTGCGCTTTGGCTTCTCCTCCTTTACAGGCTCGTTAGCCTTGACACCAGCAAGCTCTGCGTCGATAAGGATACGTCCGCAGTACTCACATACGATGACCTTCTTGCGCATACGAACGTCGAGCTGGCGCTGTGGTGGAATCTTGGCGAAGCAACCGCCACATGCATCACGCTGAACGTAAACGATACCGAGACCATTGCGTGAGTTCTTGCGAATACGCTTGAATGCAGTAAGAAGACGTGGCTCGATAGTAATCTCAAGCGCCTTTGACTTCTCGCGGAGCTTCTCCTCCTCTGCCTTTGTCTCAGCTACGATTTCGTCAAGCTCGTTCTTCTTGAGGTCGAGGTCCTGGCAACGCTCATCGAGGAGCTGCTCGCTCTGACGGAGAGCATCTTCCTTGCGACGCATGTCGTTGTTAGTCTCGCGGATACGCTTCTGACAAAGTTCAATCTCCAAGTTCTGGAACTCTATCTCCTTGCAGAGAGTGTCGTACTCACGGTTGTTTGACACATTGTCAAGGTGAGCCTGATAGTCGCGAAGCTTCATTGAAGCCTCCCCTATCTTGCGATGAAGGTCGTTGTTCTTAGCATAAAGCTCGTCAAGCTCGATGTGAGTGTGCTCGATACGAGTGCGAAGACCTTCAATCTCGTCCTCGAGGTCCTGAACCTCGAGTGGAAGTTCACCACGAAGAATCTTAATCTTGTCAATCTCAGAAAGCATTGTCTGAAGCTGATAGAGATTGCTAAGTTTCTCCTCTACCGACATGTCGATAGCGCTATCTTTTTTCTTTGCCATTTTATAAATATTTAATTGGATTTGTTTCTACTGTCGTGTGGAACACCTTCAAGCCGGGTGCCACCTTATTTATAATACTCTGGAGAATGTCCATCGTATATTGTTCACTCTCGAAGTGTCCAAGCTCCATGAGGAGGATGCTGTCATCGTATCCGAAGAATCGGTGGTAGCCAATCTCGCCCGTCATGAACGCATCCGCACCCTTTGCCACTGCCTTTGGGATGAGGAACGCACCTGCTCCGCCACAGAGGGCCACTCGCTTGACGGTGCGAGGCTCGCGCTTGTTGTACCTCACGCATCCCACATGGAACGTGTCCTTCACCTTGTTCAGGAACTCGTCCGTGGAGAGCGCCTCAGGCAGCTCGCCAATGACACCCTCGCCTGCGTCATACCCTTCCTTTGGGCTTAGCCACTCCACATCATGGAGGCCGAGACGCTCGGCAATCATGTGGTTCACTCCGCCACGTGCGCTGTCAAGGTTGGTGTGAGCCGAATAGATGGTGATGTCGTTCTTTATTGCCTTGACCACACATCTTTCTATATAGTCCCTTCCTGCTATTGACTTGAGCGGACGGAAGAGCAGCGGATGGTGACTCACAATCATGTTGCATCCCTTCCGGATGGCCTCATCGACCACTTCCTCCGTCACGTCAAGACACAACAATGCCCCTGACGCTTCTGCATCCTCTGCTAATCCAATCTGCAATCCCGCATTATCATAGCCGTCTTGCAGGGCCAGAGGAGCGAACTCTTCAAGGGCACCAATAATTTGCCTAATTTTCATCTCTAAAAATCTTTTTAGCGATTTACGTCTGCAAAGATACGAATAATATTTAGTTTCTCAACCATTTAACCGAAGATTTTTTCGTTTATTTAATTATTTCCCCCAGCTGCGTAATTGTTATGCCGCCAAGCGGCCAGTTAGAAAAACATGGTGAAAACAAAAGAAAACATATTTTTTTCTTGTTTTGTCCTGTGTCTAATAGGTATTACTTTCCTTTGGTTAGTAAGACCGCTCCACCAAGCTCTAATTGGAGCATGCGCAGAAACAAAAACATACAAGTCAAAAAAATGCGTGTTTTTTAACCACGAATTACACTAATTTTCACGAAATCTGTAATTCAAGGCAGTTTTCATTACACGAAGAATTGCTCGTGCAATTACGAATTTCACGAATCCTTTTACCCGTCAATCAACCCGGACGGCATTCGTGTCATTCGCAGACAACACAGGTTGTCTTAGTGTAATAAAATAAATGGCAGGAATTGAAAGTTCGTGAAAATTAGTGGGATTCGTGGCTGAAAAAAATCATCGTTCACACGATTCACAGTAAAGTCATTGGAGTTATCGGACGGATGTCTTTCGCTGATTTCAAATCGAAGACAATAAAAGCGAGCAGTTTCCTTTGTCATTTCGTAAATAATTCGTTTCTTTGCAATAGATTTCGTGCAGAGCCTACACTTGTGGTGGGTGAAGCATGGGATGGTACTCATATGGCGAATGCACGAGAGTACTGACATAATAAAAAGGCGTTTTCAACGCTTTGTTCTTGGCTTTCTGAAACTTCGCAACTTTCATGTCAAATCAAGACAAGGTGACTGAGAATGTCCTCGGGTGGATTATATCCATGTGTGTACAGCAATAATTGTACCCTTTTTATTAGGGTGCGATTGTTCTGTACACCAAGTACATATAATCTCATGGCGTGGGCTTCTGCAGTTACTTGTTCTATTTGACAGGGTAATGCGAAGACCTCAGAAGGCGGAACGAGTAACGAGACTCCCCGCCTTTTTTGTTAAACAATTAAAGCCGAAACCCTGGGGAGGGAAGTAGGCGAAAAATCCAAATATTGACGAACACGAAGAACGAAACACTCTAGAAAAACAGAGTTCGAATCACATTATGAGGCGAATTTACATTAATTATCAAGCAACATTTTTATTATGAGTATAGAATCTATCATAGGGATTACAAGTGGGTTGATTGCTATCGTTGGTGGCATTATTTCTTTTATGTGTTTTGCGAGAAAGAAAATAAAGAAGTGCCCAGCATCTGAATTGTTTGACAAATTGATGCAAAAGAACATTTCCGATTCTGAGCGTCGCAAAATCCTCACAAAACCGAACAAATCTTCTGTGATAAACAAGAAGATTAAGGAAGAATACATACAAAATTTCACATTAGAGAACCGAGGGGCAGAAACTGTATTGTTTGACATTTGTGATAGCAATGATATTGAGCCGACTGACGATATTTGTAAAGGTTTGATTGGAGTTTGTATGCCATCATTGAAGAAAAGGTACATAGAAAAAAGACAAAGTAAGCCAGACATTTCAAATATGAACAATATGGAAGGAATCAATCTGAACAAAAGAGAGCAAACTGTATATATGTCAGAATTGCTAAAGATTAAGCATCCAGATGCTTGCAACAGACTTATTAGCATCCTTGAAAAGCATAACGTCAAATACACATTTTTGAAAGGTACTAAAGATATTTGGTGTCGCGACTATATGCCTGTTCAAACAGAATCCGGCAAATTCATTCAATTCAGATATGATCCAAGCTACCTTAAGGGCAATAAGGAATGGGAGGAATCTCGCTCGGATGTCGAGGAAGTATGCAGAATGAACAATATACATGCACAAAGTTCAGATATCAATCTTGATGGTGGCAATGTCCTTATTTGCGAAGGCCGTGCGATACTATCTGATAGGATATTTTCTGAGAACCCTGACAAAACGAAGCAGGAACTTATTGACGAATTAGGCAAGTTGCTAGAATGTGAGATTATAATTATCAAGGCATTACATTCAAAGGATGAAGATTTCACAGGACACGCCGATGGTATGGTCAGATTTGTGAACAGGGACACTATTCTTGGAAATAGATTGGCTGACGATTATAAATACATTCAAGATGACAGACGAAGCATTCTTGAAAAATACAACATGAAATACATAGATATTCCATTCTTTACTACTAATAATCGTGATAGTGCAATTGGCATATACGTAAATTACTTGGAAGTGAATAACCTAATAGTCGTACCTATATTTGGCAGGAGCGAAGACAAGCAAGCAGTTGACATTATACAAAAGGCTTTTCCTAATAAAATCGTTGAAACGATTAACTATGACGAAGTTGCTCTTGAAGGCGGTTTGCTGAATTGTACAACATGGGTAGTCAGCTAAGAATTTCAAAAGAGGGTCGAATTCGACCCTCTTTTGAAAGATGCAGAAAACAACGCTTTAACATAAGTCCTACAAGATGGATAAAACAACCTCTGTAATCGGCAATAATGCTGATTGCAGAGTTTTTTATGTTATTTATCTCCCACACATTATATATAAAAGATAAATTCTAATCATGGCGAATTCGCCATAATTAAAAACAAATCGGGTTTGAATATTTTCAAAATAAGTATCGGGAAAGACGCACAATCAAGTACTGACTAAGTATTGACTCAGTACTGACTCACATGAGACTTTCAAATATAAGAAGATTGACTACCCCATGAACAACACATGACACAACGTGTAACCATTGACAATTATCAATAAATTCGCAGTTTTTCATATTTTTCTTTCAAAATGTTTGGTCGGAAGGAATATGTGCCATACATTTGCAGTGTCTTATTTAAGTAGTACACTAAAACACCAATAAAATATGTTATCTGTAAATAATATTTCATTTGGCTATTACAGCACAAGAAAAGTAATCAGCAACCTTTCGCTCGAACTTACTGACGGAGGCGTGTACGGTCTCCTCGGCAAGAACGGAACAGGAAAGAGTACCCTACTCTACCTCATCATGGGACTTCTCCGTCCACAGGAGGGCACAATCACATTCGACGGATACGACACAAGCGAGCGCAACCCTAACGCACTTCAGGAAATGTTCATCGTGCCAGAGGAATACAACGTGCCAAGCATCCCACTCCTCGACTACGTGAAGGCTCTCCTGCCATTCTATCCTAACTTCGACCTCCAGATTCTCAAGGATTGCCTCGAAGTGTTCGACATGCCAATCGACATCAACCTCGGTTCGCTCTCAATGGGTATGAAGAAGAAGGTCTATATGTGTGTGGCACTTGCAGCACGAACAAAGCTTCTCCTCATGGACGAGCCAACCAACGGACTCGACATCCCATCCAAGAGCCAGTTCCGCAAGGTCATCGCCAAGGGAATGCGTGAAGACCAGATAATCATCATATCAACTCACCAGGTAAAGGACGTTGAGCTTCTCCTCGACCACGTGACGATAATCGACGACAACAAGGTTCTCCTCAATGACGTCATCGACGTGGAAGAGCCAGTGAACCTTGAGGAACTCTTCCTCAAGACAATAGAGAAATAAAGGCCCCCTCCCGACCTCCCCGTGGGGGAGGAGAAAGAGATACCAAGGGACAATGGGGACAAACAATAATTACAAACTTACTGAAAGTCAAAAAGGACACGATTATGATTGAGGCAATTCTTATGTTCCTCTTCTTATAAGAGTCAAAATTAAAAAGTGAAAAAGGTTCTACAAGAATTCGTGTGGGCGTTGTTTTTAGCCACGAATTACACGAATAGGCACGAACTTCAAGTTCTCTTATTTGCATTATTACACTAAGACAACTCGTGTTGTCTGCGAATAACACGAATGCCATCCGGGCGATTGACGGGCTAAAAAGATTCGTGATATTCGTAATTGCACAAGCAATTCTTCGTGTAATGAAAACAGCCTTGAATTACAAATTTCGTGTAAATTAGTGTAATTCGTGGTTGAAAAAAAACTTGTAGAGCAAACATTAAAAGTTAAAAATAAAATTAAGAGCTTTCATGGTTTCTAAATCTTAACTCTTAATTCTTAATTATAAAAAGGCATTATGGATTTCAATAAAGAAAGATTCTTAAATTTCGGTCGCTACGACCTCATCATAAACAAGTCATTCTACCGCACGATGGCACTCGTCTGCATCTTCGGCTCAACGGGAATAGCATTCGTTGCATTCTTTGGCCGCTGGTTGACGGCAAACGCTTTCAATAGTATAGACATAAAACAGCTACAAGACTTTTGGTCATACAAGGATGTGACCATTACTGCCCTTGTACTTATTATGTTCACGGGCATCATGCACGTCATCTTCGCAGGATGCGCGTTCCACAACCTTCGCAACAAGCAGGGAAGAATATCCGAGCTTACCCTCCCTGCCACAAACCTTGAGAAGTACGCTTGGCATCTTGGCTTGGTGATAATAGGAGGCACACTGGCTATCATTCTCAGCCTCGTATGCTCTGATGCCTTGAACGCCTTGCTCAACCTCATCTTCCACCCTTTGGAATATCAGAACTCAATCATCTACTCAATCTATGAGCTCATGTCATTCCGCTACACATACGTCAACGGCACAAGCTTGGCTGACATGGAGGAAATGCAAGGATTACTCAGCGCAATACGATTCATGTCAATCGCAATGTCAGTGTCAGGATTTGCTTTCTTCGTACTTGGCAACGCCATCAAGTATAAGTACAACATCATCCTAACGTACATCACATTTGAGTTCTCAATGTCAATACTCACAATCATTGCGATATTCATCATCAAGAGCCTTGCAGAGAACGATTCAATCCAGATCAATTCAGAAGAGGAAGCACTTGCCTACGTCAAGGCATCAGCCAACATCGTAGCAATACTCAACTACCTTCTCACAGTACTCTACTTCTGGTTGAGCTACAAACTTTACAAAAAGGCTCAAATCACGAGCGGTTGGAACAAATAAACAGTATTTTTATGGATTTTAAGGATAATAAAGCAATATATTTGCAAATAGCAGACTATCTTTGCGACGAGATTCTCCAAGGTAAATACCTGGAGGAGGAACGCATCCCATCCGTAAGGGAATATGCGTCAATCGTCGAGGTGAATGTCAACACCTGCATGCGAACATACGACTGGCTACAGAACCAAGACATCATATTCACCAAGAGAGGCCTCGGCTATTTCGTGGCAAAGGGCGCAAAGGACGC
Organism: Bacteroidaceae bacterium; assembly: GCA_017617575.1. Classification (GTDB taxonomy): domain Bacteria; phylum Bacteroidota; class Bacteroidia; order Bacteroidales; family Bacteroidaceae; genus Minthosoma. The sequence goes on along the minus strand of JAFZVY010000040.1, from coordinate 9,792 downwards.
CATCCTTGCCATGCGAAAGAAAGACTTCTTCGAGGACTTCATCCCAGAGCTGAGCCGAAAGATGCAGACACTCAGCATCAGCCCTGAGGAACTCGTGGAAGAACTGAAGAAGATTTCGGCTGAAGCAACACCAGAGTAGTTATAGCGTAGCTATATGGAAGTTAAAACTCCACGAAGTTTACTCCTATCAACTTCCGGAACTTGCATCAAGAACTTAAACGTAACAAAAATAAACACAGCATGACACTCAAGACTATACTATCAGCTGCCTTAATGGCAGGAATGACGATGACCACAATCTCGTGTGGAATGTCGTCCAACGACATCAAGCTAATCATAAACGGTTCAAAGGACTCTGACGGCTATCGCGACTCAGGCAAGTGGGGCGAGGTGACCGACAAGACAATAAACGTCGGCCAGCAGTTCAACGCCATCACCATCAATGGTGGCTGCAACGTCGACTTAACACAGGGCAAAGACGTCATGCTCGTGGCACACGGCAACGAGAAAGCCATCGAAGCCTACGAGATAAAGGTGAAGGACAGCACACTCGTCATAAGCAAGAAGAAGGAGTTCAACAAGACTGTCACACTACCTAAGATTACGCTCAACATCTCGCACCCAGAGATAAACGACGTGTTCATCAACGGTGCCGGCGACATAGACATCAAGGAAGACTACAAGATAAACGGCTCGTTAAGCATCAACATCAACGGTGCCGGCGACATGGAGTCAAAGAAGATTGAGTGCGAAGGCTTCAGCATCAATGTCAACGGAGCTGGCGACTTCATCTCAAAGAAGATTACTTGTAACAAGGATGCCGAGTTCACCATCTCCGGAGCAGGTGACATCGACACGAACGTGAAGGCACAGAAGGTCAGCACCACAATCTCAGGAGCAGGAGACGCAAAGGTCGAGGTTGACTGCACAGACCTCTACGTGACGATAATGGGAGCAGGAGACATCGAGTTGAAGGGAAAGTGCATCAACTTCCACAAGGGAACGACAAACCTCAACTCCATCGACAGCAAGAAACTTCAGTACAACAAGAAGAAGATTTGATTCTCATTTCAAGGAGTAAAGAAAGGAGTAAAGAGAAGTAAACAGAAGTTAAGAGGAGTAAAGAGACGTCACCATGTTTGATGCAAACAGACAATCGTCTTTTTACTTCTTCTAACTCCATTTAACTACACAATAGAACTCGAAACGTTGTTTAGTTTCAAAAATCAATAAAACGACACAAAAACGCTCGAAACATCTATGTTTCGGGCGTTTTTCATTACAGTTTAACACCAATCAAAGCTTTTTCAACACTTTTTTTCCAAAAATATTTGCCAATTAGCAAAGAATGACTACTTTTGCATCAAGAAACAAAAGAACTAAAAAATCAAACAAAATGAAGTCGTTTAACAACACATACTTTTTTTACTACTTTTACTTTAGCAGAAAGTAAGAGCGGGATTCTATGTGCATAACTTAGACGACAGAGAAAGTCAAAAATATATATCCCGCTCACAAGAGCGGGATTTTTTTATTTATAGGATGAAAAGAATAGCCATTCAGGGTCAAATAGGAAGTTACCACGATGTAGCATCTCACCACTTCTTCGAGGGAGAGGACATTGAACTCATCTGTTGCCCCACATTTGAGGACGTGTTCGCAGAGATGAAGAAAGACTCAAGCGTACTTGCACTCGTTGCAATAGAGAACACCATCGCAGGTTCACTCCTCCACAACTACGAGTTGCTTCGCGAAAGCGGAATGCAAATCATCGGCGAGCACAAGCTTCGCATCTCACACTCCATCATGTGCCTCCCCGACGAGGACTGGGACGACATAACCGAAGTGAACTCACACCCAGTAGCCCTGATGCAATGCCGCGATTTCCTCCAGCACCACCCCGGGCTCAAAGTGGTGGAAACAGAGGACACGGCAGGTTCAGCCAAGATGATAAGCGAGCAGAACCTCAAGGGACATGCAGCCATCTGCTCCAAGTTTGCCGCACCACTCTACGGCATGAAGATACTGGAGGAAGGCATAGAGACCAACAAGCACAACTTCACGCGTTTCCTCGTACTCTCCGACCCTTGGCAGGCAGATTCACTCTGCCACCCATCCAAGACCAACAAAGCGAGCATCGTGTTCACGCTCCAGCACAACGAGGGCTCACTTTCACAGGTGCTGTCCATCTTCTCGTTCTACAACATCAACCTCACGAAGATACAGTCACTCCCTATCATCGGACGCGAATGGGAATACATGTTCTACGTTGACGTTACCTACAACGACTACACTCGCTACCGCCAGAGCATTGACGCAACACGACCTCTGACCAAGCAGTTCAAGGTTCTCGGCGAATACATGGACGGAAAGAGCACGATATAATTAATTGATAATTGATAATTAATAATTGATAATTAAGAACTGAGGACACTACTAATTCCTCATTCCTGATTCCTCATTATAAACTAAGATGATTCAGCCAGCAGAAAGACTATCATTAGTATCAGAATACTACTTCTCACGCAAGCTCAAGGAAGTAGCCAAGCTCAACGCAGAAGGAAAGGACATCATCTCGCTTGCCATCGGCTCGCCTGACATGCCACCTTCGCAGGAAACCATCGACGTGCTTTGCGAAAACGCCAAGCGACCAGACGTACACGGCTACCAGCCAACAGTCGGTATCCCAGAGCTTCGCAAGGCAATGGCAAGTTTCTACAAGCGTTGGTACAGCGTGGAGCTTGACCCAGCAACGGAAATACAGCCACTCATCGGTAGCAAGGAAGGAATACTCCACGTCACACTCGCCTTCTGCAACCCTGGCGACAAGGTACTCGTCCCTAACCCGGGCTACCCTACCTACACATCGCTCAGCAAGATTCTCGGACAGCAGATTGTGAACTACGACCTCCTTGAGAGCAACGGATGGCAACCAGACTTCGACCAGCTCGAAAGCATGGACCTCAGTGGCGTGAAACTCATGTGGACAAACTACCCTAACATGCCAACGGGAGGACGTGCCACACGTGAACTGTACGAGAAGATTGTAGCCTTCGCAAAGAAGCACAACATAGTCGTCGTGAACGACAACCCATACTCATTCATCCTCAACAAGGACGAACACCTCTCAATCCTTCAGGTAGAGGGAGCAAAGGACTGCTGCATCGAGTTCAACTCAATGTCAAAGTCACACAACATGCCAGGATGGCGCGTGGGAATGCTCGCAACCAACAGCACATTCATCCAGTGGGTACTCAAGATAAAGTCAAACATCGACTCAGGAACGTTCCGCCCACTCCAGCTCGCGGCAGCACAGGCATACGACAACACCGAGGCTTGGCACACACAAGCCAACATCGAGACCTACGCCTCACGTCGCAAGATAGCCGAGGAAATAATGAAGACACTCGGCTGCACCTTCGACCCAACACAGCAGGGAATGTTCCTCTGGGGACGCATTCCCGACCAATACGCCGACGTCGAAGACCTCACAGAGAAGATACTCCACGAGGCACGAGTGTTCGTCACTCCAGGCTTCATCTTCGGTTCAAACGGAAAACGCTACCTCCGCATCTCACTCTGCGCAAAGGACGAGAAGATGCAGGAAGCCCTCCGCAGAATAAAGGCAATGATGAACTAAGAACTCTCCAGAACTTCCATTCATTCCAGCCTTTCTAGAAAAATCTAGAGCAACAAGCAACATCTAAATACAAACCAAATGCAAAAATCAAAACCACATACACTATGGAATTAGATCTTCTTCCGCTTGGTTTACCAAGTGACAACGAACGTCCGTTCGTGATTGCCGGTCCATGCTCTGCCGAGACAGAAGAGCAAGTAATGACAACTGCACGCCAGCTTGCAGACAAGGGATGCCACATGTTCCGCGCAGGAATATGGAAGCCACGCACAAAGCCAGGAGGCTTCGAAGGCAACGGAGAGAAAGCACTCCCATGGATGCAGCAGGTAAAGAAGGAGACAGGAATGCTCACGGCTACTGAGGTGGCAACACCTGAGCACGTGGAACTTGCGCTCAAGTACGGCGTTGACATCCTCTGGGTGGGAGCACGTACCACAGCCAACCCATTCGCCATGCAAGCACTCGCCGACTCCCTCCGCGGCATCGACGTGCCAGTACTCGTGAAGAACCCAGTGAACCCAGACCTCGAACTCTGGATAGGCGCACTTGAGCGCATCAACGGAGCAGGCATCAAGCGTCTCGGAGCAATCCACCGCGGATTCTCAAGCTACGACAAGAAGATTTACCGCAACCTCCCAATGTGGCAGATACCTATCGAGCTTCACAGACGCATACCTAACCTCCCTATCGCTTGCGACCCAAGCCACATCGGAGGACGACGCGACCTCATCGCACCACTCTGCCAGCAGGCAATGGATATGGGCATGGACGGACTCATCGTAGAGAGCCACTGCAACCCAGAGCAGGCATGGAGCGATGCAAGCCAGCAGGTGACACCTGACGTACTCGACTACATACTCTCAATCCTCAACATACGTGAGGAAGTACAGTCAACAGAGCCACTCGCAGCACTCCGCAAGCAGATTGACGAGATAGACAACGAACTCATCGACATCCTCGGCAAGCGCATGCGCATCTGTCGCGAGATTGGACAGTACAAGAAGGAGCACGGACTCACAGTAGTACAGACATCACGCTACAGCGAGATTCTCGACAAGCGAGGCGCACAAGGACAGCTCCTCGGCATCAGTGCCGACTGCGTGAAGCAAATCTTCGAGAGCATCCACGAGGAAAGCGTCAACCAGCAGATAGAGATAATCAACAAGTAAAATATGAAAATACTCATACTCGGAGCAGGAAAGATGGGCTCATTCTTCACCGACCTGCTCTCATTCGACCACGAGGTAGCCGTGTATGACATCGACGCCAAGCGACTCCGCTTCACATACAACTGCCAGCGCTTCACGACCATGGACGAGATAAAGGAATTCGCCCCAGAACTCGTGATAAACGCAGTAAGCCTGAAGTACACGCTCACGGTATTCGACCAAGTCATCCCATACCTCCCATCCACATGTATCCTCAGCGACATCAGCTCCGTCAAGACAGGCTTCAAGGACTACTACGAGAAGACAGGAATGCGCTACGTCAGCACACACCCAATGTTCGGTCCTACGTTCGCCAACCTCGGCCAGCTGTCGTCAGAGAATGCCATCATCATCAGCGAAGGCGACTTCATGGGACGTTGCTTCTTCAAGGAACTCTACAACAACCTTGAGCTCAACATCTGCGAATACACCTTCGAGGAACATGACAAGACCGTGGCATACTCCCTCAGCATCCCATTCATCTCCACCTTCGCCTTTGCGGCAGTGATGAAGCACCAGGACGCTCCGGGAACAACCTTCAAGCGCCACATGAAGATAGCACAAGGCGTACTCAGCGAGGACGACTGTCTCCTCCGTGAGATACTCTTCAATCCTTACACCAAGGATCAAGTCACACAGATATGCGAGGAGATGAAGGAACTCATCGACATCATCGACCATCGTGACGAGGAGCACATGCAACGCTATCTCACCAAGATACGTGCGAACATAAAATAGCCCAAAGGCTATTTTAGAATTGATAATGGATAATGGATAATTAATAATTAAGCCGTTCGGACGCTTGTTCCGAACGGCTTTTTATTGTCCAAATCTTAATTCTTAACTCTTAATTCTTAATTTTCGCCTTGTATTCACTCCATCGAGTACGGATAGAGTTCACATAGTCGTATGTCTCACGTCCTCGGAAGTAGCCATGCTGACAAGCTGGGTCGTTGTAGTAGCGTGCCTCGCTCATTCGGAGTACATACGAGTCAACATTACCCTTCCACACGTTCTCGTTGCGACCATTCTTCTTGCACAAGGCACGGGCATCGTCCACATGACCAGGACCAGCATTGTAGGCAGCAAGGATGAAGTTGATGCGCTCGTCAGGATTAGTGATGGATGAATAGTGGTTGTCAAGCCGGGAGATAAGTCTTACAGCTCCACGGAGGCTTGCATCAGGCGAGAACACCTCGTTCTCCCCCACTCCCATGTCCGTTGCCGTTGATGGCATCAACTGCATAAGTCCGAGGGCTCCCATCCATGAAACCGCATTAGGGTCGAAGCCTGACTCCTGATAGGCTTGCGCTGCAAGAAGCCGCCAATCCCAGTTGCACTTAGACGAATATGTCTTGAAGAGATTGTCGTAGATAGATATCTGTCCCTTGGCAAGGTTAAGTATTGGTGCAGCCACCTTACGACGCGGAGCATAATTCCTATACTTGCCCGACTTGCCTCCACGACGATGGAGTGTGGTCATGTCGAAGAAACGGCTCTCATTGGCGTCCATCCATGCCACAAGCGACTTTGAAAGGTCAGTAGAGCTCTTGCGCACCGCCCATGCCACAGTGCCGCAAGAGAGGGAACGGTCACCACGAACAACTGCCATACTGTCGAGGTAGTGAGTCAATGGCTTTGCACCACAGAAAGCGACCTTGTCCTTCAGGGAATCTGCCACAGTAATGTTGTACGCTATGACATCGCCATCACCTTTCTGCAGTTTCTCAATCATCTCACTCTGGCTTCGGCACACGTCAACCCTCATGCTCACGCCTATGCTGTTGGCATACTCATCGGCAAGCATGTACTGACTACCAAAATTTTCTCCACGAAACTCAAAATAACTTGTGGGACCATAAAGTGTAAGCACTATGATTTCACCATTATCTTGAATTTCGTGGAGATCAAACAGGTCGTCGTCTGCCACTTGCTCATGGGATGAGAACACGCTCGAATCGCCCGATTGCGTTCCTGAATTGCATGATGTCATTACTGCTACGACGGCAAGATATGATAAGAGGATGATACGTTTCATACCTTATCCCTTTCGTTGGCTTGGTCTGTTCTGCACGCGCTTCTTAATCTCAGCCTTATGCTTTGCTGCTCCAGAACCATGTGCACCTGTCTTGTATGATTTAATCTTTGCCTTGGTCTTTACCTTGTTAGGATTTTCCTTCTTCTCCTTCTTGGCTCCTCCAAAACTGATGCCATTCATCATGGCATACATTATCTCGTTGTCTGTTGCCATAAAAACAATTGTTTTTAATTAGGAATTAGGAATGATGAATTAGGAATTGTATGTTACCGACAGCCATTATTGCCATCACACAAATCCTAATTCCACATTCCTAATTCCACATTAAACATTAATGGTGGAAGAGGCGGATTCCAGTGAACGCCATTGCGATGTTGTACTTGTCGCAAGTCTCGATAACATTATCGTCACGTACAGAACCACCTGCCTGTGCTATATATTCTACGCCACTCTTGTGAGCACGCTCAATGTTGTCTCCGAATGGGAAGAAAGCATCACTACCGAGTGCCACGCCTGTGTTCTTTGCAATCCAAGCCTTCTTCTCCTCAAGTGTAAGAGGCTCTGGCTTCTCTGTGAAGAACTGCTGCCATGTTCCCTCACGAAGTACATCCTCCCACTCATCGCCAATATACACGTCGATTGTGTTGTCACGATCAGCACGACGGATGCCCTCCTTGAATGGAAGGTTCATAACCTTTGGACACTGACGGAGCCACCAGATGTCTGCCTTGTTACCAGCAAGACGAGTACAGTGGATACGGCTCTGCTGTCCTGCACCGATACCTATAGCCTGTCCGTCCTTAACATAGCATACAGAGTTACTCTGAGTATATTTGAGGGTGATGAGCGCAATCTTGAGGTCACGCTTAGCTTCCTCTGTGAAAGTCTTGTTCTGTGTAGGAATATTCTCGAAGAGATTGTCACCAGTAAGGTCAATCTCATTGCGTCCCTGCTCAAACGTAACGCCAAACACCTGCTTGCTCTCAATTGGTGCAGGCTTGTACTCTGGGTCAATCTTGATTACACAGTAAGTACCCTTACGCTTCTCACGAAGAATCTGAAGAGCCTCAGGAGTATAGTCAGGAGCAATGACACCGTCACTTACCTCACGCTTGATGAGAGTGGCAGTAGCCTCGTCACAAGTGTCGCTAAGAGCGATAAAATCGCCGTATGATGACATACGGTCAGCACCACGTGCACGAGCGTATGCAGTTGCGATAGGAGTCAAAGGAATCTTTACGTCATCAACGAAATAAACCTTCTTGAGTGTATCGCTCAATGGAGCACCAACAGCAGCTCCTGCAGGGCTTACATGCTTGAACGATGCTGCAGATGGCATACCAGTAGCAGCTTTCAACTCTTTCACAAGCTGCCAGCTGTTAAGAGCGTCGAGAAGGTTAATATAACCAGGACGTCCTGACAACACCTCGATTGGAAGTTCACCCTCCTGCATATACACGCGAGAAGGTTTCTGATTTGGGTTACACCCGTACTTCAATGCTAACTCTTTCATTTGATTCTATTACTTTAGATGTTTAGATGTTACTAATCTGGTGCAAAGGTAACACAAAATATTCAAAAATCATAAAATAAATTCGTTTTGCAACATCTATTACAAAAAAGGTCTTGCTACTAAAAAAGAAAAGTTGTATTTTTGCACACAAAATAACAACCACAGAACTTAATAGATTATTAGATGAAAAAGAATTCTAAGATGTCTTTGGACTGTCTCACGAAAGGAAACATCTGGACAATAGACGAAACAGAGCTTAACCAGATGATTCTCGACGCGAAGAAAAGCGATGACTTTGCAGAGAATGAGTCACACTACATGAACATCATCCGCACAGTGTTCGACATTCAGTACCTCAATAGAGAAGACGAAAAGAAGATTGCACAACTCGAGGCTATGCACTACGAGATATTCTCTTCACCAAGCGAAGGAGAGAACAACGCTATAGCCATCCGTAAGCACCCTATTAAGAAGATAACAGACCTCACACTCGAGAACATCACACATCTTGAGCCATACGAGGTACTCGACCTTATCGACAAGAACATGGGAACAGGATGGAAGGGTCTCCCACTCGCCATACAGGACATTATAGAATCCAACTTCTTCGTTGACTGCAGCGTTCTCCCAGCCACCACTATGCACCGTGCAGGAGGCATCATCGACCGCAGAAAAGAAGATGGCTACGAAGTATTGGAAATCGTACGAGGCACATGGATTGAGGCTGTATTCATCAAGGAGAAGCCAAAGGTAGAGCGTGTCAAGTACAACTCAGGACTCAACAACTTCAAGGGTATGAATGGTGATGATAATCTTGACGACAACCTTGAGGAAGAACTTGAAGACGAGGATGACGACATGGATGACGACCTCGAAGACCGCGTACCAGATCAAGATGATGACGATATGGATGACGATCTCGACGAGACAAATCCACAAATCGAGGAAAACATCGACCTCGAAGACCCATCCTACGACGATGATGATGAATAAATAACAGAATTACAATACGCCAAAAGGCTCGCATACCACCGTATGCGAGCCTTTTTTGTCTCTTCTACCCATCATCACACTTCGCTCACCCTTCGCCCATCCCCATGCCTCAAGAGCCGTCCTTGGCTCTTGCCTTTCATGAAAAACAAGCCAGCCTTACTCCATTGTATGCAAGCCTGCTTTCCGCGCGCCAGCCCATTTTGCATTCTGCATCCTGCATTTTGCATTTAAAACAAAAAGCCTCCAGCATTTCTGCTGGAGGCTTCCTAAGAAGGCGGCGACCTACTCTCCCACATTGCGGTGCAGTACCATCGGCGCGCTCGGGCTTAACTTCTCTGTTCGGGATGGGAAGAGGTGGAACCCCGAGGCTAAAACCACCCAAGTATTTCGTTCAATTCAT
>JAFZVY010000003.1 GCA_017617575.1 Bacteroidaceae bacterium | reverse complement strand
TTAATTATTATATTTCATAAATGGCTGTAAGGATTTTACGCCATCCGCTTACTTGTTTTCTATGGTAAATAACACTCCCAACCCTTAAGATTGGGAGTGTTTGTATTTTAGTTTATCTCGCCACTTCCAAAACAGAGGTGGTGGTTCTCGTCATACACCACACAGAACTGTCCGGGTGCAACGCCATGTATCTTTTCGTCTGCCTTGACGTACCACGTACCGTCTTCACGCTTTACTATCTCGCCGGGGAGGTATTCCGGTGTGTGACGTATCTTGAATGTGATACGGTGAGGAGTGGTATCATCCGTCCAAGGATTATCCGTAATGAAGTGGAAATCATTCATCGTCATGTGGTCCTTGAACACCTTCTCTGGTTCATAGCCATGACTCACAAAGAGGATGTTACGCTTCAGGTTCTTCTTAACCACAAACCAAGGACCGCCACCGAAGCCCAAGCCCTTGCGCTGACCTATGGTGTAGAACCAAAGTCCCTTGTGCTCCCCTATCTTCTTGCCCGTCTCAAGTTCACGGACATCACCCGGGTTCTCACCAAGATGCGCCTTGATGTAATCACGGAAATCTATGTTTCCGAGGAAACAGATGCCCTGACTGTCCTTGCGCTCCGCATTAAGGAGCTTTGCCTTCTCCGCTATCTCACGCACCTCATGCTTCCAAAGATGTCCTATAGGGAACATGAGCTTGCTCACCTGAAGCGAATCTATCTGGCACAAAAAATCCGTCTGGTCCTTTACCGGGTCAGGACTGGTACTAAGCCACACCTTATTATTAACTATTGACGTAGTTGCATAGTGACCCGTGGCAGTCTTGTCAAAGTCCTTGCCTGCAACATCCTCAAAGCATCCAAACTTAATGAGTTTGTTACACATCACATCAGGATTAGGGGTAAGTCCCTGACGAGCCTTGTCCATTGTGTAGCCAACCACCTTCTCCCAGTATTCCTTGTGAAGGTCAATGACATCCAACTTCAGCCCATACTTACGGGCAAGCCACTGGCATATCTCCACATCCTCCTCGGAGGTGCAGTTCCATTCCGTGTCCTTGTCCGGACCTATCTTTATATAAAAAAGGTGAGGGTCAATACCCTGCTCCTTCAGCATGTGAACCGAAACGGCAGAGTCAACGCCACCACTCACGAGCATCGCTACGTTCATATCTTTCATTGGGAATTAATTCTTTGCCGCCATTGCACTCTTGAGGTTCTTTGAAATCTCAAGCATCTTGTCTATTGGACGAATAGCCTTCTCGGCAATGGATGGCTCCACCTCGATAGTTGGCCACTCATACTTAAGAGTGTTGTACAACTTCTTGAGAGTATTGAGCTTCATGTATGCACACTCATTACAGCTGCATCCTATTGTCTCCGAAGCCTCTGGAGGAGCAGGTATGAATGTCTTGTCAGGACAAGCCTTAGTCATCTCATGGAGTATTCCGCTCTCAGTAGCCACGATGAACTTCTTGGCATCATCCTTGATGGCAAAGTTAAGGAGACCAGCCGTTGAGCCAATCACATCAGCCAACTTCTGTATTGGCGCAGGGCACTCTGGATGCACAAGTATCTTGGCATCTGGATGCTCAGCCTTCAGCTTCAGTATAGCCTCAAGTGAGAACTGTCCGTGAACGTGACAACCACCATTCCAGAGGAGCATATTGCGACCTGTGACAGAATTGATGTATGCGCCAAGGTTCTTGTCAGGACCGAAGATAAGCTTCTCATCCTGTGGGAAACTGTCAATCACGAGCTTTGCGTTGCTTGAAGTAACCACCACATCCGTGAGAGCCTTAACGGCAGCAGTAGTATTCACGTATGACACCACCTTGTATCCTGGATGCTCAGCCACAAACTTGGCGAGGTCGTCAGCCTTGCAACTGTCAGCAAGCGAACAACCAGCGTTGAGGTCAAGCACAAGCACCTTCTTGTTAGGGCAGAGAATCTTGTTTGTCTCGCCCATGAAGTGAACGCCACACATCACGATGATGTCCGCATCCGTCTTTGCGCTCCATTGAGCAAGTGCAAGCGAGTCGCCCACGAAGTCGGCAATATCCTGCACAGCACCATCCGTGTAGTAATGGGCAAGGATGACTGCATTCTTCTCCTTACACATCCTACGTATCTCAGCCTTGATGTCGATGTCCTCAGCAATAGGCTCATCAACATACCCTTTCTCTTTCCAAGAATCTTTTATCTGCATAATCCTTTTTTCTTTTCTCGTGCAAAGGTACTCATTTTTTCAAATACAAGCACAATTAACGTTCGGCTTTTGATGAAATAATGCTTTCAAGGATAAACAGCAAGTTATTCCTTGCACTTTCAGATATCGGTTTGACAGGGAAATCAACCTTCAAGCCAAGTGAGAAGCAGTTGCGTTCATTACGCTCGTCTATACCATATATATATTGCCATTCAGAAAAAAACTACGGGAAATGACATCTAAGCAAAAAAGCTGTTTTAGAGTCACGAACGACTCCAAAACAGCCTATTTCTTATTTATAAAAACCATAGAACGTTTGATTGCACAAACATCATCACAATGGCTTATTACACTTACCATCACTTCATAACGAATTTCTTGTTATTATGAATGTAAACACCCTTTTCCGTTGGCTTTTCTGGAAGGCAAATGCCGTTAAGAGTGTACCAGCCACCAAGGTCTTCTGTCACTTGCGTACAGAGTCCTTTTATTGATAGTGCCTCACTCGTATCGCCAGACACCTTATTGCCTGAATTTTTATGGAAAGCATCTACAGGAACTTCACCTGTATAAGTTTTGTCTCCAACCACCATTACAATACCATCTGGAAGTGTCACATTCTGATTACCTCCGTATGCAATATTTGGCACATTCAACTTTGTTGTGCGATGTGTACTCTTAATCTCTATTGTATTTTGTGCCATAAGCCCTACATATTTGGTTGTAACAGTCAGTTCCGCACCATCACATGTAATGTTGTCACATTGTATTCCCATATTCGATTTGATATTTACAACGCAATTCTTTAACACTATATTTGGCGCAAACATTCCAGCATAATAAGGTTCTGAAGACCCGTTAATTACTATTCTTCCGCCATAAATACTAAGCCCCCATAACAGAAAACAGGATTCGTTTTCACATGCCAATGACATTCTACCTTCTTTCTCGCCATGACTCTGAGTACTAATGTACATATAGCCATACTCATCATATCCATCAAAACGAAGCTGTTTTTCAGCATGCCAATAACTATCGTCAGCAAGTATCACATGTACATTCCCACGAATCTCAATCTTTTCAACTTTGGATGTAACATCACCCCTGACGACATACCATCCACGAGATAGTACAGTTTCTTCGCCTGTTATCTCAGTATAATCAGTTACAACTTGCTCCTCGTTATTCTCATCCAGGAAAGTAATAGGTTCATGGGCAAAAGCATTCATTGTCAAGGCAAATAGGCCCACATAAGTCAATACGACTTTGCATAATGTTGTTTTCATCTTACACATATTTTAGTTCCATTACAAATATAAACACCTCTCTTCTCTGGCTTTGATGCCAAACGCTCACCTGTCATGGCGTACCACACATCTGGCTTCTCACGACTTACGTTCACGCCTTCTACCGAAACTATTCCCTCATCATAGAAAGACGTAATCTTTGTGATGTTCTCCACATCAGTAATGTTGTAAGGCGCAGAACCAAGATACTCTTTGCCGCCCATTGTCACACGAACACAATCAGACATACGTATGTCATCTTCGCCATAATAGCCAAAACTGGAACAATTACAAGCAAGATTGCAATAAGACCTTCCAAATGTCAATTCTTGTGCAGCACTTATCCCCAATGATGATGAAGAAACATTAATCTCTCCACCATTCAACCGAAGCACATGACTGGAGATACCTTTGTAAGCATTAGAAATGTTAATCCTTCCGCCATTCATAACAAAATTTTGAGCAAATATTGTTGCATCTTTTTCGGCAACATTTTCGAAATCAAAACAACCGCCATTTATTATCAATGAGTTAATATGGCAGAAACCTTGATAATATATTTTGTCTGATTCTTTGTCGGAAACAATTCGTCCCATGGCATCACCAGTGCTTTGTGCATAAAAACTCAAAGAAGAATTGTCCTTGGTATCAGTTTTGGTAGTGCTAAATGTACGTTGAAAATTATATTGATACGTAACAGCAGGTGCAGTCCATACCACATCGTCACATAGAATGATATGTACATTCCCTTCTACAATTAACCCTCTTTTGTTCCTGAAGTCTTTCTGGTTAACAACATACCATCCACTTGTAAGATAGTAAGTGTCATCATTCAAGACGGCATAATCCGTCACATACTTCTCCTGTCCATCAGCATCGATATACTTGACAGGGTCATTCTCTGCATACCCAGATGCACAATGCATCGTAAGAACTGCCACAATGGAAAAAGGTAACAACTTTGTTTTTTTCATATTAGTTTTGTTTAAGTTAGTTTTTTTCAAGACTGTTTTCGCAAGTATCACGAAGTCCGTGATACAGTCTTGAATTGACTATATCACGGACTTCATCACGTAATATCTATAGTGTATAGTTATATCTATTGAATTGATATAAAAACCAACGAGACACGCAAATATTCCAGCAACATTTTCGACTGCAAGAACAACATTTCTCATTATGATTGACGTGTTTACTATCATAGATATAAGTTTTAATTTATTTATGGTCACGATTTGTTACAATAGGAACAAAATGTGAAATAGAATAAAATATTCGCCACAAAGATATGAAAACATTTCCGAATACGCAAAAGGAAACAATAATTTTTCTACTCCACATAGAGAAAAAAGGTTCTACAAGATTTTGTGTGGATAATTTGTTTAGCCACGAATTACACAAATTTTCACTAAACTCGCAGTTCTTAGCAATTTCTATTACACGAAGAATTGCTTGTGCAATTACGAACCTTTAGCTCGGCGTAGCCAATTACACGAATCATTTTAGCCCGTCAATCATCTGGACAGCATTTGTGCCATTCGCAGACAGCACAGGTTGTCTTAGTGTAATAAACTAACAAGAAGACTTGAAAATTCGTGTTTATTCGTGTAATTCGTGGTTGGAGAAAAAACATCACCCACACGAATTCTCGTAGAACCCAAAAAACAAAGAATTTGCTTTCTTTTTGACACACGAAATTACACGAAACATTTAGGGAGGATTGACGAACCATTAGCGAAGGATTGGCGAAGGAATAAGGACGAACAAAATGTAAGCGATTCAGAGAGACAAAGAAACATTTTGTAAAACTGGGGCATCCAAACAATTAGTAGGACAAAAACATACATTTGTAGAACAATACGAAACTAAGCAAAAATAAATGCGAAAAGATTTTGCACAAAACAAAAAACTTCGTATGTTTGCAGTCGAAATCATACTAACTGGATTAGATTTAATTGAACTATACTAATATACTAAAAACTTAACAAAAACTATGAAGAAATTATTACTATCCGTAGTAGCCACTCTGCTATGTACGGCATCGTATGCAGAATGGACGCAACCAAAAGTTCCTACAGCTCAACCTTTTGCCACTGGGCAGGAGTTTTACTTGTTCAACATGGAGGCAAGAGCATTCCTTGTTGGTGCAAATGACTGGGGCACACGTGCAAGTGTCAGTCCTTCATTGGGCCACAAAGTCATTATTGAGGAAGGAACAGTTGCTAATTCCTATTACATCACGAACTATGTTCTCCAAGGAGGCATGGCCAACCAATGGGCTTATGCATTCATCGATGAGAGCAGAAATATCTGGGTGGATAACACCAAGACAGGAAAGACAGAGAACCAGTTCACATTCAAGCATTATGGCGACAACAAGTACAGAATATGTCTTTCTGATGCAAACACAGTTTTCAAATACACAAATAGTGAAGACACTTACCTCGGCGTCGGAAAGAACGAGGAAGACACACGTCTATATCTCTGCGACCTGACAGATTATAATGCCTATCCAGAGGCAGAGTGCAAACTCACATGGACATTCGTTACTCCAGCCGACTACGAGACTTTCGTTACAAAGAACGAGTTGTATCTGGCTTCAGCTGAACTTAAGAATGCCATCGCGGATGCAAAGGCTGCAAATGCTGACGCACAGGCCATCAGCGATGCAGAGACACGCTATGCCAACGAGGCAAGCACAGTGGCAGAGTTGAATGCTGCAACTGAGGCTATCCGTATCGCAACAAGCAAGGCAAAGTTCAGCGTTGCAACGGTTGCTAATCCTGTTGACGTGCTTCCTATCCTCGGTATTGCCACAGACTTTACAGATGGCAAGGACACAGGCTGGTCATCAACAACAGGCTCTGCAAACAAGGGTGCATCCAACGGTAATAATGCCAAGGACTTCGACGTTACAGGTAACCACTATGAGAACTGGAGCGCAGGCGTGTTCTCTGGAGGTAAGATTAGCGCAACTGCTACAAACCTTCTCCCTGGCGTTTACCGTCTTAACGCTTTGGCTTATACAAACACAGGCAAGGGTGCAACACTCTATGCTGGCAACGCTCGTACAGAGGTTACTGCCCAAAAGATTGACACAGATGAGGAATATGAGTGCTTAACTGTAATAAGTGACGGTACTCTTGAGATTGGTCTCGACGTTGCAAACAACATTACCAACTGGGTAGGACTTGACAACGTACACCTATATTATCTTGGCAATAGCACAGAAGCTTATGCTATCGCAAACACATTGATTGAAGATACTGAGGTTGACTATCAGTCAGCTTTAGAAAGCTACAACACAGCATTTGAGATGTCTGTATATAATAGGTACACACAGGCATCTGAAGCATTTACTACAGCAAAGAGCAAGACTGGTGAGGAGTATGCAACTGCATTCAACAACCTTCTCATCGCACGTAACGACATGGAAGCAAGCATCGAGGCTTATGCTCCATTCTTTAAGAAGTTCACAGAGGCTTGCGACTGGCTGGACGCAACCGTGTCTGAGGGTGATGACTACGAGACACTTGCAGAATACATCGGTAGCAGCGATGAACCTGCCGAGGGTATGTTCAACGGCAATGGTAGCGCTCTGTACATCATCGCAAACGGTCTTCTCACACCTGAGCAGTTTGCAAAGGAATATGAATATCTCAGTACCCTCTTCTCTGCTGTCATGGCAGGAAGCATGAAGGATGGAGACGATTGTACACAGCTTCTCGTCAACCCAGACTTCAAGGAGGCAGGCGGATGGAACTCTGCCGCTGGTATCGAATGGCCTTTGGGCAATGAAGACTTCAAGTTGTTCCAGGCATGGGGTCGTGTATGCGACGTGAACCAGACACTCAAGGACCTCCAGAACGGTATCTACGAGATGGAGCTTCAGGCTGTATATAAGCCAGACAACGACGAAGCTATCCGTCAGACATACGCTTACATCAACGACTTCGACACTAAGATTGGCGTTCCAACTGAGGATAACCCAGTAAACTCTGCCGAAGAAGCAGCTGCTGCATTCAAGGATGGCAAATATACAGTAACAGCATACGGTCTTGTAACAGACAACACTATGCGCATCGGTATTGCAAACCGTCTCCGCACAGGTGAGAACGGTATTCTCTGGGCAGGTGGCGTCAAGCTTATCTACCGTGCAAAGAATACTGACGCTTGTACTTCACTCCTCGCTTCACTCGAAGAGATTGCAAACACAGTTGTTACAGGCGACCTTGGCAAGGAAGAGATTGCAAACCTTCAGGCTGCACTCAACGAGGCTGCAGGCATCACTATCTCAGGCGAGCTTGGCTACAACGCACTCGTTGAACTCAAGGCTGCACTTGATGCTGCAAACAAGAGCATTGAACTCTACAAGAGCCTTGTAGTTGCAATCAACGGACTCAAGGATGCAATCGACAACAATAGCGCAGACAAGATTACAGTCAACAAGGCAACAGAACTCTACAATGCAGCACTTGCTGCATACGATGCTAAGTCATACAACAACGAGGCAGCAGAGGAAGCAATCTCTGAGCTCAAGGCCATCACAGTATCTCTCAAGATGGGTGGCGTTCAGGCTTCAGAGGACAATCCTGCCGACTATTCTTCTGCTATCGTAAACAACAACTTCGACCCAGAGAAGGGTAACAAGGACGAGAAGCGCATCGATGGTTGGGAAGTAGAAGGTGCTCTCAACGGTTACAAGTCTAACACTTGCTCATTCAACAAGGGTACATTCAAGCTCTCACAGAAGCTCGAAGGACTTCCAAAGGGTAAGTACAAGGTAACAGTTCACACATTCTACCGTGCTGGTAGCTATGAGGAAGAGGAAGCTAACATCAACGCTGGCAAGGACACTCACCTCATGAAGCTCTTTGCAAATACTTCTGACAACGACTTCGAGGGCAATATCATGAATCTCTCAGAAGGTTCTAATGGTGTTACTCTCCCAGCAGACATCAGCACTAAGACTATCAACGGCATCACAGTTCCTGACGGTACAGGTGCCTCTGCGAAGTGCTACGAGGCAGGACTCTTCCTCAACGAACTCGTATTCACAGTAGGCGAAGATGGCATCGCAACTATCGGACTCAAGCTTGACGAGACAATCGGTACTAACGACTATACAGTTGTAGGCGGATGGAACCTCTACTACATGGGTGACCCTGCAGCCTCTATGCAGGACTTCTCTTCTGCTATCGTCAATAGCACGTTCGACCCAGAGAAGGGTAACAAGGACGAGAAGCGCATCGATGGTTGGGAGGTAGAAGGTGCTCTCAACGGATACAAGTCCTACTCTTGCTCTTTCAACAAGGGTACATTCAAGCTCTCACAGAAGCTCGAAGGACTTCCAAAGGGTAACTACAAGGTTACTGTCCACACATTCTATCGTGCAGGTAGCTACGAGGAAGAGGAAGCAAACATCAACGCAGGCAAGGATACTCACCTCATGAAGCTCTTTGCAAACACAGCAGTTGACAACTACGAGGGTAACATCATGAACCTCTCTGAGGGTTCTAAGGGCGTAACTCTCCCAGCAGACATCAGCACAAAGACTATCAACGGCATCACAGTTCCAGACGGTACAGGTGCTTCTGTCAAGTGCTTCGAGGCAGGTCTCTTCCTCAACGAACTTGAGTTCACAGTAGGAGACGACGGAGTTGCAACTATCGGTCTCAAGCTTGACGAGACAATCGGTACTAACGACTATACAGTTGTGGGCGAGTGGAACCTCTACTATTATGGAAATGGTGGTAGCTTGAACGAGACAACTCTCTCTGACCTTATCGTCAACAACAACTTCGACCCAGAGAAGGGTAACAAGGACGAGAAGCGTATCGACGGTTGGAACGTATCAGGAGCTCTCAACGGTTACAAGTCTTACTCTTGCTCTTTCAACAAGGGTACATTCGACCTCAACCAGGAACTTTCAGGACTTGCAGAAGGTACATACCGAGTAACAGTCCACACATTCTATCGTGCAGGTAGCTACGAGGAAGAAGAAGCAAACATCAACGCTGGTAAGGACACTCACCTTATGAAACTCTATGCTGTCGCTTCTGACAAGACTTACGAGACTTCAATCATGAACCTTTCTGAGGGTTCTAAGGGGGTAACTCTCCCAGCAGACATCAGCACTAAGACAATCAACGGCATCACAGTACCAGACGGTACTGGTGCTTCTGTTAAGTGCTTCGACGAAGGTCTCTTCCTCAATGAACTTGTATTCTACGTTGACAACACAGGTAACGCAAGAATCGGTCTCCGTCTTGACCAGACAATCGGCACTAACGACTACACTGTTGTCGGTCGATGGGATCTCTACTACTACGGCAATGGTAACAACGTAGCAACAGTTACAGACATTGACGAGATAGAGGCAGGAACAAATGCAAGTGTTACTCCTGTTGCATACTTCACAGTATCAGGAAAGCGCATCACTGCTCCACAGGAAGGCATCAACATCGTTAAGATGTCTGACGGCTCTGTTGTCAAGATTATGATTCGCAAGTAAATAAATTACGCAGAATATTTTAACCTTTGCTATAAACAGTCGAAGTGATTCGCCTGTATGGCGGGCAGGGAGCACAAGTTGCTCCCTGCTTTTTTTGTGTGTACCCCTCCAAAAACGCATACCCTAATAACCGCAAAAAACGTAAAACCGCATAACCTTCATCCCATATTAACACAAGGGAAGAACCATCCGACAGAAAAATTTTAATTCTTTAATCTTAATTCTTAATTCAAAAAGCATTACCTTTGTGCCCTTGAAAACTATGGGATAGTTTTGATGTTTTTATTATTAACGGAGTAAACATCATTTTCCTCCTAAAAAACATTAACAAACAAATGTTCAAAAAACAAATGAAATTAAAGGCAGAGCGAATCTGCTGGCATCAGTTCACACGCAAGCACGATGCCATCTTCCGTAGCCTTGGCAAGGAGATGAGCATTGGCGTTCTGAGTGTGGCTACCCTACTCTTTGCAACTCCAGACACAGCTGCAGCAAAGATGGCTATCAACGCTGAGAGCCACGACGCTACAGACAAGAGCATCGAGGAGATTGCGGAGACGGATGCCGATTCGCTCATAATGCTTGAAGGTACTGAGGTGGTCGCATCACGCGCACCTATACCTGCGGACAAGGCTGTGCGCCTTGTGCAAGTGATTAACCGCAAAGACATTGAGGCAAGTTCTGCCCAGTCAGTCAATGACCTGCTCAAACTATCCGCAGGCGTGGATGTACGCCAAAGAGGTGGTTTCGGAATACAGACTGACATTGGCGTGAACGGTGGTAACAGCGACCAGTTGACGGTATTGCTCAACGGCGTGAACATCACAAATCCTCACACAGGGCATCTGACGGTTGACCTCCCCGTGAATGTTGATGACATAGAGAGAATAGAGATTCTCGAAGGTGGTGCGAGCCGTGTATATGGTTCGAGTGCCTTCAGCGGAGCCATCAACATCGTCACCCGTTCAGACAAACATAATTCCGTGAATGCCAACATTACGGCTGGTTCATACGGCACTTGGGGAGGCAACGCTAATGGTACTATCATTAGCAACAATTTCAAGAACAATGTTTCCGTGGGACACACCGAAAGTGACGGAAACTGCAACAACGATTTCACAAAGTCAAACATCTATTGGCAGGGAGCGTACAACTCTACCCTACTTGACGTAAAGACACAGGCAGGATTCAGCACCATGAACTATGGTGCCAACACCTTCTATGGCACTGGTTCAAAGACTCAGTATGAGGAGAACCGCCGTGTCATTGCCTCCGTGCAAGCAGAGTACAAGGGTAAGGTACACGTTCTGCCACAGGTCTATTGGAATCGTTCACTTGACCACTACGTGTGGACACGCAATAATCCAGAGGCTTACCAGAACTTCCACCAGACCAATGTCTATGGCGCAAACATCAACGCCTACACTACGTGGACGCTTGGCAAGACAGCCATAGGATTTGAGTACAGGAGCGAGAATATCCTCAGCACGCGCCTTGGCAAGGAGATACAGGACGGCAAGTCATACAAAGTGCCCAACCACGACGAATATTACAAATATAAGGATTCGAGAAGCAACTACGGCATTTACCTTGAACATGACATACTTCTCAACAACGTAAGTATCTCGCTTGGCGTACTTGCCAACAAGAACACTTCCGTGGATGGCGGAATGAAGTTCTACCCAGGCATAGACGTGTCATGGCAAGTGGCAGAAGGCATAAAGGCTTATGCTTCATTCAACCAGAGTCTCCGTACACCAACATTCACAGACCTCTACTACGACGGTCCAGGTCTTAAAGGCTATGTAAACCTGAAGCCAGAGAAGAGTACGGATTACTCCGTGGGCATAAACTACGGCGGCAGTCTCATAAGTGCACAGTTGAAGGGATTCTACCGCAAAGCTACTGACATGATTGACTGGGTAAAGGTGAAAGGCGAGAACATCCACACCACGGCAAACTCCGACATTGACGATATTGGCGCAGAGGCATTGGTGCGTTTCAACTTCGCCAATGAATATGGTAACAAGAGTATCGTCCAAAGCCTCACTTTCAGTTATTGCTACAACTACAAGCACAGAGTGAACGAGGAACAGGCAGAACAGTACGTGTCACAGTTGCAGTTCCTTCACCACAAGTTCGTCGCTTCGCTCAACCACCGTATTGTCAGCAAGCTCACGGCGCAATGGGATTTCCAACTAAAGAACCGCAATGGAGAGTTCTTCAACGCCATCACGGAGACAGAACAGAAGTACGGCACATTCGCCAATCTTGACCTTCGCCTCAACTGGGCAGAGCCAAAGTACGATGTGTACATAAGTCTTAACAACGTCCTAAACCACAGATATTACGACATTGCCAACGTAGAGCAACCCGGAATATGGGTAATGGGCGGAGTGAAGATTCACCTCGCGAAGTTAAAAGTTAAAAATTAAAAATGCGAGTTCGTTCTGTTCTGTTTGCTACAAGTGCGAAATATGGGGAAAAGACAAAATTTTCTTTAATTTCACCTTACGGTGAGAAAAGTTATAAATTTTCGTTTTATCTTTTCCACACGAACAAAAATACTCACGAACTCAAAAACTAATAAACTCAAAAAACTTCAAAACTATCCTAATAGTAGGAAAAGAATACCGTGAAGGTATTCTTTTCCTTATTTTGTAAGATTGTGTTATTTGTTTTTCGTAACTTTGCACGGAAATAGAAAATTCATGCTGTTATCATGCCATCTCTAAAACATAAGACGTACATTCTTATTACATTGCTACTCTTGACACCAATCATAATGGTGGCAGGAGGAATAAGCAACAACCCAACAGGGAACAAGAAATACACCATCTGCCTCGATGCAGGACATGGTGGCAAAGACCCTGGTTGTGTCGGTTCAAACCGAAACAACCAAGAGAAGGATATCGCCCTTGCAATCGTAAAGGAGGTAAAACGTCTCCTCAAGGTCAACTGCTCAGACGTAAAGATTGTATGTACACGTGAAACGGACATCTTCCACGAACTGGGACGACGAGCAGAGATTGCAAACAAGGCAAAGGCAGACCTCTTCATCTCGGTACACGTGAATGCCATTCCACGTAGTTCCACCCACAAGCCAAGAGGCGTGCAGACATACACACTCGCACTCAGAGGTGCAAGCAAGAACCTTGAGGTGGAAAAGAGAGAGAACAGCGTTATCGCACTCGAGAGCGGCAGATACTACGATGCATATAACGGTCTCTCAGCAGAAATAGAGATTATGCGCGAACTTATGCAACAGCGTGACATGGAAGAGAGTGTCAACTTTGCAAAAATCGTGCAAAGCGAGATGGTCAATGGCGCAGGAAGAAAAGACCTCGGAGTTCAGCAAGGTAACTTTGCAGTCCTTCGACTCACATATATGCCAAGCGTACTCCTCGAAGTAGGATTCATCTCCACGGAAGACGAGGAACAGTACCTCATGTCAACGGAAGGACGCAACGCTTTGGCACGTTCCATCTACAATGCCATTATCAAGTATAAGGCAAAGGTAACAGGTGTTCACTCATCACTCGTTCCTGTAAACGCAGGCAAGAGCCAGAGCACAAGCAAGGAAGCAGAAGAAGTAACAATAGAGACAGAGGACACTCCTACTACGGTTACGGCTACTGCACCTCAGACAAAACAGACAGTAGCCACTACTGCAAAGCAAACAACTGCTACAACTCCTGCGGCAAAGACTACCACAGCCAATACAGTCGTGGCAGATACCAACAGCACTGTCTTCAAGATTCAGGTATCAGCAGGTTCTGCAGACTTGAAGGAGACAGACAAGCAGTTCAAGGGCTACAAGATAGAAAAATACAAGGACGGCAACAAGTTCAAGTATTTCACAGGAGCATCGACCGACTACGAGCAAGTACGCAAGACCAAGAATGACATAAAGGAAGACTTCCCTAACTGCTTCATCGTGGCATTCAAGAACGGTCAGCAAGTAGATGTCATCGGTGCTATCGAAGAATGGAAGAAAGGTAAAAAGAAGTAATTTTACAATAAGCAAAAGTTTATAAAGAGAAGTAAAACGACATGAAATTTTTGACAAAAGAAGTTAAGATTGGTGTTACAGCCATTGTGGCAATAATAATCATCTATCTCGGAATCATCTTCCTCAAAGGATTACAGATATTCAGCAACGACGCATACTACCTTGTCGAGATGCAGAGTGCCAGCGGCATCACAGCTGGTGACGAGGTTCTTGCCAATGGTGTCAAGGTCGGTATCGTAAAGAGTGTATCGTTCGTACCAGAGAAGCAGAACATCCTCGTACGCATCGACATCGACAAGGAATTTAAGATTCCTGTAGGTACAACCGTAAACATATCAAAGGAGATGCTTGGTTCACCAAAGATGAACCTCGCCCTTGCAAACAATAGTGGCAACTTCCTTAACAGCGGAGACGTTCTCACAGCAGAACCAACAATCGACCTTATGGAGACAGCAGCAGGCATGATACCACAGATTCAGGCCCTGCTCCCTAAATTGGATTCCATCCTTAGCGGTGTGAACAACCTCGCTAACGACCCAGCACTCAGTCAGTCACTCCAGAACCTTGAGTATATCACAAACAACCTCAGGACAACGACAGACAACGTGAACAGTCTCCTCGGCAAGGACATGCCACACCTCATGACAAAGGCAAACAACATCTGCGCCAACCTTGAGGGAACGACAAACAAGCTCAACCAAGTTGACATCGTAGGAATGGCTAATAGCGCACAAGGTTCACTCAACAACGTGCAAAGCATAACAGCCAAGCTCAACACTTCGCTTCAGGACAAGAACACCTCTCTCGGAATGTTGATGAACGACAACAGCTTCGCTCTTCATCTTGACTCAACAGCTATGAACGCTTCCCGTCTCCTTGAAGACCTTCGCAACAATCCTAAGAGATACGTCCACTTCTCTCTCTTCGGAAGAAAGTAACGCTCCTACCCCTACCTCGGGGGGGAGGGTAGATTTCCAAGAGACCCATATCTCGCAGATTTTTCACCCATATCATTTTACATTTACACCCATATCTCCCGACAGAGAGATATGGGTGTAATTTTTAGAAGCCACCTCCTTACTCACTCTTCATCACGTCGGCGGGGTTCTCCTTTACGGCACGGCGTACCTGCCAGTAGATGGTGAGGAGGGTGAGAACGAGCATGAGGAGTGCAGAGAGCAGGAAGTACCATGGTGTGAGAGGCACGTGATGCGCATAGCCTTCTATATAAAGGTGGAGGGCA
>JAFZVY010000039.1 GCA_017617575.1 Bacteroidaceae bacterium | reverse complement strand
CCCATGTACCTCCGTTGTAAGTCCGTTATAAGTCCGTTGATCCTATAGTCCATAGAACGGACCTTCATCGGGTTTGGTTCGGAGGAAGAACGAAGGAATAGCGAATAACCAACGGATTTTGTTCTTGTGTAAAGTCATCTAATTTCCTTTTTCACAGGGAGTTCTAGCACAAAACTTTCAATTTCTTCCATAAGGAAAGTTTTATTCCAAAAGGGATATAAATTGAGAGAATAGTATAACATAACAACAAAAAAAACACGACTTTCTTCGTTTTTCTCAATATTTTTTTTTACTTTTGCACACAAGAAACCAAAATCATGCGCCAGCCTTTAGAGGCTGACACGCATTTTTTCTTTCGTGCGAGGTGCTTTTTTGCACGTTGCACTCAGGAAACCAAAATCATGTGCCAGCCTTTAAGGGTTGACACGCATTTTTCTTTCGTGCGAGGTGCTTTTTACACGTTGCACACAAGAAACCTAAATCATGCAAGGGGCTTTGCACTCGGGGAATAACTCTATAATTCTAATAACCGTATATAAAATAATGTCTGTAAAGAATCTATATACTTATATAATCGTATGCCTTCTAACCATAGGACTACCAATATCAGCCTCGGGTTTAAAGGTTAAGGACTTCACCTTCTCGCATCTCAATATGCAAGACGGGTTGTCGAGTCAGAGGGTGTATTCGCTTCACAAGACAAAGGACAATGCTATATGGTGGACGACTAAATACGGTGTTGACCGTTACAATGGTACGGTGGTGAAGAAATATCCACTTGGCGAGAGGGAACTGTATAGCAGTTTTGCAGGACGTGTGGTAAAGTTCGCCCATTCCACATACAACGATGACGAGACGTATGTTTTCGACAATACAGGATGCATATACCACTACGATAAGATTCAGGATCGTTTTGACCTTGTGGCCAACGTATCGAAGATAATGAACAACCCGGTGATGCTGAACGACGTGTTGGCAACCGAAGGGTGTCTCTGGTTAGCCATGAGGGAGGGAATCTACCAGCTATACCTCAATGACAACTGCAAGATGAAGGATGCTGGTATCAGGCATTTCTGCAATTATATCCTGCCTTACGACAATGGCAAGCTGCTGTTCTGCAGCTATGATGGTGTGTTTGACCAGAACCGCAAGAAATGGTCAGATGACAAGGCTCTTTGCGGTTACTACGACTCAAAGGCAAGCAACCTATGGCTCGGCACCTTCACAGAGGGTGTCAAGGTGGTAAAGAATGTGGGATATAAGGTAGATAATGGAATGGGTAAGGAAGAGAGCATTGTAATGCTCGATGTGCCCAACACCCCTGTGAGAACCATCACCCCATACGACGACCGCACGATGCTCATCGGTATCGACGGCTTCGGCGTATATCAGGCTCTGCGCTCGGCAAGCGATGCCAAGCCTCTGTTTAGCGCCAACGAAGGTCCTTATGGAGTCCTCCACGGCAATGGAGTATATGACATCATAGTCGATACGTGGAGCAACATCATCGTGGCTTCCTATTCCGGAGGTATCGATATGGCTCGTCCCGTTGGCAGCACCACAGCCGTGTTCCGTCATATCCAGAGCAATCCGCAATCCATCATCAACGACCATGTGAACTGTGTGGAAAGCTTGGGCAACGACCTTCTTATTATGGGAACCGACGACGGCATCAGCATCTACGACACATCGGCAGATTCATGGCGACATACGGCAAGAGGTCTTGTGGTGCTCGATGTATGCAGGAAGTCTGACGGCCGACTACTCATAGCCACCTACGGCAACGGCGTGTGCGAGGTATCCCCCGACGGCACCACCCGAAAGCTGTATTCCACAACCGACGGTACCCTGAAAGATGACCACGTATATCGTTTGAGCTATGACAAGGCTGGCAATCTGTGGATGGGCACCCTCTTCGGCTCACTCACGGTAAAGACACCTGAAGGCAACAAGTACTTCAGTCTTGACAACATCCTTGCATTCGCACCTCTCTCCGACGGAAGGATGGCAATAGGTTCTGCACACGGCTTGTATTTCGCCAGCGCCAACGACAAGGAACTGTACAAGGTGGAGTATATGCCAGAAAACAAGGCGGATGCCAACAGATACGTAACTGACATATTCGAGGACAGGGACAACAAACTATGGATTGCCACCGACGGCGGCGGTGCGTATATCTACGACCTCAAGACCAGCAGGGTAACCCACCAGTTGACAACCGAAAACGGACTACCTACCAATAGTGTGACGTGTATCACAAAGGATCAGACAGGCAGGATATGGCTTGGAACAGAGAGGGGACTCGTCTTCGTCACCCCCGACAAGCCTACCGACATCATCAACGTGAGCTACTGCTACGGTCTTAACACGGAATACGTGTATCACGCATCAGCCACGCTTCCAAACGGCAATATCATCTACGGCACGGTCGATGGTGCTGTCATCATCAATCCAAAGAACATCACCCGACTCAACTATCAGGCACGACTCGTCATAAAGGGTGTACACGTGCATGATGACGATGATTTGGAAGATGAGAACCCTGACGAGTTCCGCCAGAAGATAGCCGAGAGTCTGCTCAAGAACGAGATACACCTGTCGTATAATGAGCGTAACTTCGACATATTGTATGAGAGCATCAACCTGCGCAACCAGTTTGACATAGCATACCAGTACCGCATGGAGGGTATGGGATGGAGTGAAGTCATAACCCAGCAGTTCCTCGGCTTTGAGAATCTGGAACCGGGCAAGCACAAGCTACATATAAGATGTATAAGCAAGACGAGCGGCATCGTCCTCGACGAGCGTACCCTCACCATCCATATCGGACAGCCTTGGTGGAACTCATGGTGGATGTGGTGCATCTATGCCCTGCTCCTCATCCTCGCCTTCCAGGGAATATGGCTGCTATACAGCCTGCACAACAAATACCTGCGTCTGATGCGCGAGAAAGTCACTCTGCCTGTCGAAGAGGCAGTCACTCCACGTGAAAGCGAAGAAGCAGAGGCAGAAGAGCCCGACACGGAGACTGCCTCAAAGCAAGAAGGCGAAGAGTTCGTTGGAAAGGCTACCAAGATCACCCTCGACAACCTGAAGGACAACGACTTCAACATCGACGACCTATGCCGCGAGATGGGAATGAGCCGTACTCTCTTCTATGTGAAACTGAAGACATACACGGGTAAGTCACCGCAGGACTTCGTGCGTGCCATCCGACTTGAGAAGGCATCAACGCTACTCCGTCAGGGGCGCACCGTCACGGAGGTGTCGGTACTCACAGGCTTCGACAACCCTAAGTATTTCAGCACCGTCTTCAAGAAATACTTCGGAATATCACCTTCTAAATATATATGAAAATAATCTACAATAAATATTTCCCTTTTGGCTCTGTCTGGGCTATCAATCTGTTCGGCTACGTGTTCTGCCGAGTGGATAGGGGACGTCTGCCCGAGGACTTCAAGAATCACGAATACATCCATTCGCTACAGCAGAAGGAGATGCTTTTCATCGGCTTCTATCTGTGGTATGCCATAGAGTGGCTATACCATTTTGCAAGGCTTCGCAATTTCTTGAAGGCATATTATGCAATTTCATTCGAGCGTGAGGCTTATGACATGCAGGAAGATCTGAACTATAAGTATAAACGCAAGAAATTTGCCAGTTTCCGCTATTGCCTTCCCAAAGGAAAAAAGTAATAAAATGAGATTAAATTATTAATAAATTATCATTTTGATTTATTAATAACATTAGTTCTTATTCATTAATAATTAGCCTTTTATCATCAAAAAATTGTCATTTTTGTCACTTGTAATTAATAAAATTGTGCTTTTTTTGTTCCAAAACCTCATTTTTATTAAAAAAAACTATGCGTTTTTGAAATAATTGTGTATTTTTGCAAGCGCGATAATAACTAACGAAAAATAACTTTAAAACTATTAGACTATGCTTAGAGAATACAAACAATTCCTTAAGAAAATTCATCGGATCGTTCATGATCAGATGAAGGGTGGACACGTAAATTGTGATACGGTATCAGAAGCTCTGTCTATGACAAATCAGCATCTGCGTCGCAAGATTTTCTCAATTACCGGCGTAACCGGTGCAGTGTATATTCTTGGCATTCGCATGACTTATGCACAACAGCTCTTGGAAAGCGCACGCAAATATCCTATTGCTACTGTTGCACGTAAGTGTGGTTATGAGGATAGCAATAACTTCAGCCGTACTTTCAAGCGTGTTGTCGGTATGACACCTTCTGAGTATGCCAAAGGGGCATAAAGGTAAATGGAATAAAGATTAAAGAAGAACTGCAAAGCTTATGAGCTTTGCGAATAAAGTAAATAGGCCCTCTAAATCTCCCTATTGGGGAATTTAGAGGGTCTTTTTTTATCCCTGTTGTTCAAGAATTTTCTTTGCAGCCTCAAAGTCTTCTTCCTTTACAAGGACATCAACATCTTGCCCCATATATCCACACATTATCTCGTTTGAGAGCATTGCAGGGATACCCTCATTCTCCAATGCACCTTTCAATAAACTTGCATTGAACACATTTGGACAAGTTGTAAGTCGTATCATATATAAAAATCTACCCTTTTCTGCCCTCCGCCCCTTTTTCAAATTGAAAATTATTCGCCAATCACGCTTTTCTTTTGACCACGAATAACACGAATTGTACGAATTT
>JAFZVY010000002.1 GCA_017617575.1 Bacteroidaceae bacterium | reverse complement strand
TTGACAAGAGCAATAATATGCTCAATAATGATGGTAACTATGGTCAGTTGTAATGGATAAAGGATAAAGGTTTAAGGTCAAAAGTTTTCAGACCTTAGTCCTCTGTCCTTAGACCTTATGACAGAAAATAATATAAAATCTAAAACCGAAAAAATCCTTATATGAAAAGATCTATTATCAATAAATGCTTGATGGGCATAGGAATCCTTTCAATGGCATCATGTAGCGATCCGATGGAAGAGATCACAGACATAATCTATGCCAGAGAGTTTTCGCCTACCAGTCTTGAAGTGAAGAATGTTAAGGAAACGTCGGCATTGCTTAAGTGGAATGCTTCAGCAAGTGTTTCCGAATATACCGTTGAGCTGTATCCTGACGACAGCCTTTCGTTTACTTCCTCTCCAAAATCCATCGACATTACAGAAAATGAATTGCCGTTAGAGGACCTTACCTATGACACCCGTTATAGTGTAAAGGTAATTGCCAAGGATACAAAGAACTCAAGTCGTAATTCAAAGCCGGCTACTCTCTTTTTCCGTACGGCAGCTCAGCAGATTTTCAATGCCATTGCAGAAGATAACATTGGTGATAGAAGTGTGGTTGTATCTTGGGCTGAAGGCGAGAACGAAGTCTCAGAGCTTCGTGCTTTCGATCAGACAGGTGCATTAATCGCTACCCATACTATTACCGATGCAGAGAAAAACTCTTGCACGGCAAAGGTTGACGGTCTTAGTCCTGAAACCAAATATACCCTCAAACTTTATTACAATTCAAATGGAGTGTTGAAGGAGCGTGGCAGCAAGACATTTACAACAATCGTTGACCTCAACGGTGCTATTCTTGTGCGTCCAACGGATGATATCGCTGATCTTGTAGCCAATGCCAAGGATGGTGATGTATTTGCCCTTACTGGCGGAACATTTGTTGTAAAGAGTGAGAGTGAATCTGTAACAGCAGGTGCAATTGTTGTTAGCAAGAACATCACAATTAAGGGTATATATCCAACACGTGTTCCTGTTATCAATGGTCGTTTCCAACTTGATGATGGTGCTTCCCTGACAATCAATCAGGTTAATATCGATGGTGAAGGTACCACGGGTGACCAGTGTTTCAATTACAAGGGAACAAAAGTAGGTGGTGTTTCTGTTGACAACGCAGAGATAAAGAACTTCAAGAAGGGTGTTTACTATGTAAATGTTGCAGCAAAGGTTCCTTACATCAAGTTCAATAACTGTTTAATTCATGATATTGTATGTGAGGGAGGTGATATGCTCGACTGTCGCACAGGATGCATTGATGAGCTTTCAATCACTAACTCTACCATCTATAATAGCTGTGCTGAGCGTGACTTTGTTCGTTTTGACGATGCTTCCGAGGCATTTGCTGGTGCGACTCCAAAGATAACCATAGACCATTGTACTATCAATGCTGCGGCAAACAAGAGTGGCAAGCGCCTTCTCTATGTCCGTTTCGTTGGTACTGCAATCAACTGGACAAACAATATTGTGACAAATACAACTGCGGTTTGGAGTAACCAGTCAAAGACATCGGTTCCTACATTTGGAAATAATAATTTCTACTTCAACTGCGATAAATTGAATGTTCTTGATGGTGCTGAGGGTGGCAAGACAAACCTCTTTATCGACGAGAAGGCAACAGTTCTTGATCCTCAGTATGCTGATGCTGCAGCAGGCAACTTCACGTTGAAGAATGAGAGCGTAAGCAAATTCAAGGCGGGTGATCCACGCTGGTATAGTAATCAGTAAATCTATATATCTTGTAAGGAGTGTGACAATTCGTTACACTCCTTCTTGGTAAAAAAAACTAAAATTTGGAATTTTAGTAAAGAAGTATTTGTGATTTATCGAATAATGTTGTATCTTTGCACTCATAGATAGAATCATAAGTAAGCTAACTTTAAATTAAACGGTATGAAGAAAATCTTTACTCTTATTGCAACTGCTCTTATGGCAGTTAGTGTTAATGCACAGAAAACAGAGCCTGTGGTCTATCACTTTGATAACAAGGCAGAGACTTATGTCTTGGGTGATTATACTGACCCCACAACATATGAAATGGATAAAGTTTCTGGTTTTTCTGTAAATTATACAGGTACTAGTGCAAATGATCACAAGATGCAGATTAAGCTTGCTGCAAATGAGGGAATCTTTTTTGAGTATGGAAACAAGGAGAACAAGAAAAATGTTCTAAAGACTGCTCCTGATTATGCAGTGTTCGACTCTAAGAACTTCGTTATCAATGTACCTCTTCAGACTGAAGATGTTCTCACTATCAAGTTCTCTGCAAAGGGTTCTACAGCAAGTACGATGGGGATACATGGTGAAACACCATGTATTAAGCTTGATGAATCTACTTCTGAGGACGATCTTAAGAGTACGGCGAAGGATGATTACAAGGTAATCAAGTTCGTGGCTACTAAGGGTGGTACAGCAAAGGTCAAGGAAACCACAGGTGGATTCCGTCTCTATGCTATCGCTATCAACTCTGACATCGATGGAACCACTACAGGTATCAGCGAGGTCGCTGCTGCTAAGTCAGCCAAGGTTCGCAAGGCTGTTGTAAATGGCCGCCTCGTTATCGAGACTGCTAACGGCACATTCTCAGCAACAGGTGCGCGTGTAAAGTAAATGACATTTGACATTTGACACCAGATATAACGGGGTGGTATCACAAGATACTGCTCCGTTTTATTATTCCATACCTCTTTCCCTCTCCATACTTTTACACTTTTTATTCCAAATTTTTTGCAATCTCAAAAAATATATGTAAATTTGCCCAAAATAAATAAAAAGTTACCTTAAACACGATTTATGAAAAGAATTTTTACTCTGCTATCAATATGTTCTCTGGCTATTACAACAGCCCTTGCACAGTTTGCCTCTGCCCCTGCTTTTCCTGGTGCTGAAGGTTATGGCCGTTTCACCACAGGTGGGCGTGGTGGTGCTGTATATCATGTGACATCGCTTGACGATAATGTTTCCAATCCGCCTGAAGGTACACTCCGTTATTTCATCTCAAAGAAAAACGGACCAAGAATCATTGTCTTCGATGTGGCTGGAACCATTGAGCTTAAAGGTGCTCTCAAGATTAAGAAGGGAGATATCTCTATTCTTGGTCAGACAGCTCCGGGACAGGGTATTTGTCTCAAAGGCTATAATTTCTCTATCGATGCAAGCAACGTAATCGTGCGTTTCATCCGTTGCCGACTTGGTAGCAATGGAGGTGATGCTGATGCCATGTCAGCAGCTCACAAGGATGATGAAATCCAGAAGAATATCATCATAGACCATTGCTCTATGTCATGGAGTACCGATGAGGTAGGCTCATTCTATGGAAATGAGAACTTCACCCTCCAGTGGTGTGTTCTCTCAGAGAGCCTGAAGACCAATCGGTATAAGAGCGGTACACATGGTTATGCAGGTATCTGGGGAGGTAAGAATGCAAGTTTCCACCATAATCTCCTTGCGCATAACGACTCTCGAATGATTCGTTTCGACCATGGCTATGTGTCATCGCTCACTGGTCCCGTGGACTATGTTAATAATGTAATCTACAACTGGGGCAGCAATTCTGCCTATGGTGGTGAGAATATAGAAGGTGCTGAGGCTAAGACCTTCAATATTGTCAACAACTACTATAAACCAGGCTCAAATACTGCAAGCTCAGCTAAGACTCGTCTCATTAATCCTACAACTGCATGTGATAACTGTACGGGTACTGATGTGCCTGGAAAGTTCTATATTACAGGTAATGTGATGGAAGGTTCAGCTCTTGTGACCAAGGACAACACTTGCACGGCAGCAAT
>JAFZVY010000038.1 GCA_017617575.1 Bacteroidaceae bacterium | reverse complement strand
GGGTCACGTCCTGGCTTCTCCAACTCATTCATGATATCCGTAAGGGTAGGGATGCCCACCTCCTCGGTAACATACTTCTTTATGTCGATAGCCTTGCGCTTCTCGGCAGAAGACATCAGTTCCTTCACCGTACAATTGCTATCCTTTGCCATCTTCTCCACGATGGCATAGCTCTCAGGATGCACGGCACTACCGTCGAGAGGGTTCTTTGCATTATGGATGCGAAGGAATCCGGCACATTGCTGATAGGCGGAAGGTCCGAGACGAGGCACTTTCTTCAATTGCGTGCGAGAAGTGAATGCTCCGTTCTCCTTACGGTAATCCACTATGTTCTTGGCAAGGGTAGGACCGAGTCCGCTAACGTATGTAAGGAGGTGGATGCTTGCTGTGTTGAGGTCAACACCTACGGAGTTCACGCAACTCTCCACGGTTCGGTCGAGTGAAGCCTTGAGCTGAGTCTGATCCACATCGTGCTGATACTGGCCTACGCCAATGCTCTTAGGGTCAATCTTTACGAGTTCGGCAAGAGGGTCCATGAGTCTTCTGCCTATGCTCACAGCACCACGAACTGTTACATCCTCATCTGGGAACTCGTCGCGCGCAGCTTTTGAGGCGCTATATACGGATGCGCCATCCTCGCTTACAACATAATGAGGGATATCAAGCCCTGAACGTTTCACGATTTCGGTAGTCTCGCGTGAGGCCGTACCATTACCTATGGCGATAGCCTCCGCAGCATATTTTTTTGCTATGTTAGCGAATTTCTGTGCGGCACGTTCGGCATTACCTTGAGAGCCGACTGCCATAACGACATCGTGATATAGAAGATTGCCTTGAGCGTCAAGACAAACAACCTTACAACCTGTACGTATGCCCGGGTCAATACCCATCACGCGCTTCTGACCAAGAGGGGCGGCAAGTAAAAGCTGTCGTAGGTTCTCTGCAAATACACCGATTGCCTCTTCATCAGCCTTGAGCTTGGAACTTGCAGCAAATTCATTCTCGATGCTTGGGCATAGAAGTCGCTTGTAGGCATCCTCGCAAGCCTCTTCAACAAGCGTTTGGCAACGGCCACGACCATGAACGTATTGTCGCTGTAATCTGCTTATAGCCTCATCGTTATCCACGTTGATGCTTATGCGCAGGATACCTTCAGCCTCTCCACGACGCATGGCGAGAAGGCGGTTGCCTGTACAACGGCGAAGAGGTTCCTCGAAATCGAAATAGTCAGAGTATTTTGCTGCCTCGTCAGAGTCCAGTTTTGCTTTAAGCACCTTGGAAGTTATATAGGCTTCGCGTCGGAAGGTGTTACGCAGACGATTGCGTGTCTCCTCATCCTCGCTTATTGTCTCGGCAATGATGTCCTGAGCACCTTTAATTGCTGTTTCTGCATCCTTCACACCTTCCTTTATGAAACGCTTTGCAAGCTGTTTTGGATTCTGTTCACGTTGAAGGAGAATTGTGGTTGCAAGAGGCTCAAGTCCGAGTTCACGAGCCACCTGAGCACGAGTGCGTCGCTTAGGCTTGTAAGGCAGGTATATGTCTTCGAGTTCGGTACTGTCCCAACAGTCGTCAATACGCAGCTGAAGTTCTTTTGTCATCTTACCTAACTCGTTGATAGTCTTGATGATTGTCTCCTTGCGCTTGATGAGCTCCTTCATCTTGTCGTAGAGTTGGGAGATGTTGCCGATTTGGACTTCGTCGAGTCCGCCTGTCTTCTCCTTTCGGTAACGTGAAATGAAGGGAATTGTGCAACCTTCATCGAGTAATGAGAGAGTATTTTCAACAGCCTTTACAGCTAGCTGTAATTGTTTGGCGATGAAAGATTTTATGTCCGTTGTCATGTCTATATATAATTTTTTGACTTTTTTGTGGTTCTAATGCAAAAAAACATGGGAAAAATTCTTTTATAAGAATTCTTTTCGTTATATTTGCAATCGAAGTAACTAAATGAATGCAAATTAGGCTCGTGCGAATGCAAAAGTGCGTGTTAGTCCCATATGGCTGACATACGTTCTTTTGATTTGCAGAGTGCAAAGGTAGAAAAAATATTTGATAATTCAAAATTGATGGGCTATGAAAAAGTTGATTTTCTTTATAGTAAGTGTTTTTGCTTGTGTGGCAGTTTTTGCACAGAAGCAAAAGGATGTGCCATTCAATGGTATTGTGGCGGATCTTCTCGGTCAACCGTTGAAAGGTGCTAAAGTGTGGGTTGTGGATCCGAACTATTACACAACAACAGACAAGAAAGGCAAGTTTGGCTTGACTAATGTTAAGCCAACGGATACTCTTCATGTTAAATACAAGAAACAGCTATATCTGATACCTGTAGATACGATGAAGTCTGTTAGAGTGCGCCTTGGCGATGAAATAAAATATCAAGTACAACAGGATGAGGAACTAGTAAATACTGGCTTTGGATTTGTTAAGCGTCGTGAATCTTGTAATTCATCTACTGGTATTTCTGGTGAGGTGCTTGTTCGTACGGGTAGGACAGAAATTCTGGAGGCATTGCAGGGACTTGTTGCTGGTTATACACTAGTAAATGGTAAGCCTGTTATCCGTGGTATTGGGACAATCAATTCTCCAACTGAGCCTCTTTACCTTGTTGACGGCATAGAGGTTGCGTCATTATCATTTGTTAATGTTTATGATGTAGATAAAGTGGAGGTGCAGAAAGATGCCAATATGTACGGTGTCAAAGGTGCTAATGGCGTGATTCTAGTGACTACCAAGCGTGGTTCGAGAAAATAAACCAAAATGTTTAAAAATAGGACTATTTTCTCATTGAATAGGAGAATGTAGTGATATTTGGCTCTTTGGGATGAGAAATATAGGATAATCTTGTCATTCGCGAATATTTTATAGTACCTTTGCAGCAATTTAATTTAAGGT
Organism: Bacteroidaceae bacterium; assembly: GCA_017617575.1. Taxonomy (GTDB): domain Bacteria; phylum Bacteroidota; class Bacteroidia; order Bacteroidales; family Bacteroidaceae; genus Minthosoma. The sequence goes on along the minus strand of JAFZVY010000038.1, from coordinate 114 downwards.
AATATATTATATTCAAGATAAACAAATGAAAAAGATTTTTTATTCGGCTGTCCTATTTGCCGTTTGTTCTTCAGAGGCAGTGGCCGGTGGTCTCGTGACAAATTCTAACCAGAG
>JAFZVY010000037.1 GCA_017617575.1 Bacteroidaceae bacterium | reverse complement strand
CATTCTTCATTCTTCATTCTTCATTTTAAGGTGCAAATTTACACCTTTTTTATGAGAATATATAAAATGGCGATAAAAAATGTAACGAGAAATTTAACTTAGTAATCATTCTTGCGCTAAGTTCTTAATTCTTGCCCACTCTCGCCACCACGTATTCTGATTGTGTGCCGATGCGGAACTTGCCGCCCCAGATGCCGAGACCTGATGACACGTAATACTGGGTGTTACCGCGCTCGTGACTACCCCAAGAACACTCGTACATAGCATCCGTTATCCATGATATTGGCCATACCTGTCCACGGTGAGTGTGACCGCTCAACTGGAAGTCAACGCCCTCTTGCTCTGCCTGTTCAAGGTTGTAAGGCTGATGGTCAATGAGGATGACGTACTTCGACTTGTCCACTCCGCTCATCAACTCCTTCAGCGACTTACGTCCCCTGTTCGTCTTGTCGTTACGTCCAACGATGACAATGTTGCCATCCACCTCTGCCGTCTCGTCCACGAGCAAGTGTATTCCAGCATCCTTGTAGAACTGCTTTGCCCTTGGCTCACCACTATAATACTCATGATTACCCAGCACGGCATAGACGGGAGCATTCAGGCGTTTGAACTCCTCCGCCATGTTCTCCTCAATGAGAGGACGGACGCTAATGTCAATGATGTCGCCACCAATGAGTACAAGGTCAGGCTCTTCCTCGTTTATCATGTCCACCCACCTTGCCAGTTCCTTGCGAGGATTATGATAACCAAGATGAAGGTCGGTGGCAAGCACCATCTTGTACTCCTTGCCGAGTGCCTTTGTCGTCTTCAACTCCAGTGGCACCCTGCGCTTCACGTTATAGTTGATGTTGCCATAGAGGAACACGAAGAACATAACGGTGAACAATCCGAGCGCACCCCTCATGTTGTCATAGAAGAATGACTTAGGAACAAGATGCACGAGGCGTCCCAAGTCGAGGCAGAGGAACAGAAGAACCAAGTACAGAAGCACCATGACTGACGACGTGCCAATCTCGTACAGTCCCCTTGCCAATGGCAATGGGTACTTCTCCAAGCTACCAGAGAAGTCAAGGATGAGAGTGAAGAAGCTCGCCACCATCAAAGCCACGATGACGCTCTTCCATATCTTTGACACTGGTATTATATTCCACACATGCCATCCCACATAGCTTATTCCTATGATTGGGAGGAACAGAAAAACTATCTTCCACATATTGTTTTATCTTGCTATTGTTGTTATGAGCTGCAAATTTACGCCTTTTAAATGAAAACGAAAAGCATAGAAATCTTAATATTATTTAAAGATTTTATTTTTAACCTCCCACAATTTTTATTCCTCCCACGGAACCACGGAGAGCACAGAGATTCTTTTCCACCAAATTATTCTGAGTACACGAATTCAGAGGACACCGTGCGCATAATCCCTTGTATGCGATTGAAAGTGTTCTGCAAAGAAAGCCCAAAGGGCTGAAAGAACACAGGCTTCTTATTAAAGCAAGGAACAACCACATTGTTGAGAATTGACGCAATAAAAATGTATGATTACATTTGTTACCCACGGAGTGTTATTAAATCCATTTGGGAAAAAAATTCAGATATGCAAAATGTTGCGAACAACGAACCAGACGAAATAAAGGATGATGTAAGTGAAGGCCATCGTCTTGCCTTCAAGGAAGGAGAGAGTCTTGCGCGACCTCTCGCCCGTGAGGAAATAGTAACAAACAATAAGCGCAAGGAGATAAGGAACGGAAAAGACGAGGAAGAGATTAAACTTGATTGCTTGCACCACGTGACCATGAAGCAAGGCATGCATAGCCCTCTGGAAGCCACACCCCGGGCAGTCCAAGCCAGTAATCAACTTGAAGGGACACTTAGGCATGAATACATACTCCACAGGGTCGAGGTAGTAAAGTGCAACACAAGCCACCACACATAGCACGAGTATGCAAGCAATCAGTTTACGTCTCATCCTGTTGTCAGTTTATGCAGCAAATGCAGCAAGGAATGCAGCACCATTAAGAAGAAGCCAGAAGATAGAAATCACAGCACCAGCAATGATACCATAGACACTCCACTTCTTTGCATCATCAGCTGCTGCCTGTGCAGCCTCATACTGCTTTGTATTGTACAAGCCATCCACACTTGCAGCCTTAATGATTGCAATGATTCCCAAAGGGAGACAACAACAAATAGTTGTGAAGATAGCCAAAATCAAGTTTGAATTTGGCTTCGGAACGAACTGTTCTTCCATAAACGATTATTTAGTTAGTTTAAAAAATTGTTCTTAATGGTAAATTTCTTGGCTGCAAAGATAGACAAAACAACCAATACAGCAAGCATTACGATATGTTTTATCACAAAAACACGAACAAAATTGTTGTATTTCTCACATAAAAAGTATTAAAACAACATTCTTTTCAACAATTATCACTACTTTTGCGGGAACAAAATTCATACCTTTGCGTCTTAGTGATGAAAACTGGTACTAACGACCCTCCAACCATAGGCATCACTTAGTACGTGAGTTAACGAAAAAGACATAACTAACTACAAACAAATCCATGAATAGAAAATTTATTGTTACTCTTCTTACCATCGCATCTATCTGCGCAAGTATCAAGGCTAATTCCGAGTTCCATTCACAACACCAACAGTCATTTGCGGTCAATGACTCCGTCACATCGGATTCTCTGACTGCAAGCAACGACTCTGTCTCTGCCAAGGCTGACTCCGTCAAGACGGACGACAATAAGAAGAAGGAGAAGAAGATATGGCTGTACGTGAGTTTCCAAGTGAGAGACTACATTACCCACCAACATATTGACAGCCTCGAATGCGTCCGTTTACTGGCAAAGGACAGCACTCTCGTTGATTCGTGCTACACCTACTATAACGACTACAGAAAAGCAACCGTCGTAGGTGCTTCTTTCGACGCCCCAGGCGAATACCTCTTCAAGCTTCGTGCCGACGGCTACCGTACAATCTATGTTCCGTTCACCCTAAAGAAGCTCCATAAGCACGAGCAACATAGATATATCAAAGACGTATTCATGCACCGCCTTCCAAAGGAACGTGAGGTTGACCTCGACGAAGTAGTGGTCAAGGCAACCAAGCTCAAGTTCTACATGGACGGCGACACAATCGTGTATGATGCCGATGCATTCAACCTTGCCGAAGGTTCAATGCTTGACGGACTTATCAAGAACCTCCCGGGAACGACCCTCACCAAGGATGGACAGATTAGCGTAAACGGAAAGAAGGTTGACTCCATGCTTCTCAACGGCAAGGACTTCTTCGACTCCGACCGTAACCTCCTGCTCGAAAACCTTCCTGCCTACATGGTGAAGAACGTGCAGGTGTTTGAGCGTGTACCTGAGGATATTAAGGGAACACCAAAGGAAAAGGAGACGGAGAAAGCACTCGTGATGAACGTGAAGCTGAAGAAGGAATACAACGGAGGATGGATTGCCAATGCAGAAGGAGGTATAGGCATGCCTTACGAGGACAACTGGAGCGGTAAGCGCGACACCAAGTTCCTCGGAAGAGGCATCGTCCTTCACTTCGACGACCGCTCACGTTTCTCTTTGTTCCTCAATGCCAACAATCTCAACGACTACCGTAAACCAGGAGATAGTGATGGCGAATGGTCACCTCTACAACAATCAGAGGGACTTACCACTACATACAAGGCTGGCGTGAACGGTATGTACGAATTCAATCCTGCCGTTAGATACCAAGGCTCACTCTCAGCCAATTATACAGAAGGAGAAGACGAAAGCCTCCATAGCAGCGCAAACTTCTATTCCACAAAAGAGAAGGATGAGAACGGCAACGAAGTGGACAAGCGAACAGAGACATTCTCAAAGTCACAATATTCAAGCAACAACTACAGATTCAACATTGAGACAAGGAACAATCTCCGAATAAACAAAGAGCAAGAGACATGGAGAATGTTCAAGAGGATTTATGGAGATTTCGACCATAATTTGCAATTCACAAAGGCAAACGCAAACGGAAACAACATAAGCATGACCCTTTCTGACGACGTGGCATCACAACTCGGCAAGGCATGGCTCGACAGCGTCATGTCTCCTATGGCTGGTGAGTTTCTAAAGAAGTATGCCATCGACCGCGACATCGTTCAAAGTAAGAATAACGGTCACAGCCTTTACACCTCTTTCTCTGGTCATTTAAGTGCCACCCCATTGTACAACGATAACATTAGCTTTAGTGTCAGTACAAACATAGGTTACAGAAATGAAAATTCAAACACTTATGGACATTCTTTCCTCGAACAGATTAGGGATGGTGGCAAAGTGACAAGACAGAACCGTTACAGGCCAGGAGACAACACACGCTTGGACGGAGGCGTATCATTGAGCGGTTCTATCAGTTTGGGCAAGGGACATAGTGTGTCCGCAGGATATGGTATTTCTTACGTCCGAGGCGAAAGCAATAACCATATCTACACCCTTGAGAAACTGAAAGAATGGGAAAACTGGGAAGACCACCCATTAGGAATGCTCCCTTCTACAGAAGACATGCTCAAGGCAATGGACGCCTACAATAGCACAGAACAAACAGCGAAAACCACGACACACCGTCCAAACCTTGAGTATAGCTTTAGCAAATGGTTTAGAAAGACAGAAATGTCTTTTCATTTCTCTGTAGGACTTTCCCTTCCTGTTGCCCATGAGGAATTGAAGTATTGGAGAGGTCAACAAGCCGACACTACATTGTACAGAAACACAACGTTTCTTTCCCCAAACTTCTACATGTCACTTTACAAAAACAACAAGATACAAATCAGCATGAACGGAAGAATGAGCACAAGTGCACCGTCACTTACGTACATGCTCGATGTAAAGGACACATTGAATCCTCAGTACCGCAATGTATTCAATCCTAATCTGAAGAATTCGACAACCTACTCTCTGTCTCTATATGGTAGGTTCACATTCAAAAGGTCGTTCCTAAACTTTGATGCAAGCTATTATAATACACGCAACCAAATCGGAAGCAAGAGCGTGGTTGACCTTACAAAGAATCTCAGGACATCCACACCAATGAACATTGACGGAAACTGGTCTTCAGATTTTAGCATCGGTTATGACACTCCACTGGGTAAGGGTGACGAATGGCGACTGAAGGACAACGTAAGATATGGTTTCAACAATAGCGTGGATTTCAACGGAGCTGGTTCGGACGATGACGTTGCACAATCCATAGTGAAGAACCATGACATAAAAAATACACTGGCTCTCACGTTCCGTCCATCAAGCAAGATGGAATTCTCAGCCAAGGGAGACATTGAGTGGCAGAACTCCATTGGAAACCTTGCAGGATTTGAGGCTATCAACGCTTTCACGTTCAACTACGGTCTCACGACACAGATTGAACTGCCTTGGAACATGCAACTTGCAACCGACCTCACCATGTACTCACGTCGTGGATATAGTGACTCCGACATGAACCGTGACGAACTGGTATGGAACGCACGTCTCTCCAAGCGACTGATGAAGGGCAAGTTCATCATACAGCTCGACGGCTTCGACATGCTCGGCAACCTCTCCAACGTACGTCACTACATAGGCGCATGGGGACGCTACGAGACATTCTACAACGTAATCCCATCCTACTGTCTCCTTCACGCTATATGGCGATTCAACAAGAATCCTAAGAAGAAGGAATAACAAGAGAGATTCAAGTTCCGCTAACGCTTCACTTGCCTGGAGTTAATGGAAGTTAACAGTAAGTTAATTCCGCTACGCTCCATGAAGTTAACGGACGAATGATTGTTTGCGGCTAAGGCTTTGTGCGAAAGAGTATCGTCCTGAGCGAAGCGGTAACTCCTTCTTACTTCACGAAGTTAACTCCCGTTAACTACCTACGAGACACGAACAAGAGCACCACGCACATTTCCATCACGGATTGACGACGCAAAGGTAAGAAAACTCCATTGCGCATTTCGAATGATTCACCAACTTTTTTTGACAAAAGTGCAAATTAAATCATAAGACACAGAATATCAAAGCATTTATACGCAACTCTCTCAAAAAAGGTCATTCAGTCATTTTAGTCATTAGTCATTTAGTCAAAATCATTTTCGGACACCCCAAATCCGCCACTATAATAATAAAAAAATATTTTTTATTATTATAGTGAGCAAAAATACAGAGTGTGAAATCGAAAATGACTAAATGACTAATGACTAAAATGACTGAAAAAATTCAACCGTACAGTTCGAAAATTTTGAGGAGCGATGAGGACTTTTTGAGGAGGAGAGAAAGAATGCCAATAACCAATAATTAGCGGACTGAGTCCGCTCAGTCCCCTCCCTTTAGGGATGGATAGGGTGAGTCTAAAAAAAATGAAAAAAAAGTTGGCAAAACATTCGAAATGCGCAATGGAGTCTTCGTATCTTTGCAACGTCAAACAAACAGACGGAATTTACGCACCAATTAGAGAAAAATGCGGACAAGTAAGGGAGTAAAAACGCACAGACAAAGGCATGGAAGAAGCAAGGACACGAGAGAAATGTGATGATTTTACGAAAAAAAATCAGTAACGCTAACAACCTAAAAAGCAGCCACAAAGCACATAATAAGAAAATAAAAACTAAAAAATAATAAAAAAATCCTCTTTTTTCACTTTATTATTTTCATGTCTTGCGTTATAGTAGCGTAATCAAACAAAAACAAGATGACTCTAACAGAATTTGAACATATAGCACAACGGCTTCGTCCCAAGCTCATAAGCATCGCCTATGACTTCTTCGAGAATCGCGATGATGCAGAGGACGTAGCGCAGGAAGTATTGCTCAAACTCTGGCTCAGAGGCGAATCGCCTAACGATAACATCGAAGGACTTGCGGTCGTGGCAACAAAGAATCTATGCGTAAGTATATGGAGAAAACGAAAACGGCAGACAACGGTTGCCATTGACGACTACAACCCAGACACATCATCGGACGAAGAGGCTGACAAAAACATCATCGTCGAGGAACAACGGAAAAAGATAGATGATGCCATCAACAACTTGACACGCTCTGAACAGAGACTCATAAGGATGAAACAGGAAGGAGGACTCGAGCCTGAAGAGATATCGTCAATAACAGGCATACCACTCCAATCCGTAAGGTCAATGATTTCATCCGCAAGAAAGAAACTAATAAAACAGTTAAAACAATGAAGCAGACATTAATCGACAAATATTTAGCGGGAGAAACAACCGTGAAAGAAGAGGACGAATTGAAGCGTTTGCTTCAAGACACACCTTCCGAGCAACTCACGTCAACGGACAAAGCCGTGCTCTCACTCCTTGGTCAAGACACCGACACGGAGGAGGAAGACATCTTCAGCGTCAACTACACAGACGAGTTTGACCGCATAATGTCAGCAAAGCACAAGCAAACGATTGAGACCGCTGGCGAGAGCGTGGAGGAAGTGAGTACGACAGTAGAACTAAAGCCTAAGATATTCCTATGGAGGAGAGTTGCGAGCATAGCTGCATCCATTGCTGTAATAGTGGGAGGTGCCATTGTCTGGAACACTCTTTCTGAAGACAAGGACAACACTCTGGCAAGGGTTGAGACTCCAGCGACAATCAGCACCACAAAGCCAAGCGTTAAGGAAACAGTCATAAAGGAAGAGCCACATGAGGTGGAAAACACGACACCGGACGAGCAACATGGCACTACCCAAGCTACACTCAGCAGCGACACGGAAACAACGGACAACCATAGAGAGTGTGAAGAGACGATTGACATCAACGACCTCGTGGCAGAAAACGAAGACTACGAAGACGTGAACATCGACATCAACCTTCTCGACATAAGCCTTGCACAGGCAAGTATCCAGGGTGATGACATTCGCTCCACGCTCTATGCAATAAACAACGAACTATTCCAAGAGGAATGATAGTTCGGAAGTAGTTAAAGGGGAGTAAAAATGTAGTTGAAGGGACGATACTAATCTGAAGATTAAGACAAACGTCTTTTTAACTTCCTATATAATTCCCTTTTACACCACGAAGTTAACTCCAAAACAAAACAACAGAAAAAAAATGAAAGCAACAATATTAACACTCATAATATCACTGACCAGCCTTAGCATCATGGCACAGTCAGATGACGAGAGGCAATGGGACTCCTTTGTCGATTATCTCTCGGAGAACGGGGCAAGGATATCCGTGTCACGCATGAACGACGTGAAGCGAATTGCCACAAGATACAATATCGTATTTGAAAACAAGGACATTCTCCGTAAGGGGGAGGTACTCAATGACAACAACAGAGTACCAAGGCTCGTGGATTCCATCAGAGTGTTCCTTGACGGAAAGGCAAGAAACAGCATCGAGTCATACAGGTACGAGAATCACAGCGACATGACAGACACCATTACCTACTCACTTGCACTAAAGGGCTATGGCAAGAACAATGAGTACCTACTGGATTTGGGCAAGGCATACAATGAGAACTTCCTGTGGTCAGGCGACTACGAGATGCTGGAACAGACACACTTGGCAACATATCCAAGCCGTCACCAGCTCCAAGAGATAAAGATGCTCCTGTCACTCAAGGAAAGCAACAGGAAGATGTGGTTCAGGACAATGAAGACATGCCTCTTCGACTATGTGAACGGCAATGGCAACCTGCTCATACTCTCCACTGAAGAGAACACGGCTAAGAGCCCATACCACAACTTCCACATGGAATCGTTTGACTCCCTCCTCGCAAAGGAGACAAAGACGGCAAAAGCCTATCCTGTAAAGTACAAGTATGACAATCCAAAAGATTCTGCCAGCAAGCACCTGCCTGTGAACATCATCAAAAATATAAAGAATGACACAGACAACACAACATACTATCATTCTTTAGTGTTTAATAGGGATGACATTGGTGCAAGCGAGTCAACAGGAATGCTCTACATCATCAGCAAGGAGAACGCCAAGGAATGCTACAGAACACTCCTTGAGAAGGCAAAGGACTATGTGAGCAACCATCCAGAGGAGTGCTGCGAGATAGAAATGTCAAACAGGCATTTTTCCTTCAGCGGACTAAGAAGCACGACGAAGTACAGAATCAACCACATTGCACTGTCTGACTACGTACTTGCAGAAATGGGCAAAGACGGCACTCTATACATCCTACGCCTCAACGTGACAGGCGACTACTGGATACCTAAGAACTGGAAACAGATTAAGAGTGCCATCAACGGAAGAGTTACCCTAATCAAGAAATAAAGGCACACAACTTCAAGAGAGAGAAATACAGAATAATAACAAACAAAAAAACATAAAACATTATGAAACTTTCAGCTATACTTTTAACACTTATCATTACTTCAACAAGCGTATTTGCACAGAAGGAAGACCCTAAAGGACTATACAGACTGAGCAAGTTGACCTACGAGAACAACCGCCCGGAACACACACCAGAATTTGACCAGTACAAGTATTGCTCTGAGAAGACTCCAGTCACAGTACTTATCAATAGCGACACACAGAAGGAATTCACATTCTCCCTGCGTCCAGACGAGCCAAGAGCCTACAAGTACACAGGTGACGTCCCAACAGGTCGCGATGGCAAGGGCACACGCATCTATGACAGCAACGACAAGCACTTCGCCTTGAAATGGTTCAACTCCGTAAGACCTAATGAACCCGAGATATTCCCATTAGGCGAATTCATCACGGAGCTGTACGACAAGAACAACATCTCCAAGAGGATGTCACGTTCAATAAAGCTTCTCGAGATGAAGGACAAGAACGTCAAGCACAAGTTTGCAGGATACTGGGGACTTGTAGGCACAAAGGGAACAGTAGCAGGAGTGGAGATAATACAGACACCTTCAAGGCCAATGTACAAGATATATGGTGAAAAGGATATGATTGTTAACATTGGCACAACATTCTTTTACTGGGATTTGGACGTGAAGAGCAACGCTCAAATCATTGAGAAGGACCACGACTGCAAGATTGAGTGGCTCAACGACGACGTTTTCACTCTCAGCTTCACAGACGAACACGGAAGGAACCTGACAGAGGTATGGACAAGGACAGGACTTCCTAAGACAATACAATCTATATTTGGGACAGATGTGGAAATAAAGCCAACAACAATCCATTCAACCCTATAAGTAACCCAACAACAGAGGCTATAGCACCCAAGGATGCTATAGCCTCAATTATTTAGAATTGCCTGCAAGCAACTGTCAAATCAACATGTTATCTGAACCCAGCGAACCTGCATGTTAATTACTTCCCTACGGTCAGTGAGACCGCTACGCTTAGTTGTTAATTATTAATTGTTAATTACCCCACTCGGCGTACCTGCATGTTAATTATTAATTGTTAATTGTTAATTAGTACTGGTGCAATAAATTCGCACTGCTTTATAAGTTATCAAACAAAGTACGCTCTTTGACATTTTGATTGAGAT
>JAFZVY010000036.1 GCA_017617575.1 Bacteroidaceae bacterium | reverse complement strand
GTAGGTGGTTGCTTTTGGAGTAATGATATCTGGGATGGTTCCGTGGATATCTTTTTCGTCAGAACCATAGAGCCAGAAGCGTTTGTAGGAGATGGAACATTGCAGTTTGGATATTGGCAAAGTATATATAAGTATGTCTCCAAAACTTACGGACATGCCACCTGTCTCTTCTCCAATGATTGTGCCACATTTGAATTGTTTGAATGCCCATGCAAATGAACTGGCTGATGAGAATGTGCGATGGCTTATAAGTAGATAAACTTTGCCGTCAAAGAATTTGTCTGTCCCATAATATGTTGGCTCAAGTGTGTTGTTTCCATACCAATAGATATTTGGAGTCTTGAAGTTTCCCTTTATCATCTTGCTTGATGTTGGTGTGATTCGTACCATGGTTTGTCCGAACTGTTGGAATGGAGTTGGTGCTATGAAGCGTAATAGTTCGTCACCGACTCTTGAATCTCCTCCTCCGTTTTCTCGTATGTCGATGATTAGGTTCTTGATACCTTTTTCCTTTAGTGTTGTGAACATAGAGTCTGCAAATACTTTCATTTTATCTGCATCCCAACATTGTTTGAAGTTCATGATTGCAACTTGTGAATCATTGAGTATTCGGAATGAGTAAGATTCTGCAGATGTTGTCGTTTGTGTGTTCTTTTGTGGGTGTGGTAATATTCTTGTGCGTGCTTCATCAAATGAAATTGCAGGGAGTGTGACGGTTTTGACTGTCTTTTGTCCTTGCTCAGTGTATTCCACTTTGTATTGATCTGATATATATAATAGGTGTATGTATAATGCAAACTCCTGATTTATTTGCATAATTTTGTAAAACTCACGTTCTCCGAATGTGTATTGCATCATGTGCTCAATCATATCCTTAACTTTTACTCCGTTAATCGTAAGTATTTTAGCTCCAACGGGGATGATGTTGTCAAGACTTGCTGTAGCTGTCATGGAATAATCTTCACCAACGTTTACCTTGAGGGGGAAACGTTTTAGATTTTGTGTGAAATAACTATTGTAAGGAAAGCCAATTCTTGTGTGGCCGTCGCCTATCATTGATATCCAAGGTGTAATGAGACGGTATAAATCCACGTTGCTAATGGAGTCAGGAACTTGGGCTGTTATGTTACTGAATGTTTTTAATAGTTTCTCTTGCCCTGTGTTGGCGTACATATTTGGATGTACTTCGCTTAGGGTGTAAAGTAATGCACTGATGTCAAAGAGGGCTTGCTCACGAGAGAGTAAACCTGATGGCGCAACAGTTGTCAATTCCTTGGACGGATTGTCGAATGGCGAAGATACAACTGATTCTGTTTCAGTTGTTATTGGTAGTTGCGCATGGATGCTGTGGCAAGGAATTGTAAGTAGCATTGCAAGTATAAGATGCTGATGTTTCATTTGTATTTCAATTTTGTTTGATGTTAGTTTTAGTTGTTGTTGTCAAACTATGGTATTAGTTATCTGACGATGCAAAGTTATAAATAATATGTGAAACGTGGTTATGATTATAAGGAAAACTGAATTGCTTTTATGGAGTATTTGACAGTATTTATGGTGTATGGTGGACTGAAGTGTATTAGTTTGTGAATGGTTGTAATAAAAAAATTATGAAAAGGAAAGTTTTTTGAGTGGAAGGGCTTTGTGTTTTCCAATATTATCGTACCTTTGCAAAAAATTAAAACAAAGAAGTTATGGACGATTATCCGGCGAATAGTAATAGTAATATCGGATAAAGGTTTTGACTTATTCAAGCATGGTCAGAATCTTTATGTACTTTTATTGTTCTCGTTAAAGTAAAGATTCAGACAATGCGAACATTCTGGAATTTTAATGGTGGTATAAAGCACTTGGATACTTGGCAGCCTAACTGCTGGGTGCAGGTTACGTGTCCTGTGGATGACGACGTGAATTATTTGGAGAACGAACTCGGTATGCCTGACTACTTCCTTTCGGACGTAGCCGATACTGATGAGCGTGCCCGTTATGACTTGGATGAAGGATGGCTTATGATTATCCTTCGTATTCCACATCTCAAGAGTTTCTCTTCTCGTTCACCTTATACTACTATTCCGCTTGGTATTGTTATCAAGGATGACAAGATTATCTCTATATGTAATCAGGAGACACGAATGATGCTTGACTTCATCAACCATCAGATGCGTCGTGGCGAAGGTTTTACCGATGCCTCAGACCTTGTGTTCCGTATCTTCCTCTCTGCTTCAGTATGGTACTTGAAGTATCTGAAGCAGGTTAACGGCATTATTGAGAAAGCCAAGCGTGACCTCGACCGTCATATAGACAATAAGGATCTTGTAAATCTTTCTCGCTTGCAGGATAGTCTTACTTACTTTGCAACTTCCATCAAGGGAAACGAGACTTTGCTTTCAAAGCTAAAGTTCCGCCTTCCTGTTGATGAACTTGATGCTGAGCTTATTGAGGACGTTAACATTGAGATGAATCAGGCGCGTGAGACTACTTCCATCTACATTAACATCCTTAATTCTACGATGGATACATACGCCAATATCATTAATAATAATATGAATAGTGTTATGCGACTTCTCACGTCGCTTAACATGATTATCATGTTCCCAACGCTCATCACGAGTATGTTTGGTATGAACCTGATTAATGGTATGGAGAATTGGTCAGGAGGTTTCCCGATTGCTATAATTACTTGTGTATTTTCTACAATTCTGTCTCTTTGGTGGTTTAAGAGAAAGAATTGGTTGTAAATAAATCATTATGATATTCTATTTCACTGGCTCTGGCAATTCGGAGTATGTTGCAAATGCCCTTTCGGTGGCTCTGGGTGATAGATGTGTCTTTATCCCTGATGTACTGGAAGCGGATGTGACTTACGAATTGGCGGATGGCGAACGGCTGGGCTTTGTGTTCCCTGTGTATGCATGGGGAGTGCCTGAGCTCGTGGCTAAGTTTATTGCAAACCTTAGTGTAAAGGGTGCTGAGTATGTCTATTTTGTTTGTACTTGTGGCGATGACACGGGTAAGACAAAGGAACAGATGTTGGACATCGCTCGTAGTAGGAATTGGAATGTGGCACTTGGCTATGCCGTTCAGATGCCTAATACCTATGTGTGTCTTCCGGGTTTTGATGTTGATGCACCTGAAGTGGAAAAACAGAAACTATCTAATGCCAAGGTGAGAATGGATGAAGTCATCCTGCATTTGAAAAACTATGACCGAGGATGTTTCGATACGCTCCCGGGTGCGATGGCTTGGTTCAAGTCTGCTGTGGCACGTCCTTTCTTTAATAAGTATCTTATCACGGCAAAGCCTTTCCATTCGCAGGACAACTGCATCCATTGTGGTAGGTGCGAGAAGGAGTGCCCTATGGGTAATATAAAGTTGTCTGCCGTGTCGTCCCGACCTGAGTGGGGAGAGAGGTGTGTAGGTTGTTTGCGTTGCTATCACTTATGCCCGACTAATTCTATACAATATGGTACATTTACAAAGGGAAAAGGGCAATATTGTTATAAAAAGCAATAAAAAACTTTAGTTTTGTGTTATATTAAAAGGATTTTTATTACTTTTGCACAGAATTTATTCAGAACTTAATGTTTTGATATGAAAACGAAACTTTAATCCCAATAACAATAACAATGAAAAAGTACAATTTCAATGCAGGACCTTCTATACTTCCAAGAGAGGTTATCGAAGCAACTGCACAGGCTTGTCTTGATTTCAATGGTTCAGGACTTTCACTTATGGAAATCAGCCACCGTGCTAAGGATTTCCAGCCAGTAGTAGATGAGACAGTAGCTCTCTTCAAGGAACTTCTTAATATACCTGAGGGATACTCGGTAATCTTCCTCGGTGGTGGTGCAAGTCTTGAGTTCTGTATGATCCCTTATAACTTCCTTGAGAAGAAGGCAGCTTACCTCAACACAGGTGTTTGGGCAACTAAGGCTGAGAAAGAGGCTAAGTTGTTTGGTGAGGTAGTAGAAGTTGCATCTTCAAAGGACAAGAACTTTACTTACGTACCTAAGAACTTTGACATTCCTGCTGATGCTGATTATCTTCACATCACAACTAACAACACTATCTACGGTACAGAGCTTCGTGAGGACCTCGACTCTCCAATCCCAGTGATTGCAGATATGTCTTCAGATATCTTCTCACGCCCAATCGATGTCAGCAAGTATGGCATGATCTATGGTGGTGCACAGAAGAACCTCTCTATGGCAGGTGTGACATTTGTTATTGTAAAGGACGAGCTTCTCGGAAAGGTAAGCCGTCAGATTCCTACAATGCTTAACTACAAGACTCACGTTGATAAGGGTTCTATGGTCAACACTCCTCCTGTAGTTCCTATCTACTGTGCTCTTCAGAACCTTAAGTGGATTAAGGCTCAGGGTGGTGTAGAGGCTATGGCTAAGCGTGCACAGGAGCGTGCTGACATCCTTTATGCAGAGATTGACCGCAACAAGTTGTTCGTTGGTACTGCAGAGAAGGATAGCCGTTCACTCATGAACATCACATTCGTACTCAAGGAAGAGTACAAGGATCTTGAGGCTGAGTTCCTTGCCTTCGCTACTTCTAAGGGTATGGTAGGTGTAAAGGGACACCGTGATGTTGGTGGTTTCCGTGCATCTTGCTATAACGCAATGTCAGTAGAGGGTGTTAAGGCTCTCGTAGCATGTATGCAGGAGTTTGAGGCAGCTCACTAATTGAATACATATATGGTAGTCCTATATTTTCTATTCAAGGTAGATTATATAGGATTACTTTAGTTTCATAACTTAAGGAACTAAGACTGAATATCATTTATAACATAAATATAACATGGCTAAAGTTTTAATTGCAACAGAGAAGCCTTTTGCTGCTCCTGCTGTTGCTGGTATTAAGGAAATCATTGAAGGTGCAGGTTTTGAGATTGCACTTCTTGAGAAATATACAGAGAAGGCTCAGCTTCTTGCTGCTGTAGCAGACGTTGACGCTATTATCATTCGTTCTGACAAGGTTGATGCAGAGGTACTTGATGCTGCAAAGAACCTTAAGATTGTTGTTCGCGCCGGAGCTGGTTACGATAATGTTGACCTCGAGGCTGCTACTGCTCACAATGTAGTTGTAATGAACACTCCTGGTCAGAATGCAAATGCCGTAGCAGAGCTTGTTCTTGGTCTTCTCGTGTTTACAGTTCGTAACTTCTACAACGGTAAGGCAGGTTCAGAGCTTATGGGTAAGACTCTTGGTATTCTTGCCTTCGGTAATGTTGGACGTAACGTTGCTCGCATTGCTAAGGGCTTTGGTATGGAAGTATGTGCATACGATGCATTCTGCCCAGCAGAAGTTATCGAGGCAGCTGGCGTTAAGGCATGTGCTTCTCAGGCAGACCTTTTCAAGTGCTCTGATATCGTGTCATTGCACATTCCTGCAACTGCTGAGACTAAGCAGTCAATCAACAAGGCTCTTTGCTCTACAATGAAGAAGGGAGCTATCTTGATTAACACAGCACGTAAGGAAGTTATCAACGAGCCAGAGCTTCTTGAACTTCTTGCTGAGAGAACAGACCTCAAATACATTACTGACATCATGCCAGATGCTCATGAGGAGTTCTCTAAGTTTGAGGGAAGATACTTCTCTACACCTAAGAAGATGGGTGCTCAGACAGCCGAGGCTAATACAAATGCTGGTCTTGCTGCAGCTAACCAGATTGTTGGCTACATCAAGGATGGTGTAACAAAGTTCCAGGTAAACAAGTAATTCTTGAATATAGATAAGGGGTTTTAGGATGTGAGTGGGGTAGCCGTTCTTGTTCTAAATCCCCTTTTTTATGTCTTGCATAAAAAAATTAATAGTAAAGAGGAGTTAAGAGGAGTAAAAAGACGTTTGTCTTACCAGAAAAGGCTTTTGCTGCGAACGGTCATCCGTCCCTTTACTTCGTTTTACTTTTATTTACTTCCAAAATAAAACAGAATATTAACACGATTAACTAACCAATACTAATTCAAAACCTAATTATGGCAATCGTAAAACCATTTAAGGGGGTAAGACCTCCTAAGTCATTGGTGGAGGAGGTTGAGTCTCGTCCGTACGATGTTCTTGACTCTGAGGAGGCAAGGGCAGAAGCAGCAGGAAATGAGAAATCGCTCTACCATATTATCAAGCCAGAGATTAACTTCCCAGAGGGCACGAGTGAGTACGACCCTCGCGTATATGATAGTGCTGCTGAGCAGTTCAAGAAGTTCCAGAGTGAAGGATGGCTTGTACAGGATGAGAAGGAGCAATACTATATCTATGCACAGACTTCCTGTCTTCCTGCCAATGGAAATAAAGTAAAGACTCAGTATGGAATAGTTGTGGGCGCATATTCAGGTGACTACCAGAATGGTGTCATCAAGAAGCATGAGCTTACACGTGCTGACAAGGAAGAGGATCGTATGAAGCATGTTAGGGTTAATGATGCTAATATCGAGCCAGTGTTCTTTGCTTATCCTGATGATGACGTACTTCTCGCATTGATTGATAAGTATTCTAAGACAGAGCCAGAGTATGATTTCGTTGCTCCTATTGATGGTTTCCGTCATCAGCTTTGGGTAATCTCTGACGACAAGGATATTGAAACTGTTACAACTCAGTTTGCTAAGATGCCTGCGTTGTATATTGCTGATGGCCATCACCGTTCAGCTGCAGCAGCCTTGGTAGGTGCTGAGAAGGCAAAGCAGAATCCTAATCATAAGGGCGATGAGGAATACAACTACTTCATGGCAGTTTGTTTCCCAGCAAGTCAGTTGACAATCCTCGACTATAACCGAGTTATAAAAGACCTTAACGGACTTACTTCCGAGCAGTTCCTTGCAAAGTTGTCAGTCAACTTTGTTGTTGAAGGAAAGGGTAGTGAGGAGTATCGTGCCAAGGAACTTCACGAGTTTAGTTTGTACTTGGACGGTGAGTGGTACAGCCTGAAGGCTAAGCCTGGTACGTATGACGATAATGACCCAATTGGTGTTCTCGACGTTTCCATCTCAAGTAGGTTGATACTTGACGAGATACTTGGAATCAAGGACCTTCGTCGTGACAAGCGCATTGACTTTGTTGGCGGACTTAGAGGTCTTGGCGAGTTGAAGCGTAGGGTGGATAGTGGTGAGATGCGTACAGCCTTGGCTCTTTATCCTGTTACTATGGAACAGATAATGAGTATTGCTGATAGCGGTAACATCATGCCTCCTAAGGCTACTTGGTTTGAACCAAAGCTTAGAAGTGGACTTGTGATACACAAACTCTCGTAGAGAATTTGTGAATTAAGAATTAAGAGTTAAGAATTAAGATTTAATTGGAACGCTTTGCAAAGGCAAATGATTAAGAGTCAGGATTTATCCTCTTCGTTGTAGGAAAATCTTGACTCTTAATTTGTTTCTTTGCTTTGTTTGCACTATATTTGCATTAACTTTAATGGATAAGATGAAAGGTTTTCTTATATAAATCTTAATTCTTAACTCTTAATTCTTAATTTTTTCACATTGGACATCTACAAGACAATTAGTGCGCTAGCCGAGGGTCAGTACACGGAGAAGCGTAGTAAGTTTCTCGCTTTTGCCATACCTGTTTCATCGGTTGATGAGGTTAAGGAACACGTAGCGGAGTACAGTAAGAAGTACTACGATGCGCGTCATGTTTGCTATGCCTACATGATAGGTGCAGATAGGGAAGTGTTTCGTGCCAACGATAATGGTGAACCTTCTGGTACAGCAGGAAAGCCTATCCTCGGACAGATTAACTCTAATGAACTTACCAACATTCTCATCATCGTAGTGCGCTACTTCGGTGGTGTGAAACTTGGTACGAGCGGTCTCATTGTTGCATACCGTCTTGCAGCCGCCGAGGCTATAGCCAATGCAGATATTGTTGAACGCACAGTTGACGTTGATATAGACTTCACATTTGAATATCCATTCATGAACGATGTGATGCGCATAGTGAAGGAGGAAGAACCTCAAATCATCTCACAGGGTTACGACAGTGATTGCACCATGACTCTCCGTATCCGCAAGGGACTTATGGATAAGCTTCGTGCACGTCTCTCAAAGGTTGAGACACTTCGCTTTGCAGAATAGAATAATCATATAGGATTGCTGATTGCAATTGCAGTTCTTGTTTTATCAACGTAACGCAAAATCACTTTTTGTACGAAAAATATCTATCTATATTCAGGTAAGAGATATTGATGAATCACATAAGAGAAGAACCTGTATTCCGCTTAGGAATACAGGTTCTTCTCTTGTATGACGTTACTTGTCTTTTATTATTGTTTCAGAGCCATGTTTGGCTATGTTATTTGCCTTTGCATTCAAGCTTGTGGAACATGGTGATAAGCACGCTTCCAAGGATACCAGAGCAAAGGGAGCCAAGCAATACTGCTATCTTGCCGCTTGAGCGTAATGTCTCTGTTTCTTCTGCACCAAGACCACCGAAGGATAGTGTATCCACGAATATAGACATTGTGAAACCTATACCACCGAGACATGCTACAGCAAACATCATCTTCCATGTGCTGTTGTCTGGCATGGCACCTACTTTAAGCTTGATGGCTATGAAGCTTGCAAGGGTGATGCCGAGAGGCTTTCCAAGGAGCAAGCCAAAGAAGATACCCATTCCTACGAATCCGGCACCGTCAATACCTGGCAGAGATTGGAAGATGTTGAAGAAACTAACATCTGGGATGACAACGCCAGCATTGGCAAGTGCAAAGATTGGCATTATGCAGAAGTTTACCCAAGGACTGAGCTTGTACTCAAGGCGATAACTCATTCCGATGGAGTTATTGCTTATGTGACTCAATCTGCGAAGGCAGTGACGCTCGTAGGCATTAGGGAATGTCTCCTCGTCACTCACTGTCATTGGGTTGTTTAGCTTGTTTCTGTATTTGATGAGACTTCTGTTGAAGTATGGGCGCTTATATCGTGCATCCATAGGGATGAGGAATGCCATGACTACACCTGACATGGTAGAGTGTATTCCTGAATAGTAGAAGAGGAACCACACCACGATGGCAGGAAGTAGGTAAAGGAACAATCTCTTCTCTCCGAGGATGTTCATGATTAGAACCACTGCAATGATAGCCAAGGCAAGGCACAGGAGTGGCAAGTCTATGCTACCGCCATAGAAGATAGCCACAACCAATATGGCACCAAGGTCATCAGCAATAGCGAGAGCTGTAAGGAATATCTTCAGGCTTACAGGTACTCTGTTACCCAGAATAGACATGATTCCCACGGCAAACGCTATATCGGTTGCAGTAGGGATTCCCCATCCACCTGCAGTTATTGTACCATGGTTGAATATCGTGTAGATAAGTGCAGGCATAGCCATACCACCTGCAGCGGCAATGACAGGTAGGAGAGCCTTTTTAACGCTTGAAAGCTCGCCGCAAATCACTTCGCGCTTTATCTCAAGACCTACTGTAAAGAAGAATATTACCATCAATATGTCATTGATGAACTTCTCCACGGTCATGTCCTTTGGAAATATCCAGTCGATGCTGCCGTCTGGACTCTTTATCTGTGCCGTGAGATGAGTCTCAAGGAATTGGTGATAAATGTGACCCGTGGCAGGGAGGTTAGCCAAGAGCATAGCTATTATCACACATACCAAGAGTGTGACGCCGCCAGCCCATGGTTGGTTAATAAAGTTCTTCCAGGACAATCCCATCCCGTGAAGACGCTTGTTCCAGGTGTACAAAGGAATAATGTGCATAGTATAATCAGTATTTTTCTTGTCTGTTAATTACATTACTGTCCATTACTCACAAAAACATAAGGACTATACATCATATAGTCCTTATGCCGTATGGTATAGATATGAAATTTCCTATAATGAGCCTTCCTTGGCTTATATTCTTGTAGGAGGATTACCAGTAACTCGCTTGAAGAAACGAGTGAAACTACTTGGTGAAATAAAGTTCAACTCCTGACTGATTCGCTTGATGTTATAGTGGTGAACGTTCTGAAGTGCACGTGCCTTGGCCACTACGTACTCGTCAATCCAAGAAGAAGCATTTCTCTGGCTATACTGCAAGCATACGAAAGACAAATACTTTGAAGTAATGCCCAACAGTTTAGCATAGAACTGAACGCTACGTTCCCTGTCTGCGTGTTTGTTAAGCGCATCCATGAACTTACAGAACATATC
>JAFZVY010000035.1 GCA_017617575.1 Bacteroidaceae bacterium | reverse complement strand
GTAGGGGGAGAAGATAGAGCCTGGCAAGCGTATGATAGTGTGCAGATTGAACTTACGCAGCAAAGCCTCCTTTAATGCAAGTTTTGCTCCGTCAGTACCAAAGAGGAAACCGTCAGGAATGATAACACCACAACGACCGCCAGCCTTCAGTCGGTACATGATAAGGGCGATGAAGAGGTCGGCAGTCTCGCTACTGCGGTATGCGCTTGGGAAATTGCTCTGAACGGAAGTGCCTGTGCTGCCTCCGTATGGCGGATTCATGCCTATGACATCCACCTTGTCGCTATCCTTGAAATCGCTCACGTTAGTGCCGAGAGAGTCACAATGACGGATGTTAGGAGCCTCGATATCATGCAGAAGGAGATTTGTGATGCTCAGCAGATAGGGTAGAGGCTTCCACTCCTGACCTATAACGGCTTTCTGGAATTTCTCATTATCGGCAGCGGATTTAACCTGTGGCATCATGTGGTTGAGGGCAGAGGTGAGGAAACCGCCTGTGCCAGAGGTGAAGTCGCCGAATGTCTCGCCAAGTTTCGGGTCAAGCATCTTGACGATGAAATCGGTGAGGGCGCGAGGTGTGTAGAACTCACCTGCGTTGCCAGCCGACTGCAAATCCTTCAGTATGCCCTCGTAGATGTCGCCAAAGGTGTGACGGTCGTCAGCATCATCAAATTCAATCTCGTTGACGATGTTCACGACCTGACGAAGTAGTGTGCCGTCCTTCATATACTGGTTGAGGTCGGCAAAGGTCTCTTGCACTATGGATTTAGAGCGAGGAGTATCAGCCGTGACGATGATACCTTTTATCTCCTTGCCTTGATACACCACATCCTGACCTTTGATAACAGGAAAGAGGACGTTGTTGATGAAGTTGAGCAGGTCATCGCCGGTAAGAGCCTGACCATCCTTCTCGTCAATAGCCCAGTTTCGCCAGCGCAGAGGCTCAGGTATGATGCTTTTATATTCCTTCTTCTCTTTGTAAGCCTTGTATTCCCATGTTTCTTCCTGAGTGTCATACACCTTGAGGAAGAACATCCATGTCATTTGCTCGATACGCTGTGCATCACCATTGATACCTGCATCCGAGCGCATGATATTCTGAATACGCTTGATTATGTTGTTTACTGCCATTTATTGGTATTGCTTTTTTAGGGGGGTATCGAGGTTTCGATAATTCGAGATTTCAATTTATCCCGCCCTGTAAATCTGTTCTTCCAGTTCCTTGATTGCCTTCTCGAAGCCCGCAGGACCTCCGAAAAGCTTGATAATCTTTGTTGGTTTGCCTATTTGATTGAAAGGCGGGATTTCAAGTATATCCGCCTTTTCAAAGTCGAGAATGCCATTTTCTGCGTACTTGTCGAGTAGGGCTTCAAGCACTTCACGCGCCTTGCCCTCGTACTTGCCGAAATAGTTACGCTTCTTTACGTTGTTAGCACGTTCCTTTCGTGTGAGTGGTGGTTGGTCGTATGCCACATGACAGATGATATCGAAGATATCCGCATTTCTCAGAGCCTCGTTCTTCTCGCGCACGGCATCTATGAGAATGGCATATTCTTTCAGTTCGTCGAGAATGGCTTGCTTGCGGTCAGTCTCCGACCATTTCTTGATGAAAGAATCAAGATTCTCAAAGTGTCGGCGTATCTGTTTGCGTGCAAAGCTCTTAACGCTCTCTGTCCTCATGGTCTTGCCATCTTCACCAAGAACGCTGACAAGTTCGCTCTCTATGTGGATGTCCTGACCATTGATGATATATTTCTTATGAGGTTCAGAGACTACGACCGAAGGTTCTTTTGGTGGGGTGTATTCTTTGCTCTTATGATTTCCCTTTGGTGGCTCAGGATCGCCGTCGAAGTCGGGATCCTTGAATTTCTTTGTGGCATTGCGGAAATCGAGAATCTCCAAGTGCCATTTGTTCTTGTCCTTGCGCAGTCGTGTGCCACGACCTATAATCTGCTTGAACTCGGTCATTGAGCCTATCTCCTTGTCGATAACGATAAGTCCGCAGGTCTTGCAATCTACGCCTGTTGACAACAATTCCGAGGTCGTGACGATGACAGGATAAGGCTCGTCAACGCTGATGAAGTTATCGAGTTGTTTTTTGCCTTCCTTGTCCTCGCCCACGATGCGAGTAACATAGTAAGGAGACTTACGGCACATATCCGCATTCATCTGGACGAGTAATGTGCGCATCTCGGCAGCCTCTTCTATGTCAGGACAGAAGACGATGGTCTTTGTCATGCGACCTATGTCATGGAGCATTCGGGTGATACGTCGGGCTACCACCTCACGACGTAGTTTTATGGCAAGGTCACGACCAATGTTCTGCCTTTGGTAAAGTTTACGTTCTATCTCTTGATTGAGAAGGTCACGCTCACCTTCCTCTGGTGTCCAGCCTTGCAAATCAATGTTGATGAAGTCGGCTGTCACACGGTAAGGAGCAAGGAAACCGTCGTTTATGCCTTGCAGGAGCGAGTAGGTATATACAGGCTCGCCGAAATAGTCAAGGTTGTTAGCACCATCAACTGCCTTTGGGGTTGCCGTAAGACCTATCTGGGTGGCGCTGTCAAAATATTCCAATACTTTTCGCCATGCGGAATCGTCTTTTGCACTTCCTCTATGGCACTCGTCAACGATGATAAGGTCGAAGAAATTCTTCTGCACCTCAAGGAATGGATCGGGCTTGCCTTCCTTGCCTACAAGCTGATGATACAGAGCCATATACACCTCGTAGGATGAGTCAATCTTTGGAATGCCATCGCCTTGTGACGTGATTTTCGTCATGAACTTCTTGAATGGCTTGAAGTCTTGCACCATGGTCTGGTCGATGAGGATATTCCTGTCAGCCAGATATAGGATTTTCTTCTTTGCACCACTCTTGTGCAAGCGGTGAATAATCTGAAAGGCTGTGAATGTCTTGCCCGTGCCAGTAGCCATGACTACGAGAACACGCTTGCGACCTGTGGCAATAGCCTCTACTGTACGGTCAACGGCTATGCGCTGATAGTAGCGAGGCTCGTGGCTGTATGCATCATAGTAGTATGGTGTTTCTACTATTTTGAGAGCCTCTGGTGTATAGTCCTTGCTGTCGAGATAGCGGTTGTAAAGTTCATCTTCAGTAGGAAATTCATCAAGTTTCAACTCTCGTTCCATGCCTGTGATAAAGTCATGCTCAAGGAATCCGTCGCCATTACTGGAGTATGCGAATTTCAGGTCGAGAATCAGGGCATAGTCCATAGCCTGCTGAATACCAGCACCCAAGGCGTGGTTATTGTCCTTTGCCTCTACAACGGCAAGTGGCTTGCCATTGTGATAAAGGAGATAATCAGCCTTCTTGCCTGCTGCCACAGAATGATGACTGCCTGCCACATGAACACGACCGTCGGTGAAATAATACTCTTCACGCATATTCGTTGGTACCACCCAACCTTTGGCATTAAGGGCAGGTGATATGAACATTGTACGTATTTCCTGTTCATTGTATTGTGACTTGTCAACGTTCATCATAGAGATTATTGTTAAAGGTCAGACATTCTGTGATAATGATTTAGAATTGTTCCAAGAATAGCCATCGGGGCTGGCTCACATTGGCATAATCATCGAATGCAAAGGTAGTGATTTATTTCGAAATTGCCAAAAGGTTTTATGAAAATAGTTGCATACCGCTTCAACAATGCAATGTTATCTCTATACCTATAAGTAATGCACAACATATTCACCCCTTGCTACCGCTTTGCAGCAAGGCCTTTTACATCATGCAATTACGCTGTTATTGATGCTTCTTTGGGGCTTTGAAGGTGTATTTTACCATCTGAGCGTTAAAAACATTGTGAAAAATATATGTAATACGGATTTTTTTCTGTAATTTTGTCCTCGATTTTCATAGATGATTTCTAATTTGGTTTGTAAAACAAAGACCTAAAGTTTTTATTTGCTAACAATTACATTTGTAAAACTCACGCTATAACTATATGCAGACATCAGAACAAAAGCATAGCTTGGAGGAACGCGTCAGCGAACTGGAAGCGCAAGTGGCTGAACTTCAGCAGAAGGTGGCCTTGTTGAGTGGTAAGGAACCGGAAACCAT